>DATAKO010000024.1:0-19357 GCA_036261575.1 Jatrophihabitans sp.
GGCGCCGCGCTCGCCAGCCGGCACGCCGCCACGGAGGGCCGAGCATGAACAACGAACTGGCGGACTTCGTCCCGCACGTGCTGCGCGAGTACGCGCTGATCGCCGACGGCGAACGCGGCGCGTTGTGCGGGCCGCAGGGCGATCTGGCCTGGCTGTGCGCGCCGCACTGGGACGACGACGCGGTCTTCGCCACCCTGGTCGGCGGCGCCGGCGCCTACGCGGTCACCCCGGTGGACCGCCACGTCTGGGGTGGCTACTACGAATCCGGCTCGCTGGTGTGGCACAACCGTTGGGTCACCAGCGACACAGCGTTCGAGTGCCATGACGCGCTGGCCAGGCCGGCCGACTCGCACTGCGCGGTGATCCTGCGCCGCATCGTCGCCGGCGACAAGCCGGCCAGGGTGCGCATCCTGCTGGACGTGCGGGCCCACTTCGGCCAGGAGCGCATGCACGAACTCACCCGCACCGCGGACGGCTGCTGGACCGGCCACACCGGCGACCTGCGGTTCCACTGGACCGGCGCGGCTGGTGCCGTGGTGGACGGCGATGGCCAGCTGGCGCTGGAGATCACGGTGCCGCCCGGAGAGCACCACGACCTGGTGCTGCAGATCAGCGACCGGCAGTGCGACGGCAGCCTGGATCCCGACCAGCTGTGGCAGCGGACCCGGGCGGCCTGGGCCGGTGTGCCGGACTTCGCCGGATCAGCCGCTCCGATCGACACGAAGCACGCCTACGCGGTGCTGCGCGGGCTCACCAGCAACGGCGGCGGCATGGTGGCCGCGGCGACGATGTCGCTGCCGGAGAAGGCCCGCGCCGGGCGCAACTACGACTATCGCTACGTCTGGATCCGCGATCAGTGCTATGCCGGGCTGGCGGTGGCACGGCACGGGCCGGACGAGCTGCTGGCCGACGCGGTTCGCTTCGTATCGGCCGCGCTGATCGCCGATGGCCCGGACCTCAAACCCGCCTACACCGCCTCCGGCGGGCGGGTGCCGAACGAGAGCACGCTGCCGCTACCCGGCTACCCGGGCGGGGCGGACGTGCGCGGCAACTGGGTGAACCAGCAGTTTCAGCTGGACGCTCCGGGCGAGGCGCTGCAGCTGTTCGCCGCCGCCGCGCGGCTGGGCATGATCGACCAGGACCTGATCACCGCCGCCAAGACAGCCGTCGCGGTCATCGAGCAGCGCTGGCAGCAGCCGGACGCCGGCATCTGGGAGCTGCACGACGACTGGTGGGCACACTCCCGGCTGGCTTGCGTGGCAGGTCTGCGCCAGGCCGCTGCCATCGACGCCTTCGGTGACGCTGATCGGCTGACCCGGCTGGCAACCGTCATCAGCGCCGAGACCAGCCGCCGCTGCCTGTCGGCCACCGGCCACTGGCAACGCAGCCCGAGCAAGCACGGGGTGGACGCCTCGCTGCTGCTACCCGCCGTCCGCGGCGCGCTGCGGCCGGAGGATTCGCGCACCCGGGCCACCCTGGCCGCCGTCCGCGAGCAGCTCAGCGACGACGGCTACGTCTACCGCTACCGCCACGGCGAGCACCAGCTGGGTGAGACCGAGGGCGCGTTCGTGCTCTGCGGTTTCATCACCGCACTGGCCGAGGCGCAGCAGGGCAACGTGACCGAAGCGTTCCGGCTGTTCGAGCGCAACCGCTCGGCCAGCGGGCCGCCCGGTCTGCTGGCCGAGGAGTTCGACCTGCAGCAGCGGCAGCTGCGCGGCAACCTGCCGCAGGCGTTCGTGCATGCGCTGCTGCTGGAAACCTCATTGGTGCTGGGTAGCGGCACGCCGACCTGAGCGAACATCCGGCGCGAACGAGCAGTCGGCCCGAAGGAGAGTTCGGCTCGAGCGCGCCGGGTAGCGGGGCTCCGGCAGACTGAAGCAATGGATGCCGAGACCCGCGCCCGCTACCTGGCCTGCTCGCATTTCCTGCACGGCGACGGGCCGGTCCGGCCGGGCGAGCAGCTGGCCTCGGTCGATCCTGAGCTGACCCCGGACGTCTACGGGGAGGGCGGCGTGGTCGCCGAGCTGGAGCACGTGGTCAGCCGCACGCTGGGAAAGCCCGCCGCGGTGTTCCTACCGAGCGGCACGATGGCCCAGGGTGCGACACTGCGGGTGCACGCCGACCGGCGCACCAGCCGGACCGTGCTGTGGCATCCGACTTGTCATCTCGAGCTGTACGAGGGACAGGCGCACACCCGGCTGCACGACCTGATCGGACGGCCGGTCGGTTCCCCGACGCAGCCGCTCAGCCGGGCCGATCTGGACACGGTGGCCGAAATTCCGGCCGCGTTGCTGCTGGAGCTGCCGCAACGCGAGCTCGGCGGCCTGCTGCCCAGCTGGCAGGAACTGCAGGCGCAACTGGCCTGGGCGAGCGAGCGGGGCGTGGCCACCCACCTGGACGGGGCCCGGCTGTGGGAGGCCTCGGCGGGCTTGGAGCGCTCGCCGGCCGAGATCGCCGGCCTCTTCGACACCGTCTACGTCTCGTTCTACAAGGGTATCGGCGCGTTGCCGGGTTGCTGCGTGGCCGGATCCGAGCAGGACGTCGCCCAGGTGCGGGAATGGCGGCGACGCCTCGGCGGCACCCTGTTCGGGCTGTGGCCGCTGGCCGGTTCCGCGCTGCGACTGCTGCCCGAGCGGCTTGCCGAGATGCCTGCCAGGTTGGCGCACCTGCGCGCCATCGCCCAGCAGCTGCAAGGCGTCGGCGGTGTCACCGTGCTGCCGGATCCTCCCCAGGTGCCGATGGTGCACCTGCTGCTGCAGGTGACTGCCGAGCGGTTCGAGCGCAACGCGCGCCGGTTGGCCGAGCAGGACGGCATCTGGACCTGGGGGCGGGCGAGTCCGACGTCGGACCCCGCGGTGGTGCGGGTGGAGCTCAGCGCCGGTCGCGGCACGCTGGCACTCAGCCCGGCCGACGCTGCGCGGGTGATCGGCGAGCTGCTCGCCTGACCGGTTAGCCCGGACCACGCCGGCCGGATGGCGCGCGTACCCGCGCGAACCCGGTCAATCAGCCCGGCACCGGCCGTCGCGTCGTTACGGTTTCGTTGCAGCCCGGCACCCGTTGCCTGCGCGCAACGCCCGCCGCCTAAAGTTCACCGAATCGGCACCGCGGCTGACCCGCGTGCCGGGCACCGAAGACTCAGGGAAGGTAGGAAAGACCTTGTCGATCCGACGTTCGGCCATGGCGGCCGCCGTTCTCACCGCCGGAGCATTGGCGCTCACCGGGTGCGTGAACAACAGCAAGAACTCGAACAACGCCGGCAGCGCGCCGACCAGCAGCAAGACGGTCGGCGAGATCAGCAAGAACGACGCGGCCGCCGCGCTGTTGCCGGACTCGATCAAGTCCGCCGGCAAGCTGAACGTCGGCATCAACGTTCCCTACCAGCCCAACGAATACAAGGACTCCTCCGGCAAGATCATCGGCTGGGAGGTCGACTTCCTGGACGGCGTCGCCAAGGAACTCGGTCTGACCACCAACTACGTCGAGTCCGGCTTCGACACCATCATCCCCAGCGTCAAGGGCGCGAAGTTCGACGTCGGCATGTCCTCGTTCACCGACAACAAGGAGCGCGAGGCGCAGGTCAACTTCATCAACTACTACACGGCGGGCATGCAGTGGGCCGCGCCGGCGGGCAAGACGGTGGACCCGAACAACGCCTGCGGCTTGACCGTCGCGGTGCAGACCGGCACCACCGAGCAGACCGACGACCTGCCGGCCAAGAGCGCGGCCTGCACCAAGGCCGGCAAGAAGGCGATCACCATCATCAAGATCGATGACCAGGACCAGGTCAACCAGGCCGTCATCCTGGGCAAGGCCGACGCCTTCGACGCCGACTCGCCGATCACCGAGTACGCGGTGAAGCAGTCCTCGGGCAAGCTGCAGCTGGCCGGTGACATCTACGGTGCAGCCCCGTACGGCCTGGCCGTGGCGAAGAACAACTCCGGCCTGCAGCAGGCGCTGCAGAAGGCGATCCAGGCGATGATGGACGACGGGACCTACAAGCAGATCCTGTCCAAGTGGGGCGTGGAGAGCGGCGCCATCCCGCAGGCCACCATCAACGGCGCCTCCAGCTAGATGTCGACCGAGTCTGCGGCTGGGCGCCGGCCGAGCACGGCTGACGCCCAGCCGGAACTCATCAAGGCGGTGCCGCTGCGCCGGCCCGGCCGGTGGATCGCCGCCGCGGTGGTGCTGATCCTGCTGGCGCTGTTCATCTACGGCGCGGCGACCAACGGCGCCTACGACTGGAGCGCGGTCGGCAAGTACCTGTTCGACGTGCGGGTCGAACAGGCCGCGATGATCACGCTGCTGCTGACCTTCTACGCGATGGCGGCCGCAATCGTGCTGGGCATCATCCTGGCCGTCATGCGGCTGTCGCCGAATCCCGTGCTGCGCTCGGTCAGCTGGCTGTTCCTGTGGTTCTTCCGGGGCACCCCGGTGTACGTGCAGCTCGTCTTCTGGGGCTTGATGTCGACCATCTACAAGCACCTGGATCTCGGCATCCCGTTCGTGGTGCAGTTCGCGCACATCAAGACCAACACGTTCTTCTCCTACTTCTGGCTGGCGGTCATCGGGCTGACGCTGAACGAGGCCGCCTACATGGCCGAGATCGTGCGGGCCGGCATCACCAGCGTGGATGAGGGGCAGAACGAGGCGGCCGTCGCCCTGGGCATGAGCTGGTCGAAGACGATGACGCGGATCGTGCTGCCGCAGGCGATGCGGGTGATCATCCCGCCGACCGGCAATGAGCTGATCTCCATGCTGAAAACGACATCGCTGGTGACCGCGGTGCCCTACAGCTACGAGCTGTACAGCCGCACCCGTGACCTGTCCATCGAGACCTTCAACCCGATCCCGATGCTGATCGTGGCCTCGGCCTGGTACCTGCTGTTCACCTCGATCCTGATGGTCGGCCAGTTCTACCTGGAGCGCTACTTCGCCCGCGGCGCCTCACGAAAGATGTCGGCGCGACAGCTGCAGGCGCTGGCCAACGCACAGTCCTTCGGCCGCGAGCACAGTGCAGGGGGTATCTGATGGCCGAGGTGATGGTCCGTTCCGAGGGCGTGTGCAAGTACTTCGGCGCGCTGCAGGTGCTCAAGGGCATCGACATGACGGTGACCCGGGGCGAGGTGCTGTGCCTGATCGGCCCGTCCGGATCGGGTAAATCCACGTTCCTGCGTTGTATCAACCATCTGGAGCAGATCTCGGCCGGCCGCCTGTGGGTGGACGGCCAGCTGGTCGGCTACCACGAGCGTGGCGGCAAGCTGCACGAGATGCACCCCCGCGACGCGGCCAAGCAGCGCCGTGACATCGGCATGGTGTTCCAGCGCTTCAACCTGTTCCCGCACAAGACCGCGCTGCAGAACATCACCGAGGCGCCGATCCAGGTCAAAGGCATGAAGAAGGACGCGGCCATGGCACGCGGCCAGGAGCTGCTGGCCCGGGTCGGGCTGTCGGAGAAGGCGCACGCCTACCCGGCGCAGTTGTCCGGCGGCCAGCAGCAACGGGTCGCGATCGCCCGGGCATTGGCGATGGATCCCAAGCTGATGCTGTTCGACGAGCCGACCTCCGCGCTGGACCCGGAACTGGTCGGTGAGGTGCTGGACGTCATGAAGCAGCTCGCCCAGGACGGCATGACCATGATCGTGGTGACGCACGAGATGGGCTTCGCGCGCGAGGTCGCGGACGAGCTGGTTTTCATGGACGGCGGAGTGGTGGTCGAGTCCGGCAATCCGCGGGAGGTGCTGGCCAATCCGCAGCACGAGCGCACCCGATCGTTCCTGTCCAAGGTGCTCTGACTCCGACGGGCTGCGGCGAAGCCAAGGCTTCGCCGCAGCACGACCGGCTCGGTGGTCAGAACTGCGCCGGCGTGATACCTGGCTGACCCAGCGCCCGCGCCACCGCGTTGTACTGGTTGGCGAAAGTGGTCTTCGCCGCTGTCGCGCGCCCGTCGTGCACCTGCGCATCGCGCCAGGCGCTGGTGTGTGGCGCGGTCTTCTTGCAGGAGCGGCTCACCTGCCGCCCCCAGTTGGCGTAGCCGGTGTCGGCGGCCGCCGACTCCTGCATCGACTGCTGGAAGGAGGCGACGAGCTGCGGTGCGGTCGGGATGGCGGCCAGGTTGAGCTTGCTGACCGAACCGGACAGGCCGTTGCGCGTGTCAGCGGCCTGCGTCAGCGTGCCGATCGCCTGATTGATCGACTTGCACGAGCCGATCTGGTCCAGCGCGGTCTGAATTCCGGAGCGCGCGGTGCCACTCTGGCTGACCAGGCCGGCTAGCTGCTTGAGCGCGGTGAGCTGTGCCGCCTTCAACGTGGCGTCGGCGGGCGTCGGGCTCGTCGTTGGGCTCGGGCTGGTGGCCGGGGTGGAGCTGGCCGGCGCAGTCGTGGCCGCCGAGCTGCTTGCCACTATCGGTGGCTGGGCTGTCTTATGGGTGGAGTTGCCCTGGCTGAGCAAGAAGATCGCCAACCCGAACGCGATCAGCACCAGGGCGAGCACGCCGCCGATGACGGTGGCCAGGATGACGCCGCGGTTGTTCGGACGGCCAGGCGGCCCGTCCCGCACCGGCAGCGGCAGGGGAGGTGGCTCGTCGGGGTAGCCGGCCAGTGGTCCCTGGTAGCCGGCCTGAGTGGTCCGCGGCTGCAGGTAGGCCGGCAGTTGCTGCTCGGTGGGCTGTTCGCCGGCCGGGTAGCCTGCGACCTGCTGCTCGCCGGCGGGCGGGTAGGGCTGCTGCCAGCCCGCGTCCGGCGGTGGCGGCAGGTGCGCCGTCCGCTGCGCAGCGGCGTCCGGGGGCTCGCCGCCAGCGCCCGCCACCTTCGGCAGCACCGTGGTCTGAGCATCCGGCACTCCCACGCCGCGCCGGGGCAGTTCCGCTCCGCAGTTGCGGCAGAAGATGCCGCCCGGGTTGCCGGTTTCGCCGCACACGCCGCACGTAACCATCACTCCATCGTAAACAAAGCATGGTTTAGCAACGGATTTACGCGGCTCGAGCAGCGTTCGATACCTACCCGGCCGGTGCCTGCGAGGGCGGCGCCGACGGTGCTGAGCCCGACGGTGCTGAGCCCGACGGTGCTGAGCTCGCCCGTGCTGAGCCCGACGGCGCCGAGCTCGACGGCGTGCTGCTGACCGGCGCATCAGCCGAGGGCGCCGAGCCGGCGGGTGTGGAGCTCGACGGTGCGGGGGCGCCGGAAGCGGCAGGTGGCGCGGGCGGCGACGGTGCCGGGGAAACGGTGCCCGGCAGCGAGGCGGCCACTGTGACCGTCCGGCAGCCCAGCGCGACCGTGCCGCCCGGCCCGGTGTTCATGCCCCAAGCGCAGATCCGGTTCACCCCGGCCGCCAGCGTCAACGACACCTGGAAGCCGTGCGCGCCGCTGACGCCGTAGGCGGCGTTGACATCGGCGCGCACCACCGGCGTCGGGCCCCAGCCCACGTGCCGTCCGTTCAGGTCCAGCACGTAGCCCGTCGAGTAGGCGGGCGCGTCGAAGTCGAGCACCCACCCGGTAACCGTGGCCGTGCTGCCGCTGACCGCGATCGGATCCAACGATCCGATCGGCGACTGCGACACCCGCCTGCTCACGCACCCCAGGTTCGCGTTCTGACCGTGCACCTGGTTCAGCGCGTACACGCAGATGGTGCTCAACCCGGTGGGTAGTGTCACCGGAATCGCGAAGCCGTGGTTGCCGGTGCCGTGCAGGCTCGCGTTGATGTCGCCGCGCGGCACCGTCGTCCACGCTCCGGCCGCATACTTGCCGTTCACGTATGCCCTTACCAGCAGGGGTGAGTCGGGCACGTCGTAGTCGAACGTCCAGCCGGTCACGGTGGTGACCAGGCCCTTCTGGGTGGCTGCGCTGATGCCACCCAGCGGGGTGCCGGTCAATGGCACGCTGCGGCAGCCCAGCGTGGTGTTGGAGCCGGGCCCGGCGTTCAGCCCGTACACGCAGACCGTGTTCGGTCCGTCCGCCAGTTGCAGAGTCTGGCTGAAGGCATGGTTGCCGGTGGTGTGGAAGTGGGCGTTGATGTCGCCGCGATAGAGCGTGGTGACGCCGTGGGGCAGCGGCTTTCCGTTCACGTAGAAACCGATCCACAGTTGCGCCGTCAGCGCATTCGGATCCAGTGCCCAGCCGGTGATGGTCAGGTAGCGCCCGTGCAACGACCAGGCGCTGAGCCCACCGACCGGATCGTCGCTGGAGAGCCGGCCGCCCGGCATCAGCAGCCGCGCCTCGGCGGTGAGCATGCCGGCGATCGGCGCGCCGTAGCTGCCGC
The DNA here is from genome assembly GCA_036261575.1 of Jatrophihabitans sp. GTDB lineage: Bacteria > Actinomycetota > Actinomycetes > Mycobacteriales > Jatrophihabitantaceae > Jatrophihabitans_A. Next base: position 8,254 of record DATAKO010000024.1, read on the forward strand.
CCTGGGTGAGGATGACGACCGCGTACCGGTCGCCGTTGACCAGCCCGGTCGAGTTGAACGCCGGTTGGCCCGCGGCGTCGTCGCCGCCCCAGCCCTGCTTGATGCCGGCGCCGCTGGTCGCAGACGGGATGCCGAAGAACTGGTAGGTGCCGTCGGAGCCGTACTCGGTCGCGTTGTGCATGGCGTTGCCGAGCCAGTTCCACACGTCCGGGCGGTGCCGGACGACGTTGTAGAAGGTGGCCATGCCGGCGGCGGTGATCTGCGTGCCGCCCCACCAGCCGGGCCGCAGGGGTGGCGAGCCGAGGTTCGGGATGTTCAGCGCCTGCTTGACCCAGGTGATCACCCCGTCGCCACCGACCCGGCCGTACAGCGCGTCGGCCGAGGCGTCGTCGGACTGCGTGATCATCTTGTAGGCGGTGCTCGCGTTCCAACCGGTCATCTGTCCGGTCAGCAACAGCCTGGTCGCGATGAAGACCTTCATCACCGACTCGGAGGCGTAGCCGCTGCTGTAGTCACCGGCCCCGGAGAAGGCGCCGGTCGACGTGTCGATCACCCCGATCGAGGACCGGTAACCGTGCTGACCGGCATAGCTGACCGCAGCCGCCGCGTTCGAACTGGTGGAGGCGGCGGCGGGCGGTGCGAGCGCCGCTGAGCCGAGCAGGGCGGCGGTGATCAGCCCGGCGAGCAGCACGAGCACCCCGCCGCCGGCGATAGTCCTGGAACGCATGTATGGCCCGATCGTGGAAAAGGATGCGGGCGTTGTTTTCCGCTGTGGCGGGGTTACCGCCTGAATCCACCGCACGGGCGGATCCGGTCAGGCACGGCCGGCGGGATGCCGGTCGCAGGTGGTGCTATGCAGTTGTGACTTCTGCGGCCGCAGCAACCGGCGTCGCGGTGACTGGCTGGCCGGCATGCCGCGAGCGGCGCGCGGCCGACGAGCGCCTGCGGCCGGACGACCGCAGGACCGCCGCGAACAGCAGCACGAACCCGACCGCACCGCCGACCGCCACCGCGCCGACCGTGCCGCCGCCTGCCATCCCGTCGCCTGCCGCGCCGGCCAGCGCGACCGCGGCAACCGCCTGCGCGGCCACCAGCAACCGCCGGGACCAGGGTTCGAGGCCGGCCAGCCGCCGGTGCAGCTGCCGTAACTGCCCGGCGGTGCGGCAGCGGGCGCTGAGCAGCACCGCGCCCCCGCGCACCAGACCGAAGCACAGCGAGACGGCCAGTGCCAGCAGCGGCCGACCGGTCAGCGCCGCCAGCGCCACCACCAGGTAGTTGGCGGCGGTCATGATGTACGTGGCGAAGCCGCTACCGATCTGCGCGCCGAATCCCGCTGCGTACAGCCACCGCCGGTACTGCGTCAGCCAGAGCTCGTTCACCTGTCGTGGGTGCCTCGGCAGCCGAAGGCCAGCGACCCGCAGCTCCGCGGCGAGCGTGCCCAGCGCCAGCAGCGCCCCGGTCGCGGCGGCCGCCCGCGCAGGCAGGCTCGCCGCCGACAGCAGGAACGCGATGGGTGCCGCGACGGCGGCCAGCGCCAGGCTGCCGGCAACCGAACCCAGCACGAACCAGGCAGCGGTGAGCCAGTAGCGGTAGCCACGGGCGCGTTCGGCCATCGGGTTGATCGCCGACACCATGGACAGCCCGCACGGCGACCAGGTGCCCCGCAGCCCGGCCAGCGCGGCGAGCGCGAAGCCGGCCACGGCCACGGCGGTCACCGGGCCACCCCGTCCGGTTCCGGCAGCGGCGAGGAGGATTCGGGAAAGCGCATCGCGGCCACCGTCTCGTCGTCGTGCAGCACGGTGCTGTCGATCATGGTCGGACGCTGGCCGGGCCGATCGGGGCGGGCGTACACCCCGTAGCTGTGGCTGCCGGTCTGGTGCGCCAGCCTGATGTCGAAGCCTGCGTCGGTGGCTGCGATCTCGGCATCGATGGCCGGCGCACCGTCGCGATAGACCTGCAGCACAGGCCGGCGGCCCGGTGCGTCCGGGTCACGCACCCAGCCGGTGAGCCGCGCCCGGCCGGCCACCACCGAGGCGTCCGTCAGCCGGCCGAGCGGCCCGTCCTGATCGACGCGCACCGTCTCAGTGCCCAGCTGCAGCACCTGATCGGTGTGCTCGACGATGAACGCCTGGTAGCTGTGCACGCCGCGACCGGCCGGCAGCGTGATGTCGAAGCCGGCGGCGGCATGGCCGGCGGCACCGGGCAGCTCCGGCCGGCGCACCGAGGTGGGCGCCCAGTGCAGGCTGCCGTCGTCGCAGTACACCCCGATCCGGACCTGTTCGGCGGGCCGCGCCGGATCCAGCGCCCAGCCGACCAGCCGCACCGAGCTGCCTCCGGCGGTGACCGATTCCAGCTCGCCGACCACCCGCCGGGCGCCCGGCAGCTCGGTCGCCGAGGCCGAGCGCCCGGCGACCGCGGCCGTCGCCGACACGATCAGGCTGTGGTTGCCGATCAACGTGTTCGTGCTGCCCGCGCCGGCGTTGATCGCGTAGACCTTGTAATTGTGGGCGCCCGGGGTGGGCCGGAATTGCGCATGAAAACCGTGCAATCCCGTGATGCCGTAGTGCGAGTTCACGTCATCGCGTTGGATGCCGCAGTGCACGCCCATCAGCGGCTTGTCGTCCTGCCGGATGGCGATCAGCATCGGGTAGCTCGGCATGTCCCGGTCGAACGCCCAGCCTTCGATCACCACGGACCCATTGACCGGGTTGCACAGTTCCATCTTTCCCACCGGTGCATGCACATCCGCGACCAGGACGGTGTAGCCACCCAGTCGCGGGTTACCGCTGCCGCCGCCGACGTTGTAGGCGTAACAGATGTAGGTGTGCTTGCCCGGCGGCGGCTGGAAGGTCACCTCGAAGCCGTGGTTGCCGGTGATGTGCCGCACGGCGTTGACGTCAGGCCGCGGGATGCTGGCGTGGATGCCCATCAGCGTCCGGCCGTCCTGGGTGATCGCGATGGTGAGCGACGCCTCCGGCTGGTCCGGGTCGTAGGCCCAGCCGCGGATGTAGACAGAGCCGTTGGAGGTGGAGATCGCCTCGACCACGCCGACCGGGACCTGGCCGCTGAGGCAGGGCGCGGAGTGCGTCGCGGTGTTGTTGTCGGTAGCGCTGGAGGAGGAGCAGGTGCCACCGAACTGCACCCAGGGCGGGGTGCAGGAGACCACCCGGCACAGCACCGGGCCGGTGTCCGACCACGGAATCTGGGTGCTGCACTGGCCATAGCGGAACTGGTTGCAGGCGACCCGGCGCTGATCACAGGTGGTGGTGTTGCAGTGGCAGGTGTAGCGGCCGTCCCGGTAGGCGTTGCAGTCGATGTAGTAGCGCGCGTTGCCGCCGCAGAACGAGGAATGATCGGCCTTCCACCAGCCACCGATGAAGGAGTCCGGCGGGCAGGTGTTGTTGCCGCCGTTGATGGTGCAGCAGAACACGGTGTATCCCGCTGCGCAGGTGCTGTCCGCGCCGCAGATCGCGTCGATCGCGCTCGCCGGCCGGGTCAGGTAGCCGAACGGATCCACCGCCAGGGCGGCTCCGACCACCGCCGCGCCACCGAGGAAGCCGCGCCTGCTGGTGCTGACACTGCGCACGCGCGAGGCCAGCCGGTTCACCACCCGCTCGGTCCAGGACGGCCGGGCGGCAGCAACCGTGCTCACGCTGCCACCTCGATCCGGTCCAGCACGCTGTTGACGGTGCCGGTGAGCCGTACCGCATCGCGATGCGAGCCGATTACCACGTACAGGCAGAACGGCCGGCCGGCGGCGGTGCAGAAGTGCTGGAAGCCGGCCTGGCCGGCCACCCTGCGCTGCATGCCGTTCGGGTTGAACTGGCCGGGGCTGATCCTGGGCAGGCCGCGCGGGGCGTAGAGCGCGGTGCCCAGGCAGTCCGCGCCGAACTCCAGCAGCGCGAGGAAGATGCCGTCTCCACTCATCCGCTCCACCGCACCGGTACCGAAATCACCGCGGCTGGCGGGCAGCGCGAAGTTCGCCAGGTGCAGCACCGGATGGCTGAGCTCGCCAGGCCAGCCGGCGGCCTGCGGCCGCGCTGCGGTGGCACCGGCTGGTCCGACGGTGCGGCGATAGATGCGGCCCTCCCAGGCCGGCAGCAGCCCGATGGACAGTCCGTGGCCGGACAGCTGGCGCACCGCCGGCCGCACGCCGGTCACGCCGGACCGCCCTCGGCCGGGTACAGGCTGGGGTCGTTCGGTCCGATGCCGGCGGACAGCAGCAGCTTGTCGACGTCGCGAGCCCGGCGCCGGTCGGCGTCCGCCTTGATGACCGCCGGGTGCCGGCCGTCGGCGACCGACTGCTCGATCAGGCCGCCCACCTGGGTGAACGACGAACCCGAGCCCTCGCCCTTGATCCGGCCGGTGTGGCCGTCGGCGACGACCACGTACGGCGATCCCGGCACCGCGAAGTCGACCCATGCCTGGCTGGACATCACCAGATCGACGTCCGGCGGGCACAGCTGCTGCAGCATCGAGGGGCTCTCCTCGTCCGGGCCCTTGCTGACCACGACCAACCGGCTGCCCACCGGCACGGTCCAGGACCGGTCTGCCAGCTCCTGCCAGAACCCGGTGCAGCCCTCGCAGCTGGCGGACAGGAACGCGATGATGGTGTCCTGGGCCACCCCGACGGTGCGCACCGAGACGATCTCGCCGCGCAACGTCACCCCGTCGATGTCGTGGGACGGCGCCCACTCCTCGCGGCCCTCGATCTGCTGCGCCGGCGCGACCACGCCACCCGCGGTGCGGAACGGCGGCGCCCCGCCGGTGCCGGCCGGCAGCGTGCCGGCATCAAGGTCGTGCAACCGGCGCAGCACCGAGGCGTAGCCGCGCAACAGTCCGGCGACGAGCACCGCCAGCACCGCCAACGCCACCAATTCCACAATCTGCAGGGCGATCATCGGGCTGCCTCCAGCTGCGCGGCGGTCGAGAGCAGGTCCGGCAGCGCGGTCATCACCAGGTAAGCCAGGCTCGTGAGCAGCACCGCCGCAAGCAGCACGGCCACCCCGGCCGACCCGGCGGGCAGGCCACCGGCCATCGGCGCGGCCGGGGGCTGCACGAGGACGGCCAATCCCACCAGCGCGAACCCCGCGTTCACCGCGGTATGCCAGTGACTGATCGGAGTCGGCTTCGCGAAGCACCCGCAGTCCTGACCTCGTTCGAGCATGACCATGCGCGCCGAGACCAGGGCCAGCGCGCCGTAGCTGAGCAGGACGAGCAGCCCGGCGGCCCGGCCGCCGACGAGCAGGATCGCCGCGGCGAGGCCGAGCTCAAGGGCACCCGAACCGCGATTGACCAGCGCCGGCCTTACGATTCGTGCGCCCGGCAGGCCCGCGGCGGTGAGCGCGGACCGGGTCGGCGAGGGCCGCCGCAGCTTGCTCAGACCGGCCGCCGCCAGCAGCAGAGCGGCCGCGAGTTCCAGACCGATCATCGCTGCTCCCCACTACCTGCTGGCGTCCACCAGAGCACTGACCGGGCACCTGTGCAACCGCTGCCACGGCCGGCGACGGTCCGGTCAGGCATGGCTGACGGTGACCTTGGTGACCCAGAACCGGCTGTCGGACTCCCTGGTGACCGTCACGTCGATCGACTTTCCTTCGGCCTGATAACCAAAAACGGTGGGGCCGTCAACACCGTCACGGGGCAGGTACACCGCCGTGCCCTTGACCGCGGACAGCAGGCTGTGGGTGGTCGAGGCCGGCACCGTGCCGGGCAACACGCACGCCGCGGCCTGCTTCTCATCACCGGCGCTGAGAGCGCCCATGTAGGCATCGGCGGCGTTCTGCGCGGCGTCGGTCGCATCGCACAGGTAGGGCGGGATGCTGACCGCACCGGTCGGGGCCGGGGGCGTGCTGCTCCCGCCCGCAGGCGTGGCGGTCGAGCCGGCGACCGCGGCCGACGTGGAGTGGCCGGCAGGCTCGGCCGAGCGCCCGGACGACCCGCCGCAGGCACTCAGGGCGAGGGCGCAGACCGAGGCGGTGCACAGCACTACCGGTCGGGCGAACATCGGGGCCTTCCTGGTTCGCCGGGGCGGTTGCGGTTTCGACCGTCGGCGAAGGCGGCCTGAGCATAACCCGCGAAAGCCGCAGGCGCTGATCACGGCGAGTCGCCGGGCGACGGCGGTGATCTCGCTCTCGGTAATCGGCGGATTACGCTGTGCGGCTTCCCTGGCGTGCGCTAAATTTGTGTTAATGGATGCGCACGGACGCGCGTCCGGCAGGTCGACATGGAGCGTCACGATGCGTCTTATCAGGACTCGCAAGGCACGGCTGGTCGGCGCCGTGCTGGCGATCGCCCTGGTTGCGGCCGCCGCAGTCATCGCGGCCACCTCACCGAACGCGGATGCGGCCACCCGGCCGGGGGCGTCCGCACCGCGGATCGAGCAGCTGTGCGGTGTCGCCGCGCTCGGGCAGGCCCGCTGCCTGGCCGAGCGCCAGGTCACCGGCAGCACCGGTCTGACCCAGGCCGGTGGCCCGCCCGGTCGGACGCCCGGCAGCCCCCATCGCGGCACCGGCCCGAACAACACTGCGGCGCCGTCCTACACACCGAGCGGGTACGGTCCGGCCGACCTCGCCGACGCCTACCAGCTGGACACCAGCAAGGGCTACGGCCAGACAGTGGCCATCGTCGACGCCTATGACGACCCGAACGCCGCCGCCGACCTGGCCGTCTACCGCAGCCAGTACGGGCTACCCGCCTGCACGATCGCCAACGGCTGCCTGCAGAAGGTCAACCAGAACGGCCAGACCTCGCCGCTGCCGGCCCCGAACCAGGGGTGGGCCGGCGAGATCTCACTCGACCTGGACATGGTCTCGGCGGTGTGCCCGCAGTGCAACATCCTGCTGGTCGAGGCGAACAGCTCCTACCTGTCCGACCTGGGCACCGGCGTCGACACCGCGGTCCGGCTGGGCGCCAGGTTCGTGTCCAACAGCTACGGCGGCGGCGAGTACATCGGCGTGGCCGGCAACGACGTGCACTACAACCATCCCGGAGTGGCGATCACCGTCAGCACCGGTGACAACGGCTACGGCGTCGCCTACCCGGCAAGCTCGCCGTACGTGACGGCGGTCGGTGGCACCTCGCTGTCCCGCGCCTCCGGCAGCAGCCGCGGCTGGACGGAAACGGCGTGGTCCGGCGCCGGCAGCGGCTGCTCCGGTTACGAGGGGCAGCTCGCGCAGCAGAGCGTGGCGACGACCGGATGCAGCCAGCGCGCGGTGGCCGACGTGTCCGCGGTGGCCAATCCGAACACAGGCGTCGCGGTCTACGTCACCTACGGAGGCGGTGGCTGGGGTGTGTACGGCGGCACCAGCGCCTCCTCGCCGATCATCGCGGCGACCTACGCGCTGGCCGGCACGCCCGGCGCCGGCGATTACCCGAACGCCTACCCCTACGCCAACAGCTCCAGCCTGAACGATGTCACCGCCGGCAGCAACGGCAGCTGCCCGACCACCGCCTGGTGCGCCGCCCGGGCCGGCTGGGACGGGCCCACCGGGCTCGGCACGCCCAACACCGCGGCCGCCTTCAGCAGCACCGGAGTCATCTCGGGCACCCCGGCCAAGTTCGGTGCGATCGGCAAGATCACCGGAACCCAGCTGGCCGGCCTGCCGGTCGGCATCGAGCTGACCCCGATGCTTCCGGACGGCGACCAGCTCGCCTCGGTCAGCTGGAAGGCCGCCCGTACCGACTGCACTTTCGACAACGCGCACGCGCTGGCGACCACGGTGACCTGCCCCGCCGGCCTGCTTGGCCTGACCACGGTGACCGGGACGGTGGTGGACACCGCCAACATGAGCAAGGCGGTCACGCTGACGCTGTCCTTCTCCGCGGTTTCGCCCAAGCGGGCGGTGGGTGCCTCGCTGCAACTGCTCGGTCAGAGCGGCTCACCGCAGAGCATGTGCACCGGCATCGCCACCGCGACCCGGGCCGGCGTCTACGACGTGGCCACCGGATTGCCCATCAAGGGCGTCACCACCGTCTTCACGCGCAAGGTGGGCACCACGGCTCCGGTCGGTGCCGGCTCCGCGGTAACCCTGGCCGACGGCTCGGCCACGGTCAACATCAGCAGCAGCACCGCGCTCACCCTGGCCGCCAGTACCAACGCCGTCGGCCCGTACGCGGCGATGAGCGCGACGAGCCTGCCGGTCACGGTGGCCAAGTGCACGCCGACGCTGACCGGCACGATGGACCAGAGCCAGATCTACTACGCCGATCCGGTGCACGTCACCGGCATGCTCACGCGTGACGCCGGTGGCACCCAGGTTCCGTTGCCGAACGCCACCGTGCAGGTCACCGAGCTCGCGAACGGCCGCACCATGGTGCTCGGCTCGCTGGTCAGCAGCGCGACCGGTGCCGTCTCCGGCACGGTGAAGCCGACCGTGACCGGCACGCTGAGCCTCACGCTGCCTGCCAGCACCGGCTCGACGGCGACCTCGGCCCCGCTGGGGGACCTCACCGTGCAGCTACCCAGCACCGGGCTGACCGGCGCCGCCGACCGGCTGGATGTCGGCTACGGCGATGCGGTCACGGTGACCGGGCAGCTCAACCGGATCACCGGCGGCACCAGCGCCGGGCTGGCGCGCACCGCCCTCACCGTGCGCAGCACCGCGGGCACGCTGACGACGGTGCTCGGCTCGGTCACCACCGGCACCGACGGCAGCTTCACCGCGGTGGTGCACCCGAAGGCGTCCGGTGAGCTCGCGCTGCTCTACCCGGGTGCGGCCGGTCAGCCGAGCGCATCGGCCGATCTCGGCGCACTCACGGTCGGTACCTGGACGGCCTCGGTCAGCCTGACGGTGCCCGAGGTACTCGTCACCGCCGGCAACCCGCTCAAGGTCAACGGCAGCGTGCTGCGCAGTTACGAGGGTCAGACGTCCAACGCGCCGTCGGTGCCCGTCGGCATCTACCTGCGCACCACGCGAGGCACGCTGACGCTGCTGAGCACGCTGTCCACCACGTCGGCCGGCACCTTCACGGGCTCCGTGGTACCTCGGGAGAGCGGCTCGCTGGTGGCCCGGGTGCATGCGGTTCCCGGCTACAGCGACGCTGATTCCTCCGACGTGCTGCTCTACGTGTGGACCCGGGTCACCGCCACCGCACCGACCGTGGTGACCGGCGGCCGGGCCGCGACCCTGTCGGTGTCGCTACTGGCGCCGCGCGCCGGCGTCGTGACCGTTCAGGAGCTCATCGCGGGAAACTGGCAGCCGGTCGCCCAAGGGGTGCTGGCCAGCACCGGGCAGGTCAGCATCGCGGTTCCCGCGCCGAGCCTGGGCACCCACTCCTACCGGGCCTATTTCGGCGGCGACTCGCTCGGTGAGGCCAACAACAGCCCGACCATCACGGTCATCGCGAAGGCGTGAGCTTCTCCGGCGCGAATTCGCGATGGGTGTGGTGCTCTATACGGGCAGGCAGCCGCTCCCGTTCGGTGACCGGCTCTGGGCCCTGCCCTACTCCGCGCCGGCAATAGGAACACACCCAGTTAGCCGTGGGCCGGAGCCGGCGTCGTCCCGGCCATGAACTCCGAGAGCAGCCGGGCGAAGCGCTCCGGCTGGTCCAGATGCGGGAAGTGTCCGGCGCCCTCGAACAGCTCCAGCCGGCAGCCGGGGAGGCCCTGCTCGCCGATCACTGCATGCCAGGGCGGGATGATCCGGTCCTTGCTGCCCCACACCAGCAGCACCGGGATCGGCTCGGCCAGCGGGAAGTGGTCGCGCGCGGTCACGGTCTGCCCCAGCGGGTCGATCACCGAGCGAGTGGTGGCCAGGAACGCACGCCGGCTGTCGGCCTCACCCAGCGATACGAACGCGCGCCAGCTCTCCGCGGTGTCGCCGCCGGCCTTGATGCCGGCACGGCCGAGCAGGCCACCCAGCCAGCTGACGCGATCCCGCACCCACCGCGAGGCGATCACCGGCAGCACGAGCTCGGCACCCGGCAGCGTCGCCGAGCGCAGCAACAGGCTGACCTCGCGGCCCAGGCCGCCGCTGCTGACCAGGACCAGCCGCGCCACCCGGTCCGGGAACAGGTAGGCGAACTGCATCGCGATGCCGCCGCCGAGCGAGTGCCCGACCAGGGTCACCGTGCGGATGTCGAGCCGGTCCAGCAGGTCCCGCAGCGTGGCCGCGTGTGCCGACAGCGAGTAGTCACCGGCCGGTTTCGCCGAGTCGCCGTGCCCGAACAGGTCCGGTGCCAGCACCCGGTGCGTCCGGGCCAGCTGATCGGTCAGTGCCTGCCAGGTGCGACGGGAGCCGAGCAGCCCGTGCACGAACAGCACCGCCGGACCGCTCCCCTGATCGGTGTAGCTCAGTTCATGGCCGTGCAACAGCGCCGTCCGCGCCTCGGTGTGAGAGCTCATCGCCCACCTACCCTCGTGGTTACCCGTGCGTAACCTACGCTACCGTAGGTTGCCGGCCGGGCGCACCGGCTAGGCTGCGCAGGTGCCCTTCGGAAGGCTGTACCTGGTGCCGACACCGATCGGCCACCCCGACGACATCACCCGGCGCGCGATCGACGTGCTCGGCCAGGTGGACCTGATCGCCGCCGAGGACACCCGGAACGCACGGACGCTGCTGCAGCCGCTGCAGATCGAGACCAAGCTGATCAGCTATCACGATCACAACGAGGAATCGCGCTCGACCCATCTGGTGAACCTGCTTCGCGCCGGGCAGAGCATCGCGCTGATCTCGGACGCGGGCACGCCGATGGTGAACGATCCGGGCTTTCGCCTGGTACAGGCGGTGATCGAGGCCGATGTGGACGTGGTGCCGCTGCCTGGCGCCAGCGCTGCGATCAGTGCCCTGATCGGCTCCGGGTTGCCGGTTCATCGTTTCTTCTACGGTGGATTCCTGCCGCGCAAGGCAGCGGCCCGGCAAGCCGCGCTCGCCGAGCTGGCCGGCCTGGACGCCTCGCTGATCTTCTTCGAGGCACCGCACCGGCTGCTGGAGATGGTGCAGGACGCACAGGCGGTGCTCGGCAACCGGCGCGCGGTACTGGCCCGCAGCATCAGCAAGCCGGATGAACGTTTTCATCGTGGCACGCTGGCCGAACTCGGCGCCGAGCTGGACGCGATGCAGACCGTGCGCGGGCAGTACACCGTGGTCATCGCAGGTGCGCC
>DATAKO010000037.1:0-17570 GCA_036261575.1 Jatrophihabitans sp.
CGGCTATCGAGATCAGTCCGGCCGCGCGGGCAACCGCGTTGTTCACGCCCGAGGCCAGGCCGGCGTGCGCGGCGGGCACCGCACCGAGCACGGTCGAGGTCAGCGGTGCCACGAAGATCGCCAGCCCGCAGCCGAGCACCAGCACCGCCGGCAGCACGTTCGTCAGGTAGTTCGCCCGCGCCGGCAACTCCGCCAGCAGCAGCAGGCCGGTTGCCGACACCAGCGGCCCCACCGTCATCGGGATGCGCGGCCCGATGCGCTGTGCCAGCGCGCCGAACCGCGCCGCGAACAGCAGCATGATCACCGTGATCGGTAGCAATGCGGTGCCGGCCTTCAGCGGGCTGAACCGGGCGACCGTCTCCAGTTCCACCACGAGCAGCAGCAGCGCGCCGCTGTTGGCCGCGTAGAGCAGCAGCGTCACCAGGTTCGCCGCGCTGAACTGGCGCGAGGCGAACAGCGACACCGGCATCATCGGGTCCGGCTGGTAGCGCTCAGCGAGTACGAACGCGACCAGGGCCAGCGCACCCAGCCCGAGCGGCAACAGCACCGCGGCCGAGCCGAAGCCGTGGTCGGCCGCGGCGATGATGCCCGCGGTGACCCCGCCCAGCCCGAGCACGCCGAGCACGCAGCCGAGCAGGTCCAGCCTTCCGGTCGGATTCGGGTCGCGGGTCTCGGGCATGTGCCGCAGCGCGAGCGCGATCACCAACGCGCACAGGGGCGGGTTGATCAGAAACACCGCCCGCCACGAGCCGGCCTGGATCAGCCAGCCACCGAGGAACGGCGCGATCGCCGAGGTGGTTCCGCTCAGCCCGGACCACGCGCCGATCGCTCTCGTCCGGTCCGCGTCGCTGAAACTGGCCTGGATGATCGCCAAGCTGGCCGGGGTCATCAGCGCGCCGCCGATGCCCTGCAGCGCGCGCGCCGCGATCAGCAGACCCGCCGTCGATGCCAGCGCACACAGCAGCGAGGCGGCTGCGAACCAGACGATGCCGACGATGAAGATCCGGCGCCGGCCGAGCCGATCGCCGAGCGAGCCGCCGATCAGGATGAACGCGGCCAGGGTCAGCGTGTACGCGGTGATCGTCCACTGCAGCGAGGCGAACCCGACGTGCAGCTCCCGCCCGATGTCGGGCAGCGCGATGTTGACGACCGTCGAGTCGATGCCGGCGATCCCCGAGCCGAGCACGCACGCCAGCAGCACCCAGCGGCCGCTGGCGCCACGCAGGCTGAGGCCGGCGGAGCCGCCCGAGCGGCCTGCCGGGGTGCGTCGCTGATCGGGGCTGGACACGACTGCACTCTGCCAGACCGGGCGCCCGGCTGGCCGAACTGCTATCCGGCCGATTCGCCTGACGCCACCGCCGGCCGCAGCACTGGCAGCCGGTCCAGCCGGGCGCGTGCGGCGGCAGCCGTGGCTGCCGGCGCGGCCAGTTCGGCCTGCAACCGGCGGGCGGCATCGACGTGCTCGCCGGTCCAGATCATCCGCACCGCAATGGCCGACTGCGCCCCGTCGCCGGCCAGGTCGGTGCGGACCGCCGTCACCAGCGCACCGTCCGCCTCGGCATCTCGCGGCAGCGGATCGGGCACCGCGCCACTGCCGTGCAGCGCCGCCGCCACCGTGCGGTACCAGCCGACCACCCGATCCGCCGCGCGGCTCAGTTCCGCCTTGGCCGCTGACCGGTCCGCGATCGGCGGGTTGCCGATCCGGGCCCACAGATCGAGCACCGCCTCTGCGGACAGCCGCAGGCCGGCTACTCCGGTCATCAGCGTCGCCACCTGCGCCAGGCTCAGCTGCTTGCCGCCACGCTCGGCGAGGAAGCCGCGGAAGGCATCGTCGAGGCGCCGCGCCGAAGCGGCCGCGCGCTCGGCCTCGGCGGCCGCCGTGGCCTGGTCTTCGGCCACCGCGTCGCAGCTGGCCACGCCGACCGCCACGGCGGCCTGCAGGTAGTCAGCGCCGTCGCGGTATGCCTCGGACAGTGCGACGGCCAGCGCGGCCGCCGCGCCCCGCGGCCAGAACAGGGCACCCACCACCAGGCTCACCGCGCATCCGATCGCCACGTCCTCCACCCGCACCAGCCCGACCCGCCAGCCGGCGGGGGAGATGATGTTGAACAGGATCAGCAGGGTCACCGTGAACGCGGCCTGCCCCGCGGCGAACGAGACCACCGCCGGTGCCAGTCCGGCGAGGAGGATGGCCAGCGGCAACAACGCCCACAACACCGACGTGTTCGTGCCGATCAGCTCGACCAGCAGGCCGCCGACGATGAAGCCGGCGCCGGTGCCGAGCAGGCCGCGAAACACGTTCTGGCCGGTGGTGAGCGCGTTGGAGCGCAGCACCGACAGCGCGCCCAGCACGATCCAGAACGAGTGCTGCACGCCGCTCACATCGGCGATGAACACCGCACCGCCGAGACCGATCGCGCCGCGCACGCTGTTGTGCAGCCACACCGAGTGGCGTTCCACATGCGCGCCGGCGCGCTGCTGCGCCGCGGTCAGTGGACCGGACAGGCCTTGCGGTTGCCGGCCGAGCACCTGCTGCCACCAGCTGCGCCGCTCGGCGGCGACCGCGGCGATCACGTTCTGCGCGATGGCGGTCACCGCGAAGGACAGCTCGTGCGCCCGGAAGGACGGTTCCAGCGCACTGACCAGCACCGTGTCGCCGCGCTGGCGCACCGGCAGCGTGCTGGTGGCTGCCTGCTCCATCCGATCCCGCGCCTGCACCAGCGCCGTCAGGTGCGCCTCGATCCGATCACCCGGCCGCTGCCCCGGCCCGAGCTCGCGCGCGCAGTGTTCCAGCAACGTCGCCGTGGCGGCTTTCACCTGGCACACCTGCGGTTGCGCGCTCGCCGGATCACCCCGCCTGTCGCCGCTGGCCTGCAGGATCAGCTCGAGCCAGAGCACCTCGTCCACCAGCCGGATCACCGCCCGGGCGGTGGTGGTCAGCCCGGTCGGCCGGTACGGCGTGGCCAGGAAGCGGGTGCGCAGTGTGGCCACCGCGCGCTCGGCCTCGGCGACAGCCGCTTCCCGTTCGGCCGCGACCACCGGTTCCCCCAGGCCCTCCGCGACTTCCAGTCGCAGCCGCGCGGCGAGCAGCCGGCACGCCTCGGCGGCCGCCGCGCGCAGCGGGTCCCGGGCCGGCGCCGGCCACAACAGTCCGACCGCGACGAGGGAAACAGCACCTGCCAGCAGCCAGCCGGCGAGCCGGTCCGGAATGGTGTGGATCGGCGCCGGCTGCGCGACCGGCAGGATGAAGGACAGCAGCACCGAGGTGCTCGCGGCCGCCAGCACCGAGCTGACCACGCCGGAGAACAGCACCAGGAAACCGACCGCAGCCATCGCGGCCGTCGCGAGCCAGGTCGGCCGTGACACCAGCGTGCCGAGGCAGACGAACACCCCGCCGGTCAGCACCAGCGCCAGCTGGGCCAGCAGCCGCTCGCGCATCCGGCCCCCGAAATCGGCCAGCAGCAGCATGGCGAACGAGCCGAAGGCGGCGAAGGTGGCGAGGTTGGCGTTGTGCAGCACCTGGGTGCCCAGCGCGAACATCAGCGGCATCACAATTGCCGTGCGAGCGGCCCGGCGCAGCGCCGTCAGGCCGGCATCCCGGGTGCGCAGCCAGCTCAGCATCCGGGCTCCTTCATGGGCTCGACGGGACTACATCCTCCCACGGCCGGAACCGCTCACCCGGTGGACAGCGCGACCCTGTCCACCACGTGCAACTCGTCCCGGTGTGGCGAGGTCTTGGCCAGTTCGACGGAGGCGATCCGGCCGGCGGCGACGAAGGTCATCAGCTCGTTGCCGAAGTACGGTCCGGCGGTCCGCCGCCACGCCAGCCCCGGCTCCGGCACCGGATGCACGGCGCCGAGCAGTACCCGCGTGCAGCGCTCGGCGACCCGGCTCCAGGCCAGCCGGAACGCGCGTTTCATCGCGGCCGGCACGAAGTTGTGGAACGGGGAGCAGGTCAACTGGAACACCGGGGCGGCCAGGCCCTCGCCGGTGAACGCGGTGGAAACGTAGGCATGGTGGACGTCGCCGGACAGCACGCAGATGGTGGCCGGCGCCGGTCCGCGGCGGCCCGCGGCCGCGGCACGGATCAGGCCGGCCAGTTCGGTGAACGATCGACCGAAGGCGGCCCAGTGTTCCAGGTCGGCCGCGCGGCGGAACTTCTCCGACCAGCGGGCCACCAGCCGGCCGCGGGCACCGTCGGCGAGCACCTCGTTCCACGCCTCGATGTCGTGCAGCGCGCGCGGCAACAGCCAGGGCAGGGAGGTGCCGATCAGCAGGTGTTCGTATTGCCCGTCCACCTGCTGGCACAGCCAGTCGAACTCGGCGTCGCTGATCATGCTGCGCCGGCCGCTGTCGAGGATCCGGCCGCACCGTGAGTCGATCATCAGCAGCCGGACCGGGCCGAAGTCACGGCGGTAGGACCAGCGCTGGCCCTTCTGCCCGTCCGCCTCGGCGTCCGCGGCGCGGGCGAACTCCCGCAGCAGGGGCGCGACATCGACGCCGGCGCCCCGCACCTGCTGGAACAGCTCGTCCGCCGCGAGCTCGGCCGGGCCCAGGTTGCCCAGGTGCTGGTAGACCCAGTACGAGGACAGGCCGCCGATGATGCGTTCCTGCCACCAGTCGGTGGCCTGCATCTCCTGGCGCCACGAGCGGGAGGTGTTCCAGTCGTCCCGCACGTCGTGATCGTCGAAGATCATCGAGCTGGGCAGCACCGACATCAGCCAGCGCACGTCCGGATCGGTCCAGGATTCGGCGTACAGCCAGGTGTATTCCTCGAAGTCGGCGACCTGATCCCCGGCACCGCTGGTGATGTCGCGCCGGCGCCGGATGCGCGCGCGGGTCTGCTCGGTGGTCTCGTCGGCATACACCTGGTCGCCCAGCATCAACAGCGCCTGCGGCCATTCCTGCTCGCGTCGCCGGCTCAGCTGCTGGCCCAGCACCATCAGCGCATCCGGTTCGAAATGCGGGTCGTTCTCGACCGCGGAGGAGCGGGCGTAGCGGCAGGAGCCGAAGGCCACCCGGACCGGTGCCTGCAGATCCCGGGTGCGGATGCGGGGCGGTGGCCGGTGGTCGCCGGGTAGCGGCCAGACCAGCTGCTCGTCAAGCCGGACCTGGTACTCGATGCTCGCCGCGGCCGGCAGCCCGGTCAGCACCAGCAGCGCGTAATGGTGGCCGGCGACCGTCCAGGTCGGCTCGCGCATGCCGAGGATCTCGACGGTGCAGGCCTGGTCGGTCTCGACCCAGACGGTCGCGTCTGTCTCGCCGACGTGACGCAGCACCGGGCCGAGGAGCAGCTGCGGGGTCGGCATCGTCCGATGGTAGCGGTGGCGCCCCGGGCTGCCCGCGGCTCGGCGCTCAGCTGGTCAGCGCCCAACGCAGCGAGGCCGCGAAGGCGGGTCGCCAGACGCTGTAGCTGTGGCCGCCGGGCCGCACGTGCAATTGCACCGTCATGCCGTCGGCGCGCAGCACGGGCGCGATGGCACGCAGCTGTGACAGGACGGAGCGGTCGTCGGTGCCGCAGTCGAGCCAGATCCGCATCGGTGGGCCACCGTGCAGGCTGCCGGCGTAGCTGGCCGGGGAGTTCTGCGCCGCCGCGGTGGTATCGGCCCCGAACAGCGCCCGCTCACCGCCGGCATGCGTCGGGCGCGTCTCGCCGCTGAAGTCGAGCACGGTTGCGGTCAGGTCCCGGTGGCGCAGGCCGAGGTTCAGCGCGCAGAAACCGCCCGCGGACATGCCCGCGAAGATGCGGCCGGCGCGGGTGGGAATGGTGCGCAGCTGGGCGTCGACGGTCGGGATGACATCGCGCAGCAGGTGAGTTTCCACCTTCTCGTGTATGCCATCCACGCATTCGGAGTCGTCCAGCCAGTTCTTGCTGAGCTGCGGTGCGACGACGATCACCGGCGCCGGCTCGGTGGCTGCGATCCGACCGGCGTTGCCACCGTGAAACCAGTCCTTGGGCTGGCCGGGTGAACCGTGGAACACGTACACGACCGGCAGCCGCCGGGCGGGTTGGCTGAAATAGACGGCCGGCAGCCACACCCAAGCGTCGGTGCGGCCGAACCCGCTGCCCCGATCCGGGATGCGCAGCCGCACCAGCTCGCCGTGTCGCACCGGTGCACGGGGCGCCGGGCTGGTCCCGGGCTGGTAGTGCGCGGGAGCGTTCATCTCGGCGGCATCGAGCACATCGCTGACGTTGGGCAGGTAGGAGTAGTAGGAGTTCACCAGGTCGGCCGCCAGCGCCAAGGTCAGCAGCACCGCCAGCGTGCCCAGTGTGAGCGGCCGGCGCGGGTTGTGCCCCCGGCGCAGCAACCGCAGCAGCAACCAGGCCCAGCAGAGCAGCACGAGCACCGCAAGGCCGGCCAGAAAGGTGCCGGCGACGACGGTGATGTTGCCCAGCGCCCCCATAAGTGTTTGGTAGCCCCGATATGTCGGGTCTGCAAATTCTCAGTTACAACGATTTCTCAGCTGCAACGGCTGCACCGGATCGGCTGGTAGAGCGCTGCGCGCAAAGTCGGATCAGCCGGCGCTGAGGGTCATCCGCTCGGCCGGGCGGGGGTGGCTGGCCAGCCGGCCGGCGATCCACTCGGTGGCCTGCTCGGCCGGCATCGGTCGCGCGATGTGCCAGCCCTGAGCGCCGTCGCAGCCCAGGCGCGCCAGCAGCTGCCACTCGACGTCGGTCTCGACGCCCTCGGCGATCGCGGGCAGGCCGAGCGCGTGGGCCAGGTCGATGGTCGAGCCGACGATGCCGCGAGCCGTCGGATCCGTGGACAGCTTGGCGATGAACGTCCGGTCGATCTTGAGCTCGTTGACCGGCAGGCTCTGCAGCCGCAGCAGCGAGGAGTAGCCGGTGCCGAAGTCGTCCAGGCTGAACTTCACGCCGAGGTGCTGCAACTGCTGCATGGCGGCGCTGAGCTGCTGGTTGTGCTGGCCCATCACGCGCTCGGTGATCTCCACCTGCAGCGCGCCGTCGGGCAGGGTCCGGTCGGCACGGGCGGCGCTGATCAGCGCATCCAGCTGGCCGCCGATGACGTCGGGCAGCGTCACATTGACCGCCACCTCGACGTCGAGTCCGACATGGTGCCAGCCCGCGATCTGTTTCAGCGCCAGGCCCAGCACGGTCTTGGTCAACATGGGCATCAGCCCGGAGCGTTCGGCCAGCGGGATGAATTCGTCCGGCGGGATCAGGCCGCGCTCGGGATGCCGCCAGCGCACCAGTGCCTCGACGCCGAGCAGGCTGCCGTCGGCCAGCGCGACCTTGGGCTGGTAGTGCAGTTCCAGCTGCTGTTGCAGCAGCGCCTGGCGCAGCTCACCGAGCAGCGACAGCCGGTCGGCCCGGTTGGCATCCCGGTCGCGGGAGTAGACGGTGATGCCGAGACCGCCGGATTTGGCGTTGTACATGGCCACATCGGCGACCCGCAGCAGGTCCTTGGCGTTGTCGGCGTGCTCGGGATAGATGGCCAGCCCGATCGAGGCCCCGACGTCGACGGTGATGCCGTCCAGCGTGAACGGGGTCTGCAGCTCGTCCAGGATCCGCCTGCCCATCGCCAGCGCCGCATCGGCGTCGGCGGCCGGCGCGATCACCGCGAACTCATCGCCGCCGAGCCGGGTCACGTGGTCACCGGTACGCACCGCGCTGGTCAGCCGCTGGGCGAAGGTGGTCAGCAGCTCGTCACCCATGTGGTGCCCGAGGGTGTCGTTGACCTCCTTGAAGTGGTCGAGGTCGATCAGCAGCAGCGACAACGGCGGGTCGTGAGCGCCGCGGTCGGTCAGCGCCTCGGTCAGCGCGAACTCCATGCTGGCCCGGTTGGCCAGGCCCGTCAGCGGGTCGTGCATCGCCTCGTGCTCGCGCGCCAGCGACATCTGCGCCACCCAGTACAACAGCAGCAGCGGGATGAGCAGGGCGGGCAGCAGCCACCAGGCCTTCTGTGCCAGCAGCACGATGACGGGTGAGAGGCCGAGCACCGCGAACGTCATGGTGGTGTAGTGGCCCAGATCGTCCAGCAGCACCGGCAGGAAAGCCCGGCCCTGCGAGACGACGCCCATCACCAGGAACAGGTTGACGGTGAAGTAGGCGATCCACACCCCCACGATCCAGATCAGGTCGGACGGGCCCAGCCGGAGCAACGAGTCCTGCAGGCTCGGGGTGTGACCGGCCACCATCATCACCAGGAAGCCGGCGCCGACGGACAGGCTGTACTGGCCGACGTTGAACGCCAGCTTCCACCAGGCCTTGCCGGCGCGCAGGTCCGAGACCGCGGCCGCCAGGCAGACCATCACCACGGCCGGATCGAGACCCCACACCAGCAGCAGGGCGCACACGAATGCCGTCGACATGACCACGCCCTGGGGGTCGTGGCCGCGGCCCTGGACCAGCGGCAGCAGCTCGAGGAAGACCAGCAGTGCCGCGCACATGGCCAGGGCGACGCCGTTGTGCAGCCGGCTCAGTTCAGGGGCGGCGTGCCAGATGGCCCAGGCGAGGACGGCCCAGCCGCCGAGCACTGTCGGCCACCAGACGAAGCTGAAGCGGCAGCGCCGGAACAGCAGTCGAGCCGATACCTCCACGCCCAGTCCTCCCGTTGCACAAACGTTGACCAACCTCATCGGCGCATATCGGTCAGGCTTGAGCCGGCGGTAGCAAATGAGTCAGACGGCGTTCGGGCCGGACGGCCAGGACTTCTCGCCGGCCGCCGGTGTTGCCACGGATGGAGTTACGGGCGGCGAGGGCTCACTCGGCACCGATCAGTTGGACGAGCTCGGCGAGGTCCAGCCGCTGCACGCGCCGGTCGGCGTGCTCGAAGTTGTGCCCGGCGGTGTTCTCGTTCGGGAAGGCCACGCAGGCGATCGCCGCGCTGTGCGCGGACAGCACGCCGCCCACGTTGTCCTCGATCGCGACGCACTGCACCGGCTCCTCCTCCAGCACCTGCAGAGCACGCTCGTAGGCGGCCCGGTCGGGCTTGTCCTCGTGTACCGCTGAGCCGTCGACCACAACATCGAAGTCGTCGGCGCGCACGTGCGGGCTGAGCGCCGCCAGCACTGCGGCAACCGTGTCCTGGGATGCGGTGGTCACCAGTCCGAGCTTGATGCCCTCGTCCTTGGCTGCAGCGATCGTCTCCACCACGCCGGGACGAGGCTGGAGTTTGCCGGCGAGGCGCTGCCGGACGAGCTCGGTCTCGGTGCGGTACACGGCATCCGCGTCCACCTGCTGCGCGCGCTGGTGCGCGTAGGCGGTGATCCGCTGCGCCCCGCCGCGGGAGGTCAAGCTTGCGCGGTACTCGGCATCGTCCCACTGCCAGTCCAGGCCGTGCTGGCGGATCGCCCGGGTGAAGGCGTCGCGCTGCAGTTCGGAGATGTCGGTCAGGGTGTTGATGGAGCCGAAAAGTACTGCGGGCATGTCAACCTCGCTCATCGTGGGTGGCACTCATTGTGTGTGGTGCGGTGGGTACGACTGCTGTCTCAGCAGGGGTGTTCGTGCCTGTCCGGGTCGATGTCGCTCGAATCGGGGGCTGCCTCGGTCGGGCCCAACCGCCGCAGCGTGGCCAACGCCTGGCGCAGGCCGAGGTCGGTCAGCGCATAGCCGTGGCCGTCCCTGCGCCACATACCGGCCAGCCGCAGCTCCAGCACGGGCAGTGAGATGTCCTCGGCGATCGATTCGAGAAACGTGTCGGCCACCCAGCTGACCTGCGGCACCTCGCCCGCGCTGACGATGGCGCACAGCAAAAGCTGAGTGGCCATCGGTGACAGGGAGGGCGGTGGTAGGTACCGGCTGCCGGACCGGTCGCGGTCGGCGCAGCGCCAGGCGCGATGCGGATTTCGATGCACCATGTCGGTTCCTCACGGGTCGCACGCGCGGGCGGACGCTGTCGTTGCCGGCGCGCTGTGCCGGTAAATCGCGCCG
This sequence comes from Jatrophihabitans sp., assembly GCA_036261575.1. GTDB lineage: Bacteria > Actinomycetota > Actinomycetes > Mycobacteriales > Jatrophihabitantaceae > Jatrophihabitans_A. The sequence goes on from DATAKO010000037.1 coordinate 9,896, forward strand.
TCAACGGGCCCGGCGCGGTTCCGTCGTCTGGGACGATGGAACTGATCGAGTACAACAATCTTATAGTCACTATAGACTTTTGTCTAGAGTGACTCTACGTTTGTCACATGACTGGGAAGGGCCTGATGTCAGCGACACCCGGGCGGCGCGAGCAGAACAAGCTGCGCACCCGCCGTGCGATCCGGCAGAGCGCGCTGGAGCTGTTCAAGCGCGACGGGTTCGACCGGGTGACGACCAGCCAGGTGGCCGAGGCGGCCGGCGTGTCACCGGCCACGGTGTTCAACTACTTCGCCACCAAGGAGGACCTGTTCTTCGGCCAGGTGGCGCAGCTGGAGCGGGAGCTTCGAGAGCTGGTGGCTGCGGTACCCGCGGGCGAGTCCATCCTTACCGCGCTGCGCGGGCACGTGCTCTACGAGCTGACCGCAGGCCGGGCTCAGACAAATCCCCCCGACGTGGTGAGCTTCCATGCCGTGGTGGCCGACAGCGCAAGCCTGCGTGCCCGGGAAGCCGAGATCTACGAGCGCCGAGCAGCGGTGCTGGCCGACGCGCTGGCGGCCGCCGGCCAGCCGAGCCTGCTCGCACAGGTGGCCGCGCGGCAGTACGTCGCCGCGGAGCAGCTGATCGCGGCGGAACTGCGCCGTCGGCTGGCCGGTGGCGGGTCGCCGCGGCAGATCATCGGCGAGCTCGACGAGCTGGTGGTGCAGGTGTTCGAGTTGCTGCGGACCGGCCTGGGAGATCTCGCTCCGGCCGGCTGAGCTCCGGCCAGCTGGTTCTGGGTCGGCCGGCGCTCGGTCGGCCGGCTGCGTTGCTGGTCGGCAGTGCCGCCGGCCGGGCTCTAGGCTGGCTTCGTGGCCCGCTATTTCGACGTGCATCCGCGTGATCCCCAGCCGAGGGCGATCGCGCAGGTTGTGGCGATGCTGCACGACGACGCGCTGATCGCCTACCCCACTGACTCGTGTTACGCGCTGGGTTTCGAGCTGGACAGCCGCACCGGCGCCGACCGCATCCGCCGGATCCGCCAGCTCGACGAGCGACACCATTTCACCCTGGTGTGCTCGGACTTCGGCCAGCTCGGCGAGTTCGTACAGCTGAACAACTCCGCTTTCCGCGCCATCAAGGCGGTGACCCCGGGTCCGTACACTTTCATTCTGGGTGCCACCCGGGAGGTGCCCAAACGGCTGGCGCACCCCCGCAAGCGCACGGTGGGGGTCCGGATCCCGGATCACCCGGTGGTGCGGGAATTGCTGCGTGAACTGGGCAAGCCGCTGGTGTCGAGCACGTTGCTGGTGCCGGGTGAGGACGAGCCGATGACCGATGGCTGGACCATCAAGGATCGTTTCGACCACGAGCTGGACGCGGTCATCGACTCGGGTGAGTGCGGCACTGAGCCGACCACGGTGATCGACTTCTCCGAAGGGTCACCGGAGGTGGTCCGGGTGGGTGCCGGCGACCCGAGCCCGTTCGAGTGATGCAGTATTTTCGGGCGTCCTGACGCATGATTTCCCACTTCGGGATCTTGTGGCGGCGAGCGAAGGTGGCTGCTGAGTTGGCTCCCCGGGTCGGCCTCACCGGAGACGCAGCTGCGGCTGCCGCCACGCGAATCGGGCCTGGCAGGCCAGTGGCTGCTGGCCAATTTCGATTCCCGATGGGGTGCTGGCCGGCGAGCAGAAGCGCGAGCACAGACGCTGGTCCTGATCGCGCGCGGGACAGGGCTGTAGCTTTCCCAACTGCGACCGTCCGCCGGAGTGGTGCCAGGGCCACCACATGATCGCCTGATCAGACGGCGGCCCGACCGACGCCGACAACCTCACCTTGCTGTGCGGCCGGCACCATCGCAGGTTCGAGAAGGTCGGCTGGCAGTGCGAGATGAAGGACGCCGCTGCCGTGGTGGAGACCACCGGCTCGGCTCGACGGGAGCAGAACACACCGGCTGAACAACCGGATTCGGACAGTCCACCGCCCTCCCAGTCTCCCCGGACCGGGCAAGGGCCGACCCCGCCGCAGCTGAACTGCCCGCGCCGGCGCCCCGGTCAGAGTGCCCGGCGGGACAGCTGGCTGCCGGTGCTCGAGGTGGGGACAGCTGCGGTGACGGTCAGAGGTCGAGCGCGTGAGCAAGTGGCACGCCCGGCCGGTAGGCGAGGTAGAGATGGCTGGGTGCGTCCAGCACCGCGAGGTCAGCACGAGCGCCGACGCGAAGGGAGCCGACATCGTCTCGTCGCAGCGCTCGGGCACCACCGGCGGTAGCCGACCACACCGCCTCGCTCGGCGTCATGCCCATCTCCCGCACCGCAACCGCGATCGAGAACGGCATCGACGAGCTGTAACAGGATCCCGGATTGCAGTCGGTCGCGATCGCCACCGTCACCCCAGCCTCGAGCAACCGGCGCGCATCCGGATAAGGCGAGCGGGTCGAGAACTCGACCGCGGGCAGCAGCGTGGCCACCGTGTCACCCCCGGCCAGCGCCGCCACGTCGTCCTCGGTCAGGTAGGTGCAGTGGTCGACGCTGGCAGCTCCCAGTTCCACCGCGAGCTGGACCCCGGGCCCGGCCGACAGCTGATTGCCGTGCACCCGCAACTGCAGCCCGGCAGCCTGGCCGGCCGCCAGCACCGCGCGCGCCTCCTCGCCGGTGAACGCGTGGGTGCTCGCCGGCTCGCAGAACACGTCGATCCAGCGAGCGTGCGGCGCGCAGGCGGCCAGCATCGGGCCGGTCACCAGCCGGACGTACTCGGCGCGATCCACCCCGGCCGGCACCACGTGCGCGCCGAGGAACGTCGTCTCCTCAGTCACCTCGGCCGCCAGCCGCAGCGCCCGCTGCTCCTCGGCGACCGTCAGCCCGTAGCCGGACTTGATCTCGACCGTCGTCGTGCCCTGCGCCCGCATCTCTGTCACCCGGCCGGCCAGCAAGGCCCGAAGCTGGTCGTCCGATGCGGCCCGGGTCGCCGCCACCGTGGTCGCGATTCCCCCGCCGTCATAGGGAGTACCGGTCATCCGAGCGACGAATTCGGCCGACCGGTCACCGGCGAAAACCAGGTGCGCATGCGAATCCACGAAGCCCGGCAACACCGCGCGGCCCTCGAGATCCCGCCGCTCGTCCGCCGCCGGTGCGGTTCCGGCCGGTCCGATCCACTCGATCCGGCCACCGGACACGACCAGCGCCGCGTCCTGTATCAACCCCAGCTGCCCGGAGCCGGCCGCCTCGTCATTGGTGACCAGCTCGGCGATACCGGTGATCAGCGTCGCGCTCACGACTGGCTCCACAGCGGCTCGATTGCCTCGCGCAGCAAGGCAGCAATGTCACCGAGCCGATGCTGCCCGGCGCTGACGACGGGCACGCCGTCCACGATCACCGTATCGACGTCCGCGGCGGACGCGCTGAACAGGATCTGCTCCGGCAACGAGCCAGCGGTGCGAACCGAGTCGGTGCGCACCGCAACCAGATCGGCTCGGGCGCCCACCGTCAGCAGGCCCGCATCCTGCCAACCCAGGCTCGCGTGGTTGGTCGCGGCGGCAAGCAGCTCGGCCGGGCTGAAGCTGCCACGCCTGCCGGTGCGCAGCCGCTCGTCCAGTTCCAGGGCCCGCGCCTCCTCCAGCAGATCGAGCACGGCATGCTGGTCCGAGCCCAGGCTCAGCGGGCTGCCCGCCTCGTGCAGCTCCCGCGCCGGCCCGATCCCATCGGCCAGATCCCGCTCGGTGGTCGGGCAGAAACAGGCGGCGGTGCCGCGGCTGCCCAGCATCGCGATGTCCGCTGTCGTCAGGTGCGTCGCGTGCACGGCCGTCGTGGCCGGCCCGAGCACCCCCGACTGTGCCAGCAGCATCGTCGGGGTCTGGCCGTAGAACGCACGACAGGCCTCGTTCTCGGCCGGCTGCTCCGACAGGTGCACGTGCAGCGGCCGGCCGGCACTGGCCTGCACCACGGTCGCCAGCTGCTCGCGCGGGACTGCCCGCACCGAGTGCACGGCCGCCCCCACGCGCAGGCCCGACGACGGCCGCAGCTGCCCGACCCGCTCCGCCCACGCCTCGGCGCTGCCATCGCTGAATCGCTGCTGCACCGGCTGCAGCGGTTGGTGACCAGCACCGGTCAGCCCACCGGCCAGGTAGCAGGTGTCCAGCAGCGTGACCCGAATGCCCGCCTCGGACGCCGCCTCCCGCAGCGCCTCGGCCATGACGTTCGGCTCGGCGTACCGGGCGCCGCCGGGCGCGTGATGCAGGTAGTGGAACTCGCCCACCGAGCTCACCCCGGCCAGCGCCATCTCGGCGAAGGTGGCCCGCGCCAGGCGCCGGAACCGGTCCGGATCCAGCCGCCCGGCCACCGCGTACATCCGATCCCGCCAGGTCCAGAACGAGCCGCCGTCGGCCTGCGTCCGGCCGCGGATGGCGCGATGGAAGACGTGGCTGTGCGCATTTGCCAGCCCAGGCAGCACCACGCCGGGCAGCCGCTGCGCATCACCGGCCGGCCGCCCCGCGTAGATCGCGGTGAATCGGCCATCGCTCACCTCGAACAGCACGTCACGCGCCGGTCCGTCGGGCAGCAGCGCGTGTTCGGCGAAGTACCTCATCCGGCCAGCCTGGACAGCACGGTCGTCAGCGCCGCCACCCCTGCCTGGCAGTCGGCCGGCTCCGCGTGCTCGACGGGGGAGTGCGAGATGCCGCTCGGGTTGCGGACGAACAGCATCACGCTCGGGATGCCGGCGGTTGCCAGAATGCCCGCGTCGTGACCGGCGCCGGTGGCCAGCACCGGAGCACCGTCCAGCCAACCGGCCACCTGCACGACCAGCCCCGGGTCGAAGGCGGTGCTCGGGGTGAACGACTCCTGCTCGATCCGGCCACCGATCCGACCGACCTCGGCAGCCACCGCGCGCACCGCATCCTCGTCCCCGCCGCGGGCATCCAACCAGGCCGTGACCGCGGACGGAATCGCATTCACCCCGTTCGGCTCCACCCGCACCTTGCCCACGGTGGCGACGCAATCCCGCGCGGCCGCGGCCTCTCGCGCCCCTGTGATGACCCGCGCCAGCCGCAGCATCGGGTCATCCCGGTCGGCCAGCCGGGTCGTGCCGGCGTGGTTGGCCTGGCCCGGCAGGTCCAGCCGCCAGCGCCCGTGTGGCCAGATCGACGATCCGACCGCGACCGGCCGGTCCAGCTCGATCAGGCCGCGGCCCTGCTCGATGTGCAGCTCCACGTACTGCCCGATCCGGCGCAGGGCTTGCTCGTCCCGGCCGAGCAGGTCCGGGCGCTGCCCGGCCCGGCTCATCGCCTCGGCCAGGCTGATGCCGTCGCCGTCACGCAGGCCGGCCGCGCGATCCGCGGCCAGCTGGCCGGTGATCAGCCGCGAACCGGCACAGGCGACGCCGAAGCGGGCACCTTCCTCGTCGACGAAGTTCGCCACCCCGATCGGCCGGGCGGGCAGGAAGCCCTGCGCCCGCAGCGCATCCACCGCGGCGAAGGCCGACACCACGCCCAGCGGGCCGTCGAACGCCCCGCCGTCGGGCACCGAGTCCAGATGCGATCCGGTCACCACACCGGGGCCGTCGGCGTCCGGATCGCCCCACCACGCCCACTGATTGCCGGCGCGATCCTGCGTGACGTCCAGGCCGCGCTCGGCCGCGGCCGCCGCGAACCATTCCCGCAGCGTGGCGTCCTCACCGGTCCAGGCGAAGCGGCGGTAGCCACCGCTGCGCCCGTTCCGGCCCACCGGCTGCAGCGCTGCCCAATCAGCGGCGAAGCTCATGCGCCCTCGGTCATCGGCACCCGGACGCCGCGCTCGGCCGCCACCTCCTCGGCCCGCTCGTAGCCGGCATCGACGTGCCGGATCACCCCCATGCCCGGGTCGTTGGTGAGCACCCGGTCGATCTTCTGGGCGGCGAGCTCGGTGCCGTCGGCAACCGTGACCTGCCCGGCATGGATGGACCTGCCGATGCCGACCCCGCCGCCGTGGTGGATGGACACCCAGGTGGCGCCGGAGGCAGTGTTGACCATCGCATTCAGCAGCGGCCAGTCGGCGATGGCGTCCGAGCCGTCGGCCATGGATTCCGTTTCCCGATAAGGGGATGCCACCGAGCCGCAGTCCAGGTGATCGCGGCCGATCACGATCGGCGCGCTGATGGTGCCATCGGCCACCAGCTCGTTGAAGCGGGCGCCGGCCCTGTCGCGCTCGCCGTAGCCGAGCCAGCAGATCCGCGCGGGCAGGCCCTGGTACTCCACCCGGTCCTGAGCTGCCCGGATCCACCGGTGCAAGTGGTCGTTGTCCGGGAACAGCTCGAGAATCGCCTCGTCGGTGGCACGGATGTCGGCCGGATCGCCGGACAGCGCGGCCCACCGGAACGGGCCCTTGCCCTCGCAGAACAGTGGCCGGATGTAGGCCGGCACGAACCCCGGGAACGCGAACGCCCGGGCGAACCCACCCTGACGTGCCTCGTCCCGGATCGAATTGCCGTAGTCGAACACCTCGCTGCCCTGATCCTGGAACCCCACCATCGCCTCGACGTGCTTGGCCATCGACACCCGGGCGCGGTCGGTGAATTCCTCCGGCTTCTTCTCGGCGTAGTCGTGCCAGTCGCCGAGGTCGATGCCTTCTGGCAGGTAGGACAGCGGGTCGTGTGCGGACGTCTGGTCGGTGACGATGTCGACCTCGACACCGCGGCGCAGCAGCTCCGGCAGCACGGTGGCGCAGTTGCCGACCAGCCCCACTGACAGTGCGGTGCGTGCCCCTTTCGCGCGTTCGCAGCGGGCAATTGCATCGTCCAGGCCGTCTGCCAGCTCGTCCAGGTAGCGGTGCTGGATGCGGCGCTGCAACCGGGTGGGGTCGACATCGATCACCAGGCACACGCCGCCGTTCAGGGTGACCGCAAGCGGTTGGGCGCCGCCCATGCCGCCGCAGCCGCCGGTGACGGTCAGGGTGCCGGCGAGGGTGCCGCCCGCGTCCGGCAGCCGCCCGGCGGCAGCCAGCTTGGCCGCCACTGCCGCGAACGTCTCGTAGGTGCCCTGCAGGATCCCCTGGGTGCCGATGTAGATCCAGGAACCGGCGGTCATCTGCCCGTACATGGTGAGGCCCAGCTGCTCCAACCGCCGGAACTCAGGCCACGTGGCCCAGTCACCGACGAGGTTGGAGTTCGCGATGAGCACCCGTGGTGCCCACTCGTGCGTGCGCATCACGCCGACCGGCTTGCCCGACTGGACGAGCATGGTCTCGTCCTCGCGCAGGTCGGTCAGGGTGCGCACCATGGCATCGAACGCGCCCCAGCTGCGTGCCGCGCGGCCCGTGCCGCCGTAGACGACCAGGTCGTCCGGGCGTTCAGCGACCTCGGGGTCGAGGTTGTTCTGCAGCATCCGCAGCGGGGCTTCGGTCTGCCAGGACCGCGCGGTGAGGGTGGTGCCGCGCGGGGCGCGGACGGGACGGGCGCCTTCCATGAGATTTCCCTTTCAGACGTGGCTGATGATGTGGCGGGCTGGTGTGTGCACAGGGCTGCTCGGCACGATCGGGGCCGGCCGGTTCAGTGCAGCGGGCCGGTGCTGCTCTCGGCGGCAGCCACCGCGGCGCCGCTGACGACGAACTGGTGCGCGGCTTCGATCTCGGGTGCCAGGTACCGGTCCGGTCCCGGCGCCGGCACCTGCTCGCGCAGCCCGGCAAGTACGGCCGCGGTAGCCGGGCCGGGCTGCAACGGGCTGCGCAGGTCC
>DATAKO010000094.1:0-11704 GCA_036261575.1 Jatrophihabitans sp.
CCCAGCTTGGCACTCATGCCGTATTCGGTGACCATCGAGCGGGCCAGCGCGGTGGCCTTCTCGATGTCGTTGGACGCGCCGGTGGTGGGCTCGTGGAACACCAGTTCCTCCGCGGCCCGGCCACCGAGGGCGTACACGAGCTGGTCCAGGATCTCGGCTCGGGTCTGGGTGTAGCGGTCCTCCAGCGGCAGCACTAGCGTGTGGCCGAGCGAGCGGCCGCGCGGCAGGATGGTCACCTTGTGCACCGGGTCGAGATTGGGCATCGCCCAGGCCGCCAGTGCGTGGCCGCCCTCGTGGTAGGCGGTGACGCGCTTCTCCTTGTCCGACATGGCGCGGGTCTTGCGCTCCGGGCCGGCGATGACCCGGTCGATCGCCTCTTCCAGTGCGTGGTTGGTGATCAGCCGGCCACCCTGGCGGGCGGTCAGCAGCGCGGCCTCGTTCACCACGTTGGCGAGATCGGCACCGGTGAAGCCGGGGGTGCGGCGGGCGATCGTGTCCAGGTTGACGTCGGGCGCCAGCGGCTTGCCCTTGGTGTGCACCTCCAGCACGGCCACCCGGCCGATGATGTCGGGCGGTGACACGGCGATCTGGCGGTCGAACCGGCCGGGCCGCAGCAGTGCCGGGTCCAGGATGTCGGGACGGTTGGTGGCCGCGATCAGGATCACGGTGCCCTTGACGTCGAAGCCGTCCATCTCGACCAGCAACTGGTTCAGGGTCTGCTCACGCTCGTCATGACCGCCGCCCATGCCGGCGCCACGGTGCCGGCCGACGGCGTCGATCTCGTCGACGAAGACGATGGCCGGCGCGTTCGCCTTGGCCTGCTCGAACAGGTCACGTACGCGCGAGGCACCGACGCCGACGAACATCTCGACGAAGTCCGAGCCGGAGATGGAGTAGAACGGCACGCCCGCCTCGCCTGCGACGGCCCGGGCGAGCAGCGTCTTACCGGTACCTGGCTGGCCGTACAGCAGCACGCCCTTGGGGATCTTGGCCCCGATGGCCTGGTACCGGGCCGGGTTGGCGAGGAAGTCCTTGATCTCTTCCAGTTCCTCGATCGCCTCGTCGGCGCCGGCCACGTCGGCGAAGGTGGTCTTCGGGGTGTCCTTGCTCACCAGCTTGGCCTTGGACCGGCCGAAGCTCATCACCTTGGACCCGCCGCCCTGCATCGAGGACATGATCCAGAACAGGAAGATGCCGATCACGATGATGGGCAGGAACGAGAACAGGATCGACAGCAGCGGGTTGGCCTTGCTGATCTTCGTGGCATAACCGTCCGGCGGCAGCTTGGCGGCGACCTTGTTGAAGATGGTCAGGCTGGCCGAGTCCGGATAGTTGGCCGAGATCTTGGTGTGGCCGTTGAAGGCAGACTTCAGATCGAGGTCGATCGAGTCTTCCTTGTCGTGGATGGTGGCGGACTTGACGTTGCCGGAATCGATCTGCGCGATCGCGTCCGAGGTCTTCACGGCCTTGTAATCGGAGTTGCCGGAGACAACCTGCGAGATCAGGAAGATGAAGACCAGGGCAACGGCAACCCACAGCAGCGGAGAGCGAGCCAGTCGTTTGCGATCCATAGTGCGTGCGCTCGGTGGCGGGGCACCGGGCGTTTCCTCCTGATCGGGGCCGTGATGAGCTGACAGGTCGAACTGCGAGCCTGCAAGTGCCCGCACTTGTTCGAACGCTACGAGGCACCGCGAAGTTCCAGCCCCCAGGATATGTGAGATGGCCGGCGGCCGTGTTCACTCCTGGCGCGGGGCTGCCGTCCGGGGGCTCAGCTGTAGACCGAGGGCCGCAACCGCCCGACGTAGGGCAGGTCCCGGTAGCGCTCGGCGTAGTCCAGGCCGTAGCCGACCACGAACTCGTTCGGGATGTCGAAGCCGACGTACTTCACCGGCACCGGAACCTTGATGGCGTCGGGCTTGCGCAGCAGCGCGACCACCTCGACCGAGGCCGGGTTGCGCGCCTGCAGATTCTTCAGCAGCCAGGACAGCGTCAGGCCGGAGTCGATGATGTCCTCGACGATCAGGATGTCCTGGCCGGTCACGTCGCGGTCCAGGTCCTTGAGGATGCGCACCACGCCCGAAGACGTCACCGAGGACCCGTAGGAGCTGCAGGCCATGAACTCCATGGTGGTGGGCCGGCTCAGGGCCCGGGCCAGGTCGGACATGAACATCACCGCGCCCTTGAGCACGCCGACCAGCAGCGGCTCCCGGCCGGCGTAGTCGGTGTCGATCTGGGCCGCCAGCTCGGCGATCTTGCTGTGGATGTCGTCGGCGGAGACCACGACGGCCTCGATATCGGCGTCCAGCACGGACACGGTCACGGGTGCTCCAGGGGTTGATCAGGTCCGGACGAGAACCAGTCTGCCGGACGCCCGCCGAGCGCGGTAACCGCCCGGCAGATCCACCCCGCGCTGGCCGTGCCAGTCGGTGACCAGCGCGGTGAGCCGGCCGACGTGATCGGCGGTCAGGCCGGTCACCCCCGCCGCCTCGGCCCATCCCTTGACCACCCGGCTCAGCACCGCGACCGGCTGGCCGTGCAGCTCGGCCAGCAGCAGCCCGTCCGAGCGGTGGGCCCGGGTCAGCAGCTGCTCAGCCAGCGCCTGCAACGCGTCCAGGTCCTGCTGCAGCAGCGTCGCGGTGCGCGCCAGCGCCTCGGTCACGCCGCCGGCCAGCACCTCCTCCAGCAACGGCAGCACCTCGCGGCGCAACCGCACCCGGCGGTAGCCGGGATCGATGTTGTGCGGGTCGTCCCAGTAGTCCAGTCCGAGCACGCGGCAGGCGGCCTCCGTGTCGGCTCGGCGCAGCCCCAGCAGCGGCCGCAGGTAGCCGCCGTCCACCGGACGCATGCCGGCGATGGAGCGCGGACCGGACCCCCGGCCCAGGCCGAGCAGCACCGTCTCGGCCTGGTCGTCGGCGGTGTGGCCCAGCAACACCAGGCCTGCCGCGGCGAAGCGGCCGAGTGCGCCGTAGCGGGCGGTGCGCGCCGCTGCCTCCGGCCCGCCCGCTCCGTCCACGGTGACGGCAACTCGGACCACCGGGCTCAGGCCGAGTTCGTACCCGAGCGCAGCCACCCGCGCGGCCTGCTCACCCGAGCCGGCCTGCAGGCCGTGATCGACGGTGACCAGCCCGGCAGCGCGACCGGTGCGGGAGGCTTCGAAGGCCAGCGCCGCGGCCAGCGCGGTCGAGTCGGCTCCGCCGGAGCAGGCGACGTAGGCGATCCGCTCGGCCGGCTGCCCCGACAGCGCCTGCCGGACAGCCAGCCGCAGCGCCGCCACTGCCGGATGCGGCCCCATGGCTCAGCCGTGCACCCGCTTCACCCAGTCGGCCGGCGCGGTGATCTCGTGCTTGGTCGGCAGGGTGTCGGCAGAGGTCCAGACCGCGTTGAAGCCGTCCAGCCCGATCTGGTCGACCACGCTCCGGACGAAGCCCGCGCCCTGGGTGTACTGGCGGGTCTTGGCGTCCATGCCGAGCAGCGAGCGCAGCAGCCGGTCCAGCGGGTTGCCGCCGCGGCGCCGGCGGGCGGCGAACTTGCGCTCGATGTCCGGCTGGGTCGGGATCACGCTGGCATCGACGGCGTTCATGACGTACTCGGCGTGGCCCTCGACCAAGGACATGAAACCGGTCAGCCGGTCCATCACCTGGCGTGCCTCGGGCGGAGCCAGAGCTGCCATCAGGCCGGCGCCATCGCCCTCACCACGCACCACCCGGACGAGCTCGCCGAGAGCGTTCTTCACCCGGTCAGCCATCGCGGCCGGATCCACCTCGACGGCGTCGGTGAGCAGACCTACCTCGGCCAGCATGTGCTGGCGCAGCCACGGCACGGCGGTGAACTGCACCCGGTGGGTGACCTCGTGCAGGCACACCCACAGTCGAAAGTCGGAGGGCTGCACGTGCAGGCTGCGCTCGACCGCCACCAGGTTGGGCGCCACCAGCAGCAGCTGGCCCCCGTCCTGGGAGAAGAACTCGTACTGGCCGAGCACCTTGCCGGACAGGAAAGCAAGGATGGCGCCGGCCTGGGCGCCGGTGACGCTGCCGCCGAGCCGGCTGGCCAGCCGGCTCGGCGGATGCGCGGCGGTGATCTTGTCCGCCAGCGGATCCATCACCGTGGCCATGCTGGCCACGTTGGCAGCCACCCAGCCGGGCCGGTCCACCACCACCGTGTCGGCGGTGACCGGCGGTTCACTGAGCCGGGTCAGTTCGGCCACCAGGGCGGCGGCGCGATCGGTGGACCGGTGCAGTTCGCTCACCACCGCGGCGGCCTCCGCGGGAGAAACAGCGGGCGGCACCGGGGCCAGCTTCTCGGCGGTGCGTTGGGCGACCGTCCAGTCGATCAGTGAGCTCATTCCCTCACGCTACCGGCGCGCGGCTGCGCTAGCGGCAGCCGCAACGGACCAGGCTGGCGACCAGCGCGTCCAGCGCGCCGCGGGTCAGCGGCTCGGACGGGGACCGGTCGGCCACGAAGTCGAAGATCAGCTGCCGGCCGTCGCTGTCGGTCAGCACACCGGCCAGCGCGGACACGCCGGTCAGGCTGCCGGTCTTGGCCCGCACCGTCCCGGCACCGATCGCCGCCGAGCCGGTGAACCGGTCCTGTTCCGCCAGCGTGCCATCCCAGCCGGCCACCGACATGCCGGTCAGCAGCGGCCGCAGTCCCGGCGTCGCAACCGCCTTGGTGAGCACCGCACCGAGCGCGGAGGCCGGGATCCGGTCCAGCGCGGACAGCCCGCTGCCGTCCTTCATCCCACTGCCCATGGTGATGCCGAGGGTGGCGTTCACCGCTGACACGGCGGCAGCCGCCCCGGCGAACGTCGCGGGCCGGCCCTGGGCCAGCGCGACCTGGCGCGCCAGCAGCTCGGCGATCACGTTGTCGGAATCGCGCAGCATCTGCTCGACCAGCACCGAGACCGGCGCCGAGCTGACCTGCGCCAGTTCCGGCGCGCCCGCCGGTGCCCGGCCGAGAGCGACGTTCGCGCCGCCGAGCGCGGTGGCCAGGGCACTGCCCGCGGCCAGGTCCGGCGTGGCCGAGCGGATCGCCGCCCCCGGGACATCCCGACCGGCATCCACCATGGTCGCGGTGATCGGGCTGGCGTAGCTGGACGGGGCATCCTCCGGCGCCCAGCCGGGTCCGACGCTCGGACCGCTGAACAGCGAGTCGTCGACGATCACCTGGGTGATCGGGGTGGCGCCCAGCTTGCGGCGCACGGCGCCGGCGAGATCGGAGATCCGGGCCGCCTCGGGGTATTCGGTGGGCTGGCCGGCCGGCGCACCGGACAGCGTCGGGTCACCGCCGCCGACCAGCACCACCGAACCGCTGACCGGCCCGGCCAGCACCCGGGTGAGGAACCGGTCGGTGGGCTTGTGCACGGTCAGGATGGCAGCGGCAGCGAGCAGCTTGCTGGTCGACGCCGGCGCCACCGCGGCATCGGGGTGGGTGCTAAACAGGACGTGGCCGGTGGTTGCGTCGATCACCTGGCCCGACAGCGAGGGCCCGAGCCGTGGCGAGGTGAGCCCGGTGGCCAGCGCCGCCGACACGCCGTCCGGGGTGGGTGCGGGACCGCTGGGCGCGGCCGCCGGCGACGGTGGGCCGGCCGACAGCACCGGGGCGATGCCCGCCGGCGGCGGCGTCGGTGCCGGCACGGGGATCGGATGGAAACCGCGGTCGGCCAGGTACTGGCGCCCGTACCCGGTGCCGGCGAAGCCGAGCACCGCGAGCAGGCAGGTGAGGATGACCAGTAGCACAACGCGCAGGTTCGCCGTACGCCGTGCCGTCACGGTAGGCAACAATAGTTCCCATGCTGGAGTTCGACGTTTTGATCGAGATCCCCAAGGGGAGCCGCAACAAGTACGAGGTGGACCACGAGTCCGGCCGGATCCGTTTGGACCGCACGCTGTTCACGTCGACCCAGTACCCGGCCGACTACGGCTACATCGAGACCACGCTGGGCGAGGACGGTGACCCGCTGGACGCCCTGGTGCTGCTCGAGGGCGACCCGCTGTTCCCCGGGGTGCTGGTGCGCTGCCGGGCCATCGGCATGTTCCGGATGACCGATGAGAAGGGCGGCGACGACAAGGTGCTGTGCGTCCCGGCCAACGACCCGCGGCTGGAGCACCTGCGCGACATCCACCACGTTCCGGAGTTCGATCGGCTGGAGATCCAGCATTTCTTCGAGGTCTACAAGGACCTCGAGCCCGGCAAGAGCGTCGAGGGCGCGTCCTGGGTGGGGCGGGCGGACGCCGAGGCCGAGATCGAGGCAAGCTACCAGCGGCTGAAGGATCACCCCGACGCGCTCAAGCACTGACCGCGCACTCGCTGCCGGTCGCGTCCGGCCGAGCGGCAGACCCGACAGAACCGCGAGTGCCCGGCGGCGCAGGAACAGCCCCGTAGCACGGACACGTCCCGTACCGGCGTCGAGCCGGTACGGGACGTGTTCGTTCAGCTGAAGCGGGGTCAGAGCGCCGCGTGCTCGGCCGCGGCGGCCTGCTGGGCGGCCCGCCGCTCGGCGGCCTGTGCCTCCAGACCGGACTCCATCCGCAGCTTGACCTCCTTGAGGAAGAAGGACAGCACGAACGCCGGCAGCACCACCAGCGCGGCGATCAGGAACACCCGGTCCATCGCGCCGGCGAACCCGGACAGGAACGGCTCGCGCAGGATCAGCGCACCGTGCTGGAGGAAGCTGGTGTCGTTGAGCTGGCTGGAGCCGGCGCCCGACTTCATCGCCGCCAACACTTTCTGGAACGTCTCGTTCTGCGACAGCGCGGACTGGAACTGCGGCGTGCCCGCCACCTGCTGCACGTTGTGGCTGATCCGCGACGCGGCGCCGGAGAAGAAGATGGTCAAAAAGATCGCGGTGCCGAAGGTGCCGCCCATCGAACGGAAGAACGTCGCCGAGGCGGTCGCGACGCCCATCTGGGCCGGCGGTACGGCGTTCTGCGTAGCCAACACCAGGGTCTGCATGCAGCAACCGAGGCCGGCGCCCATCAGCAGCATCAGCGGTACCAGCGACCAGTACCCGGTGTTGTAGTGGATCCGCGACAGCCCGAGCAGCGCCACGATCAGCACCGCGGTGCCGACGATCGGGAAGATCTTGTACCGGCCGGTCTTGGCGGTGAACAGACCCGAGGACATCGCCAGCGTCATCAGACCGAGCATCAGCGGCAGCAGCGACAGGCCGGACTTGGTCGGCGAGAAGCCCTTCACGATCTGCATGTACAGCGGAAGGCAGATGATGCCGCCGAACATGCCCATGCCGATGATGAAGTTGAGCAGCGAGGCGACGCTGAACACCGGGTGCCGGAACAGCTTCAGCGGCAGGATGGCCTCGTCACCGACGCGCCGTTCCTGGATCACGAAGGCGACCAGCAGCACCACACCGAGCAGGTAGCAGGCGACAGCCCGCCCGGAGCCCCAGCCCCAGTCGCGACCCTGCTCGGCGACGACCAGCAGCGAGGCGATACCGAGCACCAGCGCGATGGCACCGGCGTAGTCGATCTTGTGCTCGCGCCGGACGAACGGGATGTTCAGGTAGCGGCTCACCACGGCGAGCGCGACCAGGCCGATCGGCACGTTGACGTAGAACACCCAGCGCCAGCCGTCGAAGCCGAGGATGGTGTTCTGGCCTGCCAGCAGGCCGCCGAGCACCGGGCCGAGCACCGAGGAGGTGGCGAACACGGCCATGAAGTAGCCCTGGTACTTCGCCCGCTCACGGGGCGAGACGATGTCAGCGATGATCGCGAAGGCCAGCGCCATCAGGCCACCGGCGCCCAGACCCTGCACGGCCCGGAACGAGGCCAGCTCGATCATCGAGTTGGACATGCCCGACAGCGCCGAGCCGACCAGGAAGATCGAGATGGCGAACAGGTAGAACTTCTTCCGGCCGTACATGTCGCTCAACTTGCCGTAGAGCGGCGTCGACACGGTCGAGGTGACCAGGTAGGCGGTGGTGGCCCAAGCCTGGTTGGTCTGCCCGTTCAGCTTGTCGGCGATGGTGCGCATCGCGGTGGACACGATCGTCTGATCGAGCGAGGCCAGGAACATTCCCAGCATCAGCCCGGACAGGATCAGCATGATCTGGCTGTGAGACATCTTGCCTGATTCGTCCGGAGCAGTCCGGACCTGCGTGTCAGCCATGGTTGAGCTCCTGCTCCAGTTCGCGTAAGTGTTCTTCGTGGTGTCGTTCGGTCGACTCGTTGAGCCGGCCCAGCAGCGTGGTGAAGGTGGCGATCTCCTCGGCCGTCCACCCATTCAGTAGTCGTTCCAGGCGCTTGCGTCGACCGATTTCCAGCCGCTGCAGCAGTCGCTTGCCCTTGGGGCTGGCCTTGAGCACGACTGCGCGGCGATCATCCGGGTCGGTCGTTCGCTCCAGCAGGCCGGCTTGCTCCAGCGCACTCACCTGGCGGGATGCGGTGGACTGATCGAAGCCGCACTTGTCCGCGACGGCCGACAGCCGGGACGGGCCATGGTTGGACAGCGTGCCCAGGATGATCAGGGCCAGCCGGTCCAGCCGGTTGTCGCTGGATTCCTGCTTGAACTTGCCCAGGTTGATCGCGAAGATCCGGAATTGCTGCTCCAGGACGCCCAGCACGTCAGCCGGAGCTGCCCCCGGGCAGTCCGCGCACGCCTTCTTAGATGCTTGCGTCACGCATTTAATTTAGATGCGCTAAGCAACTAAGTCAAATCGGCCGTGCTCGAGCAGACCCCGATCCTGCCGGAGACCCGGCAGCCTGACCCGGCTACCGCGCCCGGAACTCAGGCCGGCCGGCGCGCCCAGTGCAGCGCCACGATGCCGCCGGTCAGGTTGCGGCAGTGGATGTCGGCCCAGCCGCTGGCTGCGATCACGTTGGCCAGCGCGCGCTGGTCCGGCCAGCTGCGGATCGATTCCGCCAGGTAGACGTAGGCGTCGGGGTTGCTGGACACCTTGCGCGCGATCCAGGGCAGCGCGCGCATCAGGTAGTTCAGGTACAGCTGCTTGAAACCGGGCACCACCGGAGTGGAGAACTCGCACACCACGAGGCGGCCGCCCGGCTTGGTGACCCTGGCGAATTCGGCCAGCGCGGCAGGCACCTCGACGACATTGCGCAGCCCGAAGCTGATGGTCACCGCGTCGAAGCTGGCATCGGCGAACGGCAGCCGCAGTGCATCGGCAGCCACGAACGGCAAGCGCTGCCGGTCCGGCTTGTGATGGCCGGCCCGCAGCATGCCGAGCGAGAAGTCGCTGGCCACCGCCCACGCACCGGACCTGCGCAGCTCAACCGTCGAGACCCCGGTGCCGGCGGCCACATCCAGCACCCGCTCGCCGGGCCGCAGTCCGAGCGCCTCGCGGGTCTTGCGCCGCCACCGCCGGTCCTGCCCGAAGGACAGCACGGTGTTGGTCAGGTCGTAGCGGCGGGCCACCCCATCGAACATGGCGGCGACCTCGTGCGGCTGCTTGTCCAGCGTTGCTCGGCTCATCAGCAACCAGTGTCCCCGACCATCCGGGCACGGCGAGGGCCGGGTCCGGCCAGCAGCACCGCGGCCAGCGCGATCAACGCGACACACACCAGGTACCCGAGCAGGCGGCCCGGATCCAACGGCACCCGCTCACCGAGCAGGGCTGCGCCGAGCACGACCGCCACGATCGGGTCCAGCACCAGGTTGGGCGGGAAGCTCGCTCCGATCGGACCCAGCTGGAAGCCGATTTGCACCAGCAGGTAGCCCACCACCGCAAGCACCACCACCCCCGCCAGCGGCAGGTAGCCGGCGGCATGCACGAACCCTGCCGCGCCCCGCTCGGCGTAGACCTTGGACACCGCCTCGATCAGCACGCTGACCACCCCGAACCAGCACCCGGCCACCGCGCCGAACATGACCGCGCGTGGCACCGGCGGGCGGTTGCGCATGGCCAGCACGGCCAGGCCGCCCAGTACCAGAGCGGTTGCCGAGGTCCAGGCCGCAGCCGCCGGCGCGATGGTGCGGCCACGGTGCGGTTCGCCCAGCAGCAGCAGGAACAGCGCCAGGCCGAGAACCAGCAGCAGGCAGTTGCGCAGGTCCCGGGTGGACGGCCGCGGACCGCCCAGGGTCGCGCGCAGCAGCACCGCGACCGGCAGCGACAGCACCAGCAGCGGTTGCACGAGCACCACCGGACCGGCACCGAGGGCGATGAGTTGCAGCACGATGCCCAGCACGTCGCCGGCGGTGCCGATCAGCCAGCGCGGGTTGCGCAGCAGCTCCACGAGTTTGCCGGCGCTGGCCGCACCGGTGTACGCCGCGGCATGCTGGCCGGCGGTGCCGGCGCCGTAGGCCAGCGCCGAGCCGAGGCCGGCCGCGACGGCCAGGGTGAGGGACAAGCCTAGGCGGAGACCGGCGACAGTTTCAGCGCGGTCGAGGAGAAGTGGGAGTGCACCCGCTCGTCGCGCGGATCCTGCGCCGGGTCGGCGTGCACCACCAGGTGGTTGTAGAGGGTGTCGCGCTGCGCCGGGATGCGACCGGCCGACCGGATCAGTTCGATCAGCTCGGTGCGGTTGGACCGGTGCCGGGCACCCGCGCTGGACACCACGTTCTCCTCCAGCATCACCGAACCGAGGTCGTCGGCGCCGAAGTGCAGGGTGAGCTGGCCGATGTCCTTGCCGGTGGTCAGCCAGGACCCCTGCAGGTGCTGGACGTTGTCGAAGAACAGCCGGCTCACCGCGACCATCCGCAGGTACTCCAGGCTGGTGGCCTGGGTGCGGCCCTTGAGGTGATTGTTCTCCGGCTGGTATGTCCACGGGATGAAGGAGCGGAAACCGCCGGTGCGGTCCTGCACGTCACGGATCATCCGCAGATGCTCGATGCGCTCGGCGTTGGTCTCGCCCGTGCCCATCATGAAGGTGGCGGTCGACTCGACCCCGAGCCGGTGCGCGGTCTCCATCACCGAGAGCCAGACCTCGCCGGACTCCTTCAGCGGCGCGATCGCGGTCCGCGGGCGTGCCACCAGGATCTCGGCCCCGGCACCAGCGAAGGAATCCAGCCCGGCCGCATGCAGCCGGCGGATCACTTCCTCGTGCGCCAGGCCGGAGGTGCGGCCGATGTGCACCACCTCGGACGCGCCGAGCGAGTGCAGCGTCAGCATCGGGTACTCGCGCTTGATCGCGGCGAAGATCCGCTCGTACCACTCGATGCCCAGCTCGGGCGAGTGGCCGCCCTGCAACATGATCTGGGTGGCGCCGAGCTCGACAGCCTCGCCGCAGCGTCGCAGGATCTCCTCGTCGCTGTGCGTCCAGCCTTCGGCGTGCTTGGGCGCCCGGTAGAACGCGCAGAACTTGCACGCGGTCAGGCACACGTTGGTGTAGTTGATGTTGCGATCGATGATGTAGGTCGCGATGTCGACCGCATCGCCGGCGAACCTGCGCTTGCGCGCCTGGTCGGCGGCCTCACCCAATGCGTGCAGCGGCGCGTCGGTGTAGAGCAGCAACGCCTCGTCCGGGCCGATCCGGCCACCGTCGGCGGCGCGGGCGAGCAGGTCGTGCAGTTCGGTGCTGTGGGCGGCGGAGGTCACCGCATCAGGGTAACCGGGCGGCCGAGTCGATCAGGCCGGCCGGGGCGGGTAATGCACATAGGGCCTGGTACGGGCAACCGCGACCAGGCCCAGCCGGCGCAGGATCGGCTCGCTGTCCGGCGAGGCGTCCACCTGCAGGTAGCGGTAGCCCAGCTCGACGGCCAGCCGCGCCCGGGTCGCGACCAGGGCCCGATAGAT
>DATAKO010000126.1:0-31389 GCA_036261575.1 Jatrophihabitans sp.
GGGCCGCACAATGCGGGGAGGGGTACTTCAGGCGCGGAGCGGGAATTCGGCCACCGGCCGGTAGCGGTGCGTCCCACCACCCGGCGAGGACTCGTACAGCACCAGCTCGCGCACCAGCCAGGGCTCGGACCGGTAGAGCGCGAACACCTGCAGCCACCGGGTCACGTTCAGCGGCCGGCCGATGCGGGCCAGTGTGAGGTGCGGCCGGTAGTCACCACCCGCGGTGGTGATGCCGGCCCGGTTGCAGGCCGAGCGGACGTTGGCCGCCAGGTGTGCCAGCAGCGGCACCGCGCCAGCGACGCCGGTCCAGAGCAGTTTCGCCCTGTTCGGGTTCGGGAAAGCGCCGGCATCGGCCAGGCTCAACTCGAAGCCGGTGGCTGCCGCGGCGGTGTCCGACAGCCGCTCGAGCAGCTCGTCCAGGTCCGCGTCGGGCACGTCGGCCATGAAGGCCAACGTGATGTGCCAGGACTCGGGCTCGGTCCACCGCAGCGCCGATTCCTCGCTTCGCCGCGGTTCCACGAAGGCCGCCAGAGACTCGAGCACCGGCTCCGGCGGCCGGACCGCCACGAACATCCGCATGCAGCCATCGTCGCAGGCGCCCGGCTAGGGCATGACCAGCCGCCACAGCTTCGGCTCGGCCCAGAACGTGCGCCGGCCACGCGGGCGCTCGCGTGGAATGCCATCCGCGACGATCTGGGCCGGATCGCAGGCCAGCTGCAGCGAACGGCCGGTCCGGGTGCGCCGGCGCAGCCGGCCGAGCCGGACCTCGGCCACCACCTCGGACGGCCCGGCATGCCGGACCGTGATCGACCGGACCAGGCCGTCGCACAACGGCTGATCGTCCACCACGGCGCGTACCCACCAGTCATGCTCGGCCACCCACGGGCTCAACCGGGCGCCGGAGATGCAGACGCCGCCGGAATCGTCGCGGATCACGCCGGCCAGCCGGCTTCGGCCGGTACGGGCCAGCGCCAGCTGCGCGGCAGGGTCGGCGGGCAGGCCCAGCTGGCTCAGGTACGGCACCGCCCGGTGCACCACCACGCCGGTCTCCAGCTCGCCGAGCAGCCCGGCCCGGTGCAGCCGGGCCAGCGCCAGGTTCAACCCGGCGCCGTCGACGGCCTCGATCACCAGCCGGTGCCCGTCGATCCGCTGTAGCGCCTGGTCAACCTGCGGGGCATCGCCAGCGGTCCACTGTTCGGCGAAACCGATCGCATCCGCGTCGTGCCCGAGACCGATGCGCAGCAGCGCGAGCAGCACGTTCGTTACCCTTTCACTGGCCCTCGGCCTCAGGAGTGCCGGAAACCCGTTCAGTTTCGCAGGAGACAGACAGGAGTCTGCTAGATGCCCGCTGTGATCGTGCTCGGCGCGCAATGGGGCGACGAGGGCAAGGGCAAGGCGACCGACCTGCTCGGCTCCCGGGTCGACTACGTGGTGAAGTTCAACGGCGGCAACAACGCCGGGCACACCATCGTCATCGACGGCGAGAAGTTCGCGCTGCACCTGCTGCCCTCGGGCATCCTGTCGCAGAACTGCATCCCGGTCATCGGCAACGGAGTGGTGATCGATCTCGAGGTGCTGTTCGCCGAGATCGAGGCGCTGCAGGCCCGCGGCCGCTCGACAGACAAGCTGGTGGTGTCGGCGAACGCGCACGTGATCCCGCCGTACAACACGACCATCGACAAGGTCACCGAGCGCTTTGCTGGCAGCCGCAAGATAGGCACCACCGGCCGCGGCATCGGCCCGACCTACGCCGACAAGATGAACCGGGTCGGCATCCGGGTGCAGGACCTGTTCGACGAGCAGATCCTGCGCGCCAAGGTCACCAGCGCGCTGAACCTGAAAAACCAGATCCTGTCCAAGATCTACAACCGGCGAGCGCTGGACGTCGAGGCGGTCGTCAGCGAGCTGCTGTCCTACGCCGACCGGCTGCGCCCGATGGTCACCGACAGCGCGCTGCTGTTGCACCAGGCACTGGACGAGGGCAAGACCGTGCTGTTGGAGGCCGGCCAGGCCACCATGCTCGACGTCGACCACGGCAACTATCCCTACGTCACGTCCTCCTCGGCCACGGCCGGCGGCGCGTGCACCGGCAGCGGCATCGCGCCGACCCGTATCGATCGGGTGGTCGCCATCGTCAAGGCGTACGCGACCAGGGTCGGTGAGGGCCCCTTCCCGACGGAGCTGCTCGACGCCAAGGGGGACGAGCTGCGCCAGGCCGGCGCGGAGTTCGGCACCACCACCGGCCGCCCCCGCCGGACCGGCTGGTTCGACGCCCCGGTGGCGCGGTACGCCGCGCGCATCAACGGCGTGACCGACTTCGTGCTGACCAAGCTGGACGTGCTGACCGGCATGCCCGAGGTTCCGCTGTGCGTGGCCTACGAGATCGACGGTCGGCGGGTGCCGGACATGCCCATGACCCAGGCCGAGTTCGCCCGGGCGGTGCCGATCTATGAGACCTTCCCGGGCTGGGAGGAGGACATCTCCCAGGCCCGCTCGCTCGCGGAGTTGCCGGCCAACTGCCGCGACTACGTGCACGCGATCGAATCGATGATCGGGGCCCGTATCTCGGTCATCGGGGTGGGCCCGGATCGCAACGAATCCATCGTGCTGCACGACCTGCTGGGCTGAGCCCGCCGCACCTACAGTCGAGGGATGGGACAAACCCGACGCCGTCTCGTGCTGGCGCTGGTGGCGGCGCTGACGGTCGCGGCCTGCTCGTCCGGTGCGGGGACGCACGCACCCGCGCCGGTCGCGAGCAGCCCCTCGCCCGCGGCCTCCGGCGTCCCCGATCCGGTGCCGTCCTCCAGCGCGCCGACCTCGGAGACAGCCGGCACCGACTGGCCGGAATACCACGGTGACGCCCAGCGGTCCGGCGTCAGCGCGGGCATGCCGGCTGCCTCCGGCCGGCTGACCGCCCGCGGCGTCACGCTGGACGGTCAGGTGTACGCCTCGCCGGTGATCGCCGGCGGCACGGTCGTGGTGGCGACCGAGACCAACCACGTCTACGGCCTCACCCTGACCGGTGACCTGCGCTGGCAGCAGCAGCTGGGCTCGCCGACGCAGCGGTCCGCGCTGCCCTGCGGCAATATCGATCCGCTCGGCATCACCGGCACCCCGATCGTGCGCGGCGGCACCGTCTACCTGGTGGCCTCGGTCGGTGACACCGTCTCCCACCAGCTGTACGCCCTGGATCTGGCCAGCGGCGCGGTGCGCTGGCACCGCTCGGTCGACGTGCCCGGCGCTGATCCGCAGGCGATGCAGCAGCGCGGTGCGCTGGCCGTGGCCGGTGGCCGGGTCTGGGTTCCTTTCGGCGGGCTAGCCGGTGACTGTGGCAACTACAAGGGCCGCGTCGTCGGGGTGCCGCTGGCCGGCGGCGAGCCGACCGGCTACACCGTGCCGACCGGCCGCGAAGGCGGGATCTGGACCGCGCCAGGACCGACGGTGCTGGCCGACGACCTGCTGGTTGCCGTCGGTAACGGCGAATCCACCGGCGCCGCGTACGACTACAGCGACTCGGTGCTGCGGCTGCGCGGCTCCAGCCTGATCGACTCCTTCTCCCCGTCCAGCTGGGCGAGCGACAACGCGCACGATCTGGATCTTGGCTCGCAGGGCCCGGCTTTGGTCAACCAGCGCTGGATCTTCAGCGCCGGCAAGTCCGGCACCGGCTACGTGCTGGCGGCGGATCACCTCGGCGGCATCGGCGGGCAGGTGTGGCAGGGCAAGGTCTGCCGATCCTTCGGGGGCACCGCGGTGGCCGGCAGCACGGTGTTCGTGCCCTGCACCGACGGTATCCGGGCGGTGCGCATCGACGCCACGGGGACGGCGCAGGTGCTCTGGCGCGCCGATTCCGATGTCACCGGTTCGCCGGTGGTCGGTGGCGGCCGGGTGTACGCGATCAGCTCGGCCAAGGGCCGGCTGTACGCCCTCGATCCGGTCAGCGGCCGGGTGCGGGAGGAGGTGGCGATCGGTCCGGTCAGCCGGTTCGCCACGCCGGCCATCAGCGGTGACCGGCTCTACCTGCCGACGCTGACCGGGCTGGCGGTGATCTCCACCGGATGAAATCCGGGCATTGGGGCATCGCCGTCCCATCATCGGGCCGGGCGCAGCGTGCGGCGGTCAGCCGTTCACCGGCCGCCGGCCAACTGGTAGCCGGAGGCGTTCTTATAGCCTGACGCGATGCGGATTCTCGTCCTCGGCTCCGGCGCCCGCGAGCACGCCATCTGCCTGTCGCTGGCAGCCGATCCGCAGGTCAGCGCGCTGATCTGCGCCCCGGGCAACGCCGGCACCGCAGCCGTCGCCGAGCAGCGCCGGGTCGACCCGCTCGACCCGGTCGCGGTGGTCGAGCTCGCCCGCGCGGTGCGGGCCGAGCTGGTCGTGATCGGCCCGGAGGCGCCGCTGGTGGCCGGCGTCGCGGATGCTGTCCGCGCCGCCGGCATCGACTGCTTCGGACCGTCGGCCGCGGCCGCCAGGCTGGAGGGCAGCAAGGCCTTCGCCAAGGACGTGATGCAGGCGGCCGGAGTGCCGACGGCTGCGGCCCGGCTGTGCACCAGCGAGACCGAGATCGAGCGTGCGCTGGACGAGTTCGGGCCACCGTACGTGGTCAAGGACGACGGTCTGGCCGCCGGTAAGGGCGTGCTGGTGACCACCGACCGGGGCGCGGCGGCCGCGCACGCCCGTGCCTGCGGCCGGGTGGTCATCGAGGAGTTCCTGGACGGCCCGGAGGTCTCGCTGTTCTGCGTCACCGACGGCGAGCGGGTGGTGCCGCTGCTGCCGGCGCAGGACTTCAAACGGCTCGCTGACAACGACGAGGGACCGAACACCGGTGGAATGGGTGCCTACGCCCCGCTGCCCTGGCTGCCGTCCGGTCTGGTGGACGAGGTCGTGCGAACGGTGGCCGAGCCGACGGTGGCCGAGCTGGCGCGCCGGGGCACGCCGTTCTCGGGCTTGCTCTACATCGGCCTGGCGCTCACCGCACGCGGGCCGCGGGTGGTCGAGTTCAACGCCCGCTTCGGCGACCCGGAAACCCAGGTCGTGCTCGCACTGCTGGACTCCTCGCTGGCCGCCTTGCTGCGGGCCGCCGCCACCGGCGGGCTGGCCGGGCACCCGCCCCTGCGCTGGCGGGACGGTGCCGCGGTGACCGTGGTGGTGGCTGCCGCCGGTTACCCGGGCTCGCCCCGCACCGGTGATCCGATCGAGGGCGCCGACCGGCACGGCGTGCTGCACGCCGGCACCCGCCGCGACGAGCACGGCGTGCTGCGCTCGGCCGGTGGCCGCGTGCTGTCGGTGACGGCCACCGGGACGGACCTGGCCGCCGCGCGCAGCGCGGCCTACCGGCTGGTCGACGGCATCCGGCTGGACGGCGCGCAATACCGCACCGACATCGCACTGAAGGCCGGCTGAGTCACCTAGCCTTTACACAGCGGCCGCGCAGACCCTTCGAAGCGTGACAAACCTCCTGGGCCTGACCGGCGGCGGCACCGTCGTGCTCGCCGTGCTGCTGCTGCTCGGGATCAGCGCCGGCACCGTCATCTGCTGGAACCGGCTGAGCGTGCTGGGACGCTGGGTGTGGCCGGCCCGGGCTGCCCTGTTCGGCGCTTCGCAGCTGTCGGCGATCGTGGTCACCGCGCTGGTGTTGAACAACGCGTTCGTCTTCTACCAGTCCTGGGCCGAGCTGTTCGGCGCCCATCCGAAGCAGGACCGCCCCGCCGCCGCGGCCGGGCTGATCGATGCCCGGCTCGCCCCGGAGCTCAAGCTGCACGCCCGGCTCGGTCTCGGCACCACCACGACGCTGGACGTGCCGGGCACCGTGAGCGGCGTGCGCACCGGGCCGGCGCTGGTCTACCTGCCGCCCCAGTACGGCGACCCGGCCTATGCAGACCGGGCGTTTCCGGTGGTCGAGCTGCTGGACGGCTTTCCCGGCTCCCCGTACACCTGGTTTCGCACCCTGCACCTGGCCACGGTGATGAACGGGCTCATCGCCACCGGCCGTTCGGTGCCGTTCGTGATCGTGGCCCCGGTCCAGAACGTGGACTCGCCGCACGACACCGAGTGCGTCAACGTGCCGGGCGGCCCGCAGGTCGATGACTACCTGACCTACGACGTGCGGTCCGCGGTCGAGCACAACCTGCGGGTGAGCACCGCACCGGGCCAGTGGGCGGTGATGGGCGACAGCACCGGCGGCTACTGCGCGGCCGACATCGCGCTGCAGCACACCGCACTGTTCGGTGCGGCGGTTTCCATCTCCGGTTACGACGCACCCGCCCACGACGGCACCACCGGCAACCTGTGGGGCAAGCACCCGGCGCAGGCGGACTTCTACTCACCGCTCTGGCTGATGCAGCACCGGCAGGTCGGTCCGATGCGGCTGCTGCTGACCGCGACCCGCCGTGACAGCACCGCCTACAACGCCTCGGTACGGCTGTCGGCAGCGGCCCGACCGCCGGTTGCGGTGAGCACCCTGGTGCTGCCGGAGGGCGGCCACAACTTCGCCACCTTCGCCGCCGAACTGCCTGCCGCGTTCGGCTGGATCTCGCACAACGTGGCGACCGCGCTCGCTCCCATCCCGACGGTGGACGGCCTGTCGCCGCAACCGGCCATCCCGAGCCGGCCCAAGCACCACCCGGTCCGCGGCCGCGGTGCCGAGACGGTGAAGCTGGCGACCCGGTAGCCGCCTGCCCCGGTAGCCGCCTGCCCGGGCAACCGGTGTCGCCGGCCGCTGCTGCCGGTACGCGAGAATGGTCCGGTGACCTCCAGCGCCGCGCCGGTCAAGCCGGCCATTCCCGACATCCTCGCCGCCCGCTACGCCTCGACGGCGATGGCGACGCTGTTCAGCCCCGAGCACAAGGTGGTGGCCGAGCGTCAGCTGTGGCTGGCGGTGTTGCAGGCCCAGCAGGACCTCGGCATCCCGACGCCGGACGGCGCGGTGGCGGCCTATCGGGCTGTGGTCGACGCCGGCACCGACGCGGTCGACCTGGCTGCCATCGCCGAGCGGGAGCGGGTGACCAAGCACGACGTCAAGGCGCGCATCGAGGAGTTCAACGCGCAGGCTTCGGGCGGCGAGCGTTACGAGCTCATCCACCGCGGCATGACCAGCCGCGACCTGACCGAGAACGTCGAGCAGTTGCAGGTGCGTTCGGCGCTGCAGCTGGTGCGGACGAAGGTGCTGGCGGTGCTGGTCCGGCTGGCCCGGCGTGCCGCGGAGTACCAGACCCTGGTGCTGACCGGCCGCTCGCACAACGTGGCGGCCCAGACCACCACGCTCGGCAAGCGCTTCGCGACCGTGGCCGACGAGCTTCTGGTCGCCCTGCAGCGGCTGGACGACCTGCTCGCCCGCTACCCGCTGCGCGGTATCAAGGGGCCGGTCGGCACCGCGCAGGACATGCTCGACCTGTTCGACGGTGATGCCGGCAAGCTGGCCGAGCTGGAGCGGCGGGTGGCGGCGCATCTCGGCTTCGGCACCACCCTGACCAGCGTCGGGCAGGTGTACCCCCGCTCGCTGGACTTCGACGTGCTCAGCTGCCTGGTACAGCTGGCCGCCGCGCCGTCCAGCTTCGCCACCACGCTGCGGCTGATGGCAGGCCACGAGCTGGTCACCGAGGGTTTCAAGCCCGGGCAGGTCGGCTCCAGCGCGATGCCGCACAAGATGAACACCCGCTCGGCCGAGCGCATCAACGGCTTTGCGGTGATCCTGCGCGGCTACGCCTCGATGGCCGCCGAGCTGGCCGGTGATCAGTGGAACGAGGGTGACGTCAGCTGCTCGGTGGTCCGCCGGGTGGCGCTGCCCGATGCCTTCTTCGCGCTCGACGGGCTGCTCGAGACCACGCTGACCGTGCTCGACGACTTCGGCGCCTTCCCGGCGGTGATCGCCAGGGAACTCGACCGCTACCTGCCGTTCCTGGCCACCACCAAGGTGCTGATGGCCGCGGTGCGGGCCGGCACCGGCCGGGAGGAGGCGCACGAGGCCATCAAGACGCATGCGGTCCGGGTCGCGCTGGACATGCGCGAGCAGGGCAGCGCGGCCAACGATCTGCTGGCCCGGCTGGCGGCTGACCCGCGGCTGGGCCTGGACCTGCCGGCGCTGTCGGAACTGCTGGCAGATCCGATCGAGTTCACCGGAGCCGCGGTCGACCAGACCCGGACGGTGATCGCCGCGGTCGACTCGGTGCTGGAGACCGAGCCGGCCGCGGCGAGCTACCAGCCGGAACCCATCCTGTAGGGCCGGTATCGGCTACCTCTAGAAAGCGGGCAAGTCCTGGATTTCGGCCGACGTAGCGAGCAGCTTCTGTCTCACGCCGGTGACTATGTTGTAGTCGATCAGTGCTCGGTCGCTGGCCGTGCCGCAGCCCGGTTTGTTGGTGATGAACGTGGCCAAGTCGCCGTTCATGTTGGCGATCTCGGTCGGCAGGCTCACCCCCGCCGGCAGCCGCAGCGGGCTGATGCTGCCGTCAGCATGCTTGATCAGGTACGGGTTCTGCTGACAGTTGGCGTAGACCTGCAACAGGGTGTCGCCATTGGATAGGGCCCAGGCAGTCATCAGCTGGCCGTCCGACCCGTCGGCGAGCAGCGTGGGTGGCGTGCCTGGGTTCAGATCTTGCAGGAAGAGCGAGAACGAGGGCTGCGTCGTCTGACAGTTCTCGAGCAGGGTGTGTGAATTCCACAGCTTGACCGGATAGCAGATGTTGTAGCCGGCCGGCACCGGATACACCGCCTGCGGCGCGCCGTTGTTGCCGATCAGGACCGGCCGGGTCGTGGTCCCGGCCACGAAGGACGTGCCGTCCGGTAGGTAGAGCGTGGGCGAGAGCAGCAGGCCGATGCCGTTCATCTTGTTGGAGTAGGTCTGTTGAGGCTGCCCGTCGGCGCCGAACCGGATCAGCTGCGACTTGACGAAGGCTAGTAATGCGGTGCCTTTCGGCCGGGTGAACGCAGCGAACTGCGCGCCAGGGATCTTCGCCCCGAGCTCTCCGGAATGAAGGTCGATCAGCTGGATTCCGGACGAGTCCATCTGCTGCAGTGCCGCGATCGCGGCGTCGGCCGACCAACCGGCCAGGCGGGTTTGCGGGGGCAGCTGATCGGTGATCAGGTAGCGCCCGTCCAGCGGGTCGACGAGGTAGAGCGTTCCCTGTGGAATGCCACTGCTGTCCACCGGCCGAAGCAGGCGCCAGCCGGCCCCGACCTGGGACCAGGGCACCTGAGCGCGGGTGCCGACCTGGCCCGCCGGCACCAGCGCCGACGACGTCGACGGGGCGTCCGCGCTGGGGGTGGTCGGCCCGGCGGTCGGGGTCGAGGTCGGAGCCGGTGCCGACATGCTGGGGGTGCTCGGCGCTATCGCCGGCCGCTCCGCGCGACGGGAGGTGCCAACCACGGCGGCCACGCCGATCGCCACGACGGCAACCGCGGCCGCGGCCAGGGCCGGCGCGACCCAGCGGCGATGCCGCCGCACGCTGAGCCGGTCCAGCTCGGCGGGTTCCAGCAGCACGGTGTGCTCGCTGCCGTCCAGGTTGAACAGGCCGGGCGCCTCGTGCTGCAGGCCGTCCTGACCGGCTGCCTGGCGCTGCGCTGACAGCTCGTTCAGCCGGGCCTCGCTCAGCTGCTCGGCGCGAGCGCCGAACGCGGCCCGCAAGCGGTCTTCGGTGGTGTTCATCGGCTCGCCCCCAGCAGGGTCTCGAGTTTGTCCATGCCACGGCTGGCGTTGGATTTCACGGCTCCGCGCGAGATGCCGAGCGCCTCGGCGATCTCGGCCTCGCTCAGGTTGGACCAGTACCGCAGCACCAGCACCTCTTGCTGCCGCTGCGGCAGTGTGCGCACCGCGTCGAGCACTTCCTGATGTTCGGCGGCGATCAGCAGTTCGGTATCGGCTGCTGCCGCGTGCACTTCGCGGGCCAGGCTCAGGTGTTTGCGCACGGTCCGGCGCTTGCGCAGCAGCGAGCGGGAGCCGTTGACCACGCTGGTGCGCAGGTAAGCCACGGCGGCACCGGAGTTGCGGAGCTTGTCGGCGTTGCGCTGCAGCGCGATGAACGCGTCGTGCACCACGTCTTCCGCGGTGGCCATGTCGTCCACCAGCAGCAGCGCGATCCGCGCGAGGGTGAGCCGGTGCTCGGCGTAGAGGGCAGCCAGATCGATCGTGGCACTGCGTTCCACCGTTTCACCCCTGTCGATCGGACGCGTCCTGGCGCCCGGAGGGAAGACTGTCATGCCGGTTCAGACGCGTGCCGTCCGGCAAGGTTGCTTCGGCGCTGTGAAACGATGCCGCAGTGCCCATCGACCCCTTCGCACGCGATGCCGGCCTGACCCACCTGCACACCGGCAAGGTTCGCGACCTCTACGCCACCGACACCGGCCACCTGCTGATGGTCGCCAGCGACCGCATCTCGGCCTATGACCACATCCTGCCGACACCCATTCCGGACAAGGGCCGGATCCTGACCGCAATGACGGTGTGGTGGTTCCAGCAGCTGTCCGGGCTCGTCGACAACCACCTGATCAGCTATGACGACGACCTCATCCCGGCCGAGTGGCGGGGCCGGGCGATGCTGTGCCGGCGGCTGGACATGGTGCCGGTGGAGGCGATCGCCCGCGGCTACCTGACCGGCAACGGGCTGCTGGACTACCAGGCCACCGGCGGCGTCTGTGGCATCGCCCTGCCACCCGGTCTGGTGGACGGCTCCGAGCTGCCCGAGCCGATCTTCACCCCGACATCCAAGGCGCCGGTGGGTGAGCACGACGAGAACCTGAGCTTCGACGCGGTGGTCACCGCGGTCGGCCGCGATACCGCCGAGCAGGTCCGCGAGCTGACGCTGGCCGTCTACCGGCGGGCACGCGAGCTCGCCGCCGACCGCGGCATCCTGCTCGCCGACACCAAGCTGGAGTTCGGCCGCAACCAGGCCACCGGCGAGCTGGTGCTGGCCGACGAGGTGCTCACCCCGGACTCGTCCCGGTTCTGGCCCGCAGACCAGTGGCAGCCGGGCCGTGCGCAGCCGTCCTACGACAAGCAGTACGTACGCGACTGGCTGACCTCACCAGCTTCTGGCTGGGACCGCCACTCCGGCGAGGCGCCACCGGCGCTGCCGGCCGACGTGGTGGCGGCCACCCGGGACCGCTACATCGAGGCATACGAGCGGTTGACCGGAAAATCCTTTGCCGACTGGCTCGGTGCCTGACAGGTTGCAGGTGTGATCACCGGTGATCGAGTAACGCTGCGTCCGCTCACCCCGGAGGACTACCCGCGGATGCTCGAATTCAAGAACGATGTCGAGGTCGAGCTGCTGGGTGGCGGTGAGCCACCCCGACCGCGGACGCTGGCCGCGATGAGCGAGTTCTACGACAACCTGACCAAGGACCGCGTCAACGTCAGCTTCGCCATCGAGGCCGACGGCATCCTGATCGGCGACGCCGGGCTGTTCCACTTCGAGCAGCGCAACGGCACCGCCGAGCTGGGCATCGGAATCGGCGACCGTGCCTACTGGGGCAGGGGCTACGGCCGCGAGGCGGTCGGTTTGCTCGTTGAGTACGGCTTCACCATGCACAACCTGCGCAAGGTGTGGTTGGAGACGCACGGTTCCAACGAGCGCGCGATCCGCTGCTATCGGGCCGCCGGCTTCGTCGAGGAGGGTCGCCAGCGCGAACACGTCTGGTCCGGCGGCCGGTACGAGGATCTGGTGCTGATGGCCAGGTTCATCGACAGCTGAGTCCACCCAGCCGACCTGCCAGCGGGCCTGGCCGACGCCGGCGACCGCCCTCCCGGCTAGGCTGATGCCCGCGAGAACTCGAGAGGAGCGTGCCCGTGGCCCGCGTGGTGGTGGATGTCGTGATGAAGCCGGAGATCCTGGATCCGCAGGGTCAGGCCATCCTGAACGCGCTCGGCCGGCTGGGCGTCGCCGGTGTCTCGTCCGTGCGGCAGGGTAAGCACTTCGAGCTCGAGGTGGACGACAGCGTCGATGACGGGACGCTCGCGCACGTCGCGGACACCCTGCTGGCCAATCCCGTGATCGAGGACTTCACCATCCGCCGGTAGCGGTCCGGGCGGCCACCGGGCAGCCGGTAATCTTGCGGTGTGGCTGTGCGCGTAGGAGTCGTGACCTTTCCCGGAAGCCTGGACGATCGCGATGCGTTGCGCGCGGTCCGGCTGGCCGGGGCCGAGCCGGTGCCGCTGTGGCACGGCGAGAAGTGGCTGTCGGACGTACAGGCGGTGGTGCTGCCGGGCGGGTTCTCCTACGGCGACTACCTACGCTGCGGGGCAATTGCCCGGTTCAGTCCGGCGATGGAGTCGATCATCGACGGGGCCAACAAGGGCATGCCTGTGCTCGGTATCTGCAACGGGTTCCAGGTGCTGTGCGAGGCGCACCTGCTGCCCGGGGCCTTGATCCGCAACGACCACCGCAAGTTCGTCTGCCGCGACCAGCGCCTGCGCATCGAGAACGTGGACACGCCGTGGACCAGCCTCTACCGGCCCGGCGAGGAGATCCTCATCCCGCTCAAGAACGGTGAGGGCGGCTACGTCGCCGACCATCGGACGCTGGACGAGCTGGAGGGCGAGGGTCGCGTGGTGGCGCGCTACCTGGGTGACAACCCGAACGGTTCCTACCGCGACATCGCCGGGATCTCGAACAAGGCGGGCAACGTGGTGGGGCTGATGCCGCACCCCGAGCACGCCATCGAGGACCTCACCGGTCCGAGCACCGACGGCCTGACGTTCTTCGCGTCGGTCCTCACTTCCCTGGTAGGACAAGCATGAGCGAGTACGTGGTGGACACCATCGAGGCCGCGGCGGCGGACCCGGACGCCGAGCAGCCGTTCAAGCAGCTCGGCCTGGCGCCGGAGGAGTACCAGCGGATCAAGGACATCCTCGGCCGCCGGCCGACCGGGTCGGAGCTGGCGATGTACTCGGTCATGTGGTCCGAGCACTGCTCCTACAAGTCGTCCAAGGTGCATCTGCGGCAGTTCGGTGACAAGGTTCCGGCCGCGGCCAAGGACATCCTGCTGGTCGGCATGGGTGAGAACGCCGGCGTGGTCGACGTCGGTCAGGGCCTGGCCGTCACGTTCAAGATCGAGTCGCACAACCACCCGTCCTACGTCGAGCCCCACCAGGGCGCGGCTACCGGGGTCGGTGGCATCGTCCGCGACATCCTGACCATGGGAGCCCGGCCGGTCGCGGTGATGGACGCGCTGCGCTTCGGGCCGGCCGACGCCCCGGACACCGCTCGGGTGCTGCCCGGCGTCGTGGCCGGCGTCGGTGGCTATGGCAACTGCCTGGGGCTGCCCAACATCGGCGGTGAGCTGTCCTTCGACCGCAGCTACCTCGGCAACCCGCTGGTGAACGCACTGTGCGTCGGGGTGCTACCGGCTGACGGCATCAAGCTGGCCAAGGCTGACGGCCCCGGCAGCCACGTCGTGCTGTTCGGCGCGCGCACCGGTGGCGACGGCATCGGCGGTGCCTCGGTGCTGGCCAGCGCCAGCTTCGAGGCCGAGGGCGAGCGCAAGCGTCCGGCGGTGCAGGTCGGTGACCCGTTCGCCGAGAAGGTGCTCATCGAGTGCTGTCTGGAGATCTTCGGCGCAGACCTGGTCACCGGCATCCAGGACCTCGGCGCCGCCGGGCTGTCCTGTGCGACCACCGAGCTGGCCGCGGCCGGCACCGGTGGCATGGACGTCGACCTGGACAGGGCGCCGCTGCGGGACGAGACGCTGGTGCCCGAAGAGATCCTGATGAGCGAGTCGCAGGAACGCATGATGGCGGTGGTCGCCCCCGACAAGCTCGAGGCGTTCATGGCCATCTGCGCCAAATGGGAGGTGACCGCCACCGTCATCGGCACCGTGACCGACACCGGGCGGCTGGTGATGCGCTGGCACGGCGAGACCATCGTCGACGTGCCGCCGCGCACGCTGGCACACGAGGGCCCGGTGTACGAACGGCCGATCCGCCGGCCCTACGACCAGGACGCGCTCAACGGGGAGCACGGCAACGGCTTGCCCCGGCCGAAGAACGGTGAGCAGCTGCGGGCGACCGCGCTGAAACTGGTGGGCTCGCCCAACCTGGCCGACAAGTCCTGGGTGACAGACCAGTACGACCGCTACGTGCTGGGCAACACGGTGCTGGCCCAGCCCGAGGACTCCGGCATGATCCGGTTGGTCGAGGCCGCCGACGGTGGCAGGCAGCTGGGCATCGCGCTCGCGGTGGACGGCAACGGCCGTTACACCCGGCTCGACCCGTATGCCGGGGCCCAGCTGGCGCTGGCCGAGGCCTACCGCAATGTCGCCACCACCGGCGCCCGGCCGCTGGCCGTCACCAACTGCCTGAACTTCGGCTCGCCGGAGGACCCGGCCGTGATGTGGCAGTTCGCCGAGGCCGTGCGCGGCCTGGCCGACGGTTGCCAGCAGCTCGGCATCCCGGTCACCGGTGGCAACGTCAGCTTCTACAACCAGACCGGCACCACCGCGATCCTGCCGACCCCGGTGATCGGGGTACTGGGCGTGATCGACGACGTCGAGCGGCGCACCAGCCAGGCGTTCGTCGGCGACGGTGCCCAGCTGTACCTGCTCGGTGACACCGCTGACGAGTTCGGCGGCTCCGAGTGGGCCGACGTGGCGCATGGGTTCCTGGGCGGCCGGCCGCCGAAGGTGGATCTGGCCCGCGAGCAGCTGCTGGCAGACATCCTGATCAACGCCTCCCGCGACGGGCTGATAGACGCCGCGCACGACCTGTCCGACGGTGGCCTGTTCCAGGCAGTGGCCGAGAGCTGCCTGCGTGGTGACGCCGGCGTCCGGCTCATCGTGCCCGAGGGCATCGACCCCTTCGTATTTCTGTTCGCCGAGTCGGCCGGCCGGGCAGTGGTGGCCGTCCCCCGGTCGGAGGAGGTGCGCTTCACGGATATGTGCACCGCGCGGGGCCTGCCCGCCCAGCGCATCGGGGTGCTGGACATCCTGGAGTCGGCCATCGAGGTGCAGGGGCAGTTCCGGATCCCGCTGTCGGAGTTGCGGGTGGCGTGGAGCCGGACGTTGCCGGAGCTGTTCGGCTGATGGTCTGAGGCATGGCCGTCCCCACCCCGGCCAAGCTCGCGCCGCAGCTACTGGCGCAGGCGGCCCTGCTGCGCGCCGCGCTGGCCGAGCTGCCGTACGAGGAGTTCGGCCGCCCCAGCGTGCTGCCCGGTTGGGATGTCCGGCTGCTCGCCGCGCACATCCTGCTGCAGCTCACCGGCCTGGCACGCCTGGTGGACCGCGCGAGCGACGAATCGCCGCTGCCCGCACACGAGTTCGTTCGAAGCTACCGGCGCGACGTCGAGGCGCTGGACTTCGCCACCCTGGAGACCGCCGCCGACCGCACGCCGGACGAGCTGATCACGCAGTGGGACCAGACCGTGCACGCGCTGACGACGCGGTTGGCGCAACCCGTCCCCGCGCGGCTGAACACGCCGCGGGGGCCGATCACCGCGGTGGACTTGCTGACCACCCGGATCCTCGAACTGATCGTGCACACCGACGACGTGAACCGCTCGCTGCCCGACCGGCCGGCTGTCCAGTTCGATCGCAAGGCCCTCAGCGTCGCCGTCCGGACCGTGGCCGGCATGCTGGAAACGGCTTACCCAGGACGGTCGGTGGAAGTCCGGATCCCGCCGTTCGCGGCGGTGCAGGCGATCGCGGGGCCCCGGCACACCCGGGGCACCCCGCCGAACGTCGTCGAGACCGATGCCCTGACGTTTCTCCGGCTTGCCACCGGCCGGCTCGCCTGGCCCGAGGCCGTGTCGGGGGCGCTGGTGCGCGCCAGTGGCAACCGCGCCGACCTGTCCGCTCAGCTGCCGCTGCTGAGCTGAACCGGCAACCGGGCAGGCCGGCCGGTGTTCGCCCCGTAGACTGACCTCGTGGCGCGCGCGGACGGCAGACTCAACCACGACATCGACCCCCAGGACAAAGGCCCGCAGGACGAATGCGGTGTCTTCGGCGTCTGGGCGCCGGGCGAAGAGGTGGCCAAGCTGGCCTACTTCGGCATGTACGCCCTGCAGCACCGGGGGCAGGAGGCGGCCGGCATCGCCGTGAGCGACGGCTCGTCGATCCTGGTCTACAAGGACCTCGGGCTGGTCTCGCAGGTTTTCGACGAGTCCACGCTGGCCACCCTGCGCGGGCACATCGCGATCGGGCACACCCGATACTCGACCACCGGCTCGTCCACCTGGGAGAACTCCCAGCCGACGTTTCGCAGTACCCGGGCCGGCACCGGCCTGGCGCTGGGGCACAACGGCAACCTGGTGAACACCGCCGAACTGGCGCAGGCCATGCAGGCCGGCTCGCACGAGAGCAGGCGCGGCTCGCAGCCGGCCGCCACCTCCGACTCGGACCTGATGACCGAGCTGCTGGCCAGCCGTCCCGACGTCTCGGTCGAGGAGGCGGCGATGCAGGTGCTGCCCGCCCTGCGCGGCGCCTTCTCCATCGTGTTCATGGACGAGCACACCCTCTACGCCGCCCGTGACCCGCAGGGCGTCCGGCCGCTGTCGCTGGGCCGGCTGGACCGCGGCTGGGTGGTCACCAGCGAGTCCGCCGCGCTGGACATCGTCGGTGCCTCCTTCGTCCGCGAGATCGAGCCGGGCGAGCTGATCGCGATCGATGAGGACGGCCTGCGCTCGCAGCGCTTCGCCAACCCGGATCCGAAGGGCTGCATCTTCGAGTACGTCTACCTCGCGCGTCCCGACACCACCCTGGCCGGCCGGTCGGTGCACTCGACGAGGGTCGAGATCGGGCGCCGGCTGGCGCGCGAGCACCCGGTCGAGGCAGATCTGGTGATGCCCACCCCGGAGTCCGGGACGCCCGCCGCGATCGGCTACGCCGAGGCTTCCGGAATCCCGTACGGCATGGGGCTGGTCAAGAACGCCTACGTGGGACGCACCTTCATCCAGCCGTCGCAGACCATCCGGCAGCTCGGCATCCGGCTGAAGCTGAACCCGCTGCGCGACGTCATCCGCGGCAAGCGGCTGGTCGTCGTGGACGACTCGATCGTGCGCGGCAACACCCAGCGGCAGGTGATCCGGATGCTGCGCGAGGCCGGTGCCATCGAGGTGCACGTGCGCATCGCCTCGCCCCCGGTGGAGTGGCCCTGCTTCTACGGCATCGATTTCGCCAGCCGGGCCGAGCTGATCGCGGCCGGCCTGGACGTCGAAGGTGTGCGCGCCTCCATCGGTGCGGACAGCCTCGGCTACATCTCTCTCGACGGCCTGGTTGCCGCGACCGAGCAGCCCAAGACCCGGCTGTGCCGCGCCTGCTTCGACGGCAAGTACCCGATTCCGCTGCCTCAGCTGGTCGGCAAGCACGTGCTGGAGGGCATCGAGAAGGCGGTCAGCGACAGCGAGACGCTGCTCGAACCCGCCGCCGATGCCCGGTGACCGGGACCGCGGGCCAAGCTGGCCGGCTGGGCGCGATGTCCTATGCCGCGGCCGGCGTCGACATCGAGGCCGGCGACCGCGCCGTCGAGCTGATGAAGGCGTCGGTCAAGCGGACCGGCCGGCCGGAGGTGCTGGGCGGCCTCGGTGGATTCGCCGGGCTGTTCCGGCTGGACCTGGCCAAGTACCCGCAACCGGTGCTGGCCACCTCCACCGACGGCGTGGGTACCAAGCTGGCGATCGCTCAAGCGCTGGACCGGCACGACACGGTGGGCATCGACCTGGTCGCCATGGTGATCGACGATCTGGTGGTGGTTGGTGCCGAGCCACTGTTCATGACCGACTACATCGCAACCGGCAAGGTGGTGCCGGAGAAGATCGCGGCGATCGTCGCCGGCATCGCCGAAGGCTGCGTGCAAGCAGGGTGTGCCCTGGTCGGCGGCGAGACCGCCGAGCATCCGGGCGTCATGCGACCCGACGACTACGACATCAGCGGCGCCGGCACCGGCGTGGTCAACGCCGATGCCCAGCTGGGCCCGGACCGGATCCAGGACGGTGACGTGCTGGTGGCGATGGGCTCGTCCGGCGTGCACTCCAACGGGTTCTCGCTGGTGCGCCACATCATCGCCAGCGCCGGGCTCGCACTGGCCGAAACCCCGGCGGAGCTGGGCGGCCGCACCCTCGGCGACGAGCTGCTCACCCCCACCCGCATCTACGCCCAGGACTGCCTGGCGCTCATCGAGGCCGGTGGCGTGCGGGCGTTCTCACACATCACCGGCGGCGGGCTGGCCGGAAACCTCGTCCGGGTGCTGCCACCGCACCTGGATGCGGTGGTGGACCGCAGCACCTGGACGCCGCTTCCCGTATTCCAGCTGCTGGCCGCCCGCGGCGGCGTGGCCCGGGCAGAACTGGAACCCGCCTTCAACCTGGGCGTCGGCATGGTCGCCGTGCTTGCACCGTCGGTGGTCGACGATGCGCTCGCAACGCTGGCATCGCGGGGCGTACCGAGCTGGGTGTTGGGACGCATGCAGCCAGGCACCGGATCGGTGCAGCTGAGCGGCGACTACGCCGACTGCAGCTTCTGAACGCTGCAGCCGGTCTCAGCTGAGGCAGCTCAGCGAGAGCCGCCTACCCAACTCTCCTCGTCCTCGTACTCGTCGTCGGCGTAGGGATCGCCGCTGTCCGCTGCACCGCTGGGCGGCGAAGCATGCCCGAGTTCACGCTGGAGTGCAGAGAAGTCGGTGCTCTGGGTGTTGTACTTCAGGTCCCGAGCGACCTTCTGCTGCTTTGCCTTGGCACGGCCGCGCCCCATGGCTCGACCCCCTCGCTCGCACAGTCATCCGGAGCAGCGCACTCACACCCTGGGGTTAGAGCCGTTTGCTCCGGGAATCGGTTGTCAGTTTCGTAGCTCGAGGGTACATCGGACATCGACGATCCCGCACACCACCCGGGCCGGTGCGCGCGAGGTCACCCGGCGGCCCGCGCCGGCTTCCCCTGGCCGTCGATTCTCCCGTGGCCGGCGATCCCGGGCGCGCAGGGTGTCCCGGTTCGGCGCAGTTGCCTTGCAGCGACCTCGCGGGACGCTAGAGTTGGGCGAGCCGTTGCGCGCGCAAGTTCTTTCGGGGCAGCTCCGCGAACTGCACAGCGGCTTGTCCTTGATTGCGGTGGGTTGTCCGCTGATCACTTCCGGTGCAAAAGATACCTACCGGAGGCCCTTCGTTGCGGAATCGTTACCGTTATCGGCCAACTTCACGACTACAGGACGTGAAGTTGCAGAGGAAACTGGTGCATACTTCGTAGGACGTCGCAACGGGATGCGCGTTATATATATTCAGGAAGGGGGCGAGGGTCAATGACCAATCCTCGTCAACGCACAGAGTCGGAGCCTTTGCTGACTCCGTCGGAGGTGGCAACGCTGTTCCGCGTTGACCCCAAGACGGTGACGCGCTGGGCCAAGGCTGGCAAGCTCACCTCGATCCGCACGCTCGGTGGACACCGCCGGTACCGCGAGTCCGAGGTTCGCTCGCTGCTCGAAGGCAACACCAACGCTCCGGCCGAGGTGTAAGGGCCCAACAGCCAGGTCGAGCGCCGTGGTTCCCGCCGGGAGCCACGGCGCTCGTCGTT
The DNA here is from genome assembly GCA_036261575.1 of Jatrophihabitans sp. Classification (GTDB taxonomy): domain Bacteria; phylum Actinomycetota; class Actinomycetes; order Mycobacteriales; family Jatrophihabitantaceae; genus Jatrophihabitans_A. Next base: position 19,482 of record DATAKO010000126.1, read on the forward strand.
TGTCGGCCAGCTGCGCCGGCGATCGAGCGAGTCCCGACGACAGCCAACCCTGGCGAGCTGGCCCCGCACGCGGTTCAATCCGTGCATGACCTCGCCGTCCCTGCCTTCCTACTCCAGCGGCACCTCCACCGTCAGCCTGCTCGGCGACACCATCGGTGACCGGCTCGCCCGCACCGCAGCCAGCTACGCCGAGCGCGATGCCGTGGTCGAGTTCGAGACGGGCCGCCGACTCACCTACGCCGAGCTCGACCGGACGGTCGACGAGCTGGCCCGGGGCCTTCTCGCCCACCAGGTCGGCGTCGGTGACCGGGTGGGGATCTGGGCGCCGAACTGCATCGACTGGATGCTGGTGCAGTACGCCACCGCGCGCATCGGCGCAATCCTGGTCAACATCAACCCGGCGTACCGCAGCCACGAATTGGCCTACGTGCTCAGGCAATCGGGCATCAGCATGCTGTTCACCGCGGTGGCGCACAAGGGCAGCGACTACCGATCCATGGTCGCCGAGGTGGCACCGGACTGTCCGGAACTGCGCGAGGTGATCTATCTCGGCGAGCAGACCTGGGCCGGGCTGGTGGCCGACGGTGCCTCGGTGCCGCTGCAGCGCGTCCGCGAGATCTCGGCCGGCCTCGATCTGGACGACCCGATCAACATCCAGTACACCTCCGGCACCACCGGTTTCCCGAAGGGCGCCACGCTCAGCCACCACAACATCCTGAACAACGGTTACCTGGTGGGCGAGGGCTGTTCTTACACCGAGCAGGACCGAATCTGCGTGCCGGTGCCCTTCTATCACTGCTTCGGCATGGTGATGGGCAATCTCGCCGCGATCACGCACGGCTCGTGCATAGTCATTCCCGCAGCGGGCTTCGACCCGGCCGCCACGCTGGCGGCGGTGCAGGCCGAGCGGTGCACCTCGCTGTACGGGGTGCCGACCATGTTCATCGCCGAACTGGCGCTCGAGGGCTTCGCCGAGTTCGATCTCAGCTCGCTGCGCACCGGAATCATGGCCGGCTCGCCATGCCCGGTCGAGGTCATGAAGCGGGTCATCACCGAGATGCACATGTCCGAGGTCACCATCGCCTACGGCATGACCGAGACCTCGCCGGTCTCCACCCAGACCCGCGCCGACGACTCGCTGGATCGCCGCACCGCCACCGTCGGCCGGGTGCACCCGCACGTACAGGTGAAGGTGATCGACCCGGCAACAGGTCTGATCGTGTTGCGCGGCCAGACCGGCGAGCTGTGCACCCGCGCCTATTCGGTGATGCGGGGCTACTGGAACGAGCCGGACAAGACCGCGGAGGTGCTGATCAACGGCTGGATGCACACCGGCGACCTGGCCGTGATGGATGCCGAGGGCTACCTGTCGATCGTCGGCCGCAGCAAGGACATGGTGATCCGCGGTGGCGAGAACATCTATCCCCGCGAGGTCGAGGAGTTCCTGTACACCCATCCTGAGATCGAGGACGTGCAGGTCGTCGGGGTGCCGGATGAGAAGTACGGCGAGGAGTTGCTGGCGGCAGTCCGCCTCAAGCCCGGCGCCGGCTTGACCGAGGAGCAGGTGCGTGACTACTGCCGCGGGCGGCTGGCGCACTACAAGGTGCCGCGCTACGTGCGCTTCGTCGCGGAGTATCCGATGACGGTCACCGGCAAGATCCAGAAGTTCAAGATCCGCGACGCGGCGGTGGCCGAGCTGGGACTGACGGCTGGCGGTGTCGGCGAGGCGTTGCGCGGCTGACCGGGACCACGCTGGCTAGGCTGACCGGGTGGTCGATATTGCTGCTGCCGCGGGCGACGCGCGCGCTGACGCTGCTGATGGTCCTGACTGGGCGCGGATCGCCGGCCGGGCGCACCGGGCGCTGGAACCACTGCACGCGCTGAGCTACTTCGCGGACGAGGTGCACGACGCGTTGGTCGGAATCGGCCTGCGGCCGGGACGGATGACCTACTTCGCATCCCGCGCTGCGGCGATGGGCGAGGTGAGCGCATCCGTCGTCGCCGCGACCTTCTACAACTTCAACGCCGAACTGGTGGCCAAGCACATTCCGCGCGCCTGGACGCTCGCCGCCCGCGACGACATCCTCGCGGCCCGGCTGGCGGGCGTCGACCAGGCCTACCATCGGCTGCTCGGCCCGGAGCTGCTGGCGTCGGCCGAGCTGGCCGAACTCGCGCAGCTGGCGCGGGCTGCTATCGAGAACGTCGGTGGTGAAGGCCGGCCGCTGTACGCCGGGCAGGCCGGTCTCGGCTGGCCGGAACCGGCGCACCTGCAGCTGTGGCATGCTGTCACGCTGCTGCGCGAGCATCGTGGCGACGGGCACCTGGCGGCGCTGCTGCGGCGGGATCTGAACGGTATCGACGCGATCGTCAGCCACACCGCGACCGGCCGCGGCTTCGTCGCCGAGCACGGCAGGAAGCTGCGCGGCTGGTCGGAGGAGCAGTGGCAGCAGTCGCTCGACCGGCTGCGGGCCCGTGGTGTGCTGCAGCCGGACCATCTCGCGCTTACCGAGGCCGGGCTGCAGCTGCGCCAGGCGATCGAGGACGACACCGACGCGATGGCGACCGGGCCGTGGCAGCGACTCGGCGCGACCAGGGCCGAGCGGGTGATCGAACTGGGCAAGACGGTGACGCGTGTTGCAGTTGCGAACGGAGCGTTTCCCGACGGACTATTTGCCTACAAGCACGGCTGAACCGAAGCCGGGGTAACTTCACAACGGGGGCAGAGGGGTAGGTACTTCATGCCAGGCGTGACGATATCGTCCGGATACGGTGCTGGTGGCAGCGTGGTCGCTCCCCGGGTGGCCGAGTTGCTCGGTGTACAGCTCGTCGATCGCGCGGTCAGCTCGACGGTGGCCCAGGAACTTCACGTCACCGTCGAAGAAGCCGAGCAGGGCGAGGCAAAGCGCAGCGTGGCAGAGCGCTTCTTCGGAGCATTGGTACCGCTGACCGGGACTGCCGGGCCGCCGATCGATCCGAGCCTGGCTGACGACGCTGCCGAATTCCGCGAGCACACCGAGCGGATCCTGCGCCAGAAGCTGGCCGACGGCTGCGTCATCCTCGGTCGGGCCGGGGCGGCCGCCTTCGTCAACGAGCCGGATGTGCTGCGGGTGCGGCTCTTCGGGGCCAAGGAGGACCGGATCCGGCAGGGCGCTGAGGTGCAGGGCATCTCCGAGGATGAGGCGCGACAGCGCCAACCCGAGACGGACAAGGCGCGCGAGCACTACATGCGCCGGCTGTACCACACCGATCAGGCAGATCCCGCGCTGTATCACATGCAGCTCGACAGCACCGCCATACCGCTGGAGACCTGCGCCGAGATCGTGGCGGAGGCCTACCGGGCCTTCCTGAAGCGCGTCTAAACCTTCCGCATTGTGCGGCCTGAAAGGCCCCTGGAAGGCCAGTTTTCGGGTCCTTTCGGGCCGCACAATGCAACAGGGGGTGGGGAGAGGAGGTCAGGCGATGGTGCCGGACTTGCGCAGCACACCGATCCGGTCGGCGGAATAGCCAAGGTCTGCCAGCACGGCCTCGGTGTCTTCCCCGACCGCGGGTGGCGGGCAGCCCACATCCGCGGGCGTCTGGCTGAAGCGTGGAACCGGCGCCGCGACGGTCGTGCCGGCCACCTGCAGGTAGCTGCTTCGCTCTACGTGGTGCGGATGCCGCGGCGCCTCATCCAGCGTGAGCACCGGCGCCACGCACGCGTCATGGTCGCCGAACAGCTCGGTCCACTCGTCCCGGGTCCGGGTCAGGAAGGTCCGGCTCAACGCCGCGGTGAGCTGGGCGTGCTGCGCCGGGTCGTACGGTGACGCGGTGCTGGCCGGGTCCCAGCCGAGCGTGCGCACCAACTCGTCCCAGAACTTCGGCTCGAGCGCTCCCACGGCGACGAACCGGCCGTCGGCGCAGCGGTAACAGCGGTAGTGCGGCTGACCGCCGTTGAAGATGTTGTTCTCCCGGCCGTCCTGCCACAGGCCGGCGCCGTACAGGCTGCGAACCATGGTGGCCAGGTAGGCCGCGCCGTCCACCATGGCCGCGTCGACCACTTGACCGCGGCCGGTGCTGCGGGCGTGCAGCACCGCTGCGAGCAGTCCGGTTGCCAGCACCATCGCCCCGCCGCCGAAGTCACAGACGTAGTTGGCCGGCGGTACCGGCGGCCCGCCCTGCGGGCCCAGATCGTGCAGCAGCCCGGAGACAGCCAGGTAGGTGATGTCGTGGCCGGCGCGCGGCGCCAGTGGCCCGTGCTGGCCCCAGCCGGTCATCCGGCCGTACACCAGCACCGGGTTGCGCGCCAGCGCGGCGGCCGGCCCGACGCCCAGCCGCTCTGCCACGCCAGGCCGGAATCCCTCGATCAGCACGGCACATTCGGCGACCAGGTCCAGCGCCACCTCGACCGCGGCCGGCTGTTTGAGATCGAGTGCGATGCTGCGCCGGCCGCGCCCGATCGGCCCGTTGGCGCCCACCGGCAGCGCGCTGAGCGGATCACCGGCGGCCCCCACCCGGTCGATCCGGATCACCTCGGCGCCCAGGTCTGCCAGCAGCATCCCGACGAACGGCACCGGGCCCAGGGCGGGCAGCTCGAGCACCCGCAGGCCCGCGAGCGGTCCGCTCACCGGTACTGCTCGCCGGTTTCCGCCCGCTTGCGCAGCGAATCCGGCACCTGGAACCGCGCCCCGTAACGGCCGGCCAGCTGGTCCGCGCGCTCCACGAACTCGGCCATCCCGAAGCCGTTGATGTACTGCAGCACGCCGCCGGTCCACGGCGGGAACCCGATGCCCATGATCGAACCGATATTGGCGTCGGCCACCGTCAGCAGCACGCCCTCGTCCAGGCAGCGCACCGATTCCAGCGCCTCGACGAACAGCATCCGCTCGGACAGCTCGGCCAGATCCAGGCTCGCCGGATCCTGCCGGACCGGGAACTCGCTCGCCAGACCGGCCCACAGGCCGGTGCGCTTTCCCTCGTGGTAGTCGAAGAATCCGGCACCGCGCAGCCGTCCCGGCCGGCCAAGCTCCAGCATCCGGTCGAACACCGCCTCGCCCGGGTGCGGCACGAAGGCGGCACCCGCGGCCTCACGTGACTCGTTGCGGATCTTGGCCATCAGCTCCATGTTCAACTCGTCGGTGAGCTGAAGCGCTCCGACCGGGTATCCGGCCTGCGTGGTGGCCTGCTCGATCATCGCGGGTGGCACGCCTTCGCCCAGCATGGCCAGGGCCTCGTTGATGAAGGTGCCGATCACCCGGCTGGTGAAGAAGCCCCGGCTGTCGGCAACCACGATCGGCGTCTTCTTGATCTGCGCGGCATAGTCCAGCGCACGGGCCAGGGCGGCATCGGAGGTCTGATCCCCGCGAATGATCTCCAGCAGGGGCAGCTTGTCGACCGGTGAGAAGAAGTGCAGGCCGATGAAATCCTGCTTGCGCGAGACACCCTCGGCCAGTGCGGTGATCGGCAGGGTGGAGGTGTTGGAACCGAGTAGCGCGTCGGCGGCCACCACCGGCTCGGTCTCGGCGAATACCTGCTTCTTCAGCCCGGCGTTCTCGAACACCGCCTCCACCACCAGGTCGCAGCCGGCCAGATCGGCGACGTCGGCGGTCGGGGTGATCCGTGCCAGCACCTGCGCTCGTTCGTCCTCGCTGAGCCGGCCGCGTGCGACGGCCTTGTCCAGCAGCCCCCGGGAGTAGTCCTTGCCCTTCTCCGCCGCCGCCAGCGAGACGTCCTTCAGTACCACCTCGATGCCGTTGCGCGCGGAGACGTAGGCGATGCCGGCCCCCATCATGCCGGCGCCGAGCACCGCGACCCGGGTGGCCGGCCGCGGCGCGTGGCCGGACGGACGACTGCCGCCGGCATTGATCGCGTTCAGGTCGAACCAGAAGGCCTGGATCATGTTCTTGCTGACCTGGCCGCGTACCAGGTCGGTCAGGTAGCGGGTCTCGATCCGCAGCGCGGTGTCGATGTCCACCTGGCTGCCTTCCACCGCGGCACACAGGATGTGATGCGGGGCCGGCATCGGCGCACCCTTGAGTTGCTTGCGCAGGGTCGCCGGGAAGGCCGGCAGCATCGCGGCGAACGAGGGGCTGCTCGGAGTGCCGCCGGGAATGCGGAAGCCGGGCCCGTCCCAGGGTTGCACCGGCTCCGGGTTGGCTGCGATCCAGGACCGGGCAGCGACGAGCAGCTCCTCGGTGGATTCGGCCAGTTCGTCGATGATGCCGAGGTCGCGCGCGCCGGCCGGGCTGAGCTGCTGGCCCTGCAGCAGCAGCTTCGTCAGCGCCTCGGCGATGCCGAGCATGCGCACGGTGCGGCTCACCCCGCCGCCACCAGGTAGCAACCCGAGCGTGACCTCGGGCAGCCCGAAGCGGCTGGCCGGCGTCGCCAGCGCGATCCGGTGGTGGCAGGCCAGCGCGATCTCCAGACCGCCCCCGAGTGCGGTGCCGTTGAGGGCGGCGACGACCGGCCTGCCGAGCTGCTCGAGCCGGCGCAGGTCAGCCTTCATCCGTTGTGCTGAAAGGAAGAACTCATCGGCAGTGTCGTCGGTGATCTGGCTCAGCAACCGCAGGTCCCCGCCGGCGAAGAACGTCGCCTTGGCGGAGGTGAGGATGACGCCGGTGATGGAATCGCGTTCCAGGTAGAGCCGATCGACGGTCTCGGCAAGTGACTGCCGGAAGGTGTCGTTCATGGTGTTGGCGCGCTGTGCCGGGTCGTCCATCGTCACAGTGACGATCCCGTCGGCGTCCGTCGTCCAGTCGATCATGTTCGTCATCAGATTCGCTCCACGATCGTCGCCACTCCCATTCCGCCACCGACGCACAGTGTCGCCAGCCCGTACCGCAGATCCCGGCGCTCGAGCTCGTCGATCAGCGTGCCGAGGATCATCGCCCCGGTCGCGCCGAGCGGGTGTCCGAGTGCGATCGCACCACCGTTGACGTTGACCTTCTCCGCGGGCACCTGCAGCTCGCGCAGGAACTTGAGCACCACGGCGGCGAATGCCTCGTTGACCTCGAACAAATCGATGTCCTCGACCGAAAGCCCGGCGTGGGCAAGCGCCTTCCGGGCCGCGGGTGCGGGTCCGGTCAGCATGATGGTCGGCTCCTCGGCCACCACCCCGGTGGCGACCACGCGCGCTCGAGGGGTCAATCCGGCGGCCTGGCCGGCGCTCTCGCTGCCGACGAGCATCAGCGCGGCGCCGTCCACGATGCCGGAGGAGTTGCCGGCCGTGTGCACGTGTTCGATCCGCTCGACCCAGGTGTACTTCTGCAGGGCCACCGCATCGAAGCCGGCCTGCTCGCCCATGGCGGCGAACGAGGGAGCGAGTCCGGCCAGGGACTGCAGCGTGGTGCCCGGTCGCGGGAACTCGTCATGCTCCAGCACGGTCAAGCCGTTGCGATCGCGCACCGGGATCACCGAGCGGTCGAAGGCACCGTCGGCCAGTGCCTTGGCGGCCTTGGCCTGTGAGTCGACCGCGAAGCCGTCCACCGCCTCGCGGTCGAATCCTTCCAGGGTCGCGATCAGATCAGCGCTGATGCCCTGCGGGATGAAGCTGGTGTCGTAGGCGGTCTCCGGATCCATCGCCCACGCGCCGCCGTCGGAACCCATCGGTACCCGGGACATCGATTCGACCCCGCCGGCGAGCAGCAGTTCCTCCCAGCCGGAGCGGACCTTCTGCGCAGCCAGGTTGACGGCCTCCAGGCCGGAGGCGCAGAAGCGATTCACCTGCACGCCTGGACCGGATCGCTGGAGCCCAGCGGCGACCGCGGCAGTCCGCGCGATGACCGCGCCCTGGTCTCCGATCGGGGTCACCACGCCGAGAATCACGTCCTCGATCAGGCCGGGATCCAGGCCCGGATTGCGGCGGCGGATCTCCTGGATCAGTCCGACCACCAGTGATACCGGCTTGACCTCGTGCAGGGATCCGGTCCGCTTGCCGCGACCGCGGGGCGTGCGGATCGCGTCATAGATGAAGGCTTCGGTGCTCATGTGCTGGTCCTCCGGCTTCGGTTACCCAACGGTAACCGGGAGCGTTCGACGACGGAACGGTTATGTGCGGTGGCTCAAGTCGACGCGGCGTCGGCACGGCCCGATCAGTGCGTCCCGGGGCGAGATCAGCTCAGTTCCGCCAGCGCCGCCAGTGCCGCCTGCCAGGCCGGCGCACCGGTGTCGATCAGGGTGAAGTGGTCGCCGGGAACCGTGGTCAGGCTGGCATCGGCGCCCGCCGCGCGAGCGGCCTGCACGTAGTCGGTGCTCTGCCAGTAGGGGACGTTGCGGTCAGCCGCCGCGTGCAGGCATCGCACTGGGACGGGCAGCGGGACGTGCTGCCGCGGGTCGGCCACCTGGTAGCGGTCAGGTACCTGCGCCGGCGTCCCGCCGAGCAGATCCGGCACCGCGCTGCCGCCCACCCCACGCTGCGCCGCGGCAACCAGATCGAGCACGCCGGCCTGGCTGACGACCCCGGTGATCGGCACTGCCGCGGCCTCCCGCGCAGCCGACCAGGCAGCAAGCTGGCCACCGGCCGAGTGCCCGAGTGCGATCACCTTCGTGGTGTCGACCTCGAGTGTGGCGAGCCGGTCGATCGCCGCGCCCACGTCGGTCAGCGTGTTCGGCCAGCCACCGCCGTTGCCGACCCGCCGGTACTCGATGTTCCACGCCGTCCAGCCGCGTCGCGCCAGGTCCTGGGCGAGTGGTGTGCCCAACTCGGCGCCGTACTCGGAGCGCCAGAAGCCGCCATGGATGACCACCACGGTGCCGGCGGAGCGGCCGGACGGCCGGTACAGCCGGCCCCATTGCGCGGGATCGTCGCCGTAGCTGTACTGCTGGAAGGGGAGCGCATCCACTCCGGCAGTATCGCGGGCGGCCGGATGCGGCCGGCCGCTGCAGCCGGCCAGGCCGCCGATCGCGAGGGAGCCGAGGGTGCCGAGCAGCCACCGCCTGGTACGCACCACGCCCAGCCGTTCGTAGCGGCGGTTGCGGGCGGATTGGCACGATCGTCCACCGTGGTTTTCCCAGCGCACTCTTAAGCGGTGTGGCAGGCTGCGAACGCTCGCCTCTGGCACAACAGCGTGCGGCGGGGTTCTGCGACTACGGGTGAGGACACAGATCTGATGGCTCTGAGAGCACTGAAATCGGCGCTGGCGGTCGCCGGCGCCGCGACGGTGAGCCTGGTGCTCGCACCGGCCGCGCACGCCGCGGGCTGGCGGCAGCCGCTGCCCCAGCACAGCGCGACCGCGCGACCCATGGTCGGCACCGGCAACGGCTCCTACACCGGCATCGCCTCCACCCGTGCGCTGGACACCCGCAACGGCGTCGGCGCGGTCAAGGCGCCGGTGGCGGCCGGCGGCACGCTCACCGTGCAGGTGCTGGGTGTCGGCGCGGTACCAGCAACCGGAGTGTCGGCCGTCGTGTTGAACCTGGCCGGTCTGAATTCGGTCAAGCCGGGTTACGTGATCGGCTGGGCCAGCACGAGCTCCCGGCCGCATACCTCGATCCTGAACTACTTCGCCGGCACTGCGGGCACCTCCAACGAGGTCACCGTGGCGGTCGGCACCGACGGCAAGATCGCCCTGTTCAACGGCGGCCCGGCGCCCGTCCAGCTCGTGGCGGACCTGGTCGGCTACTACGCCGATGGCACCCCGTCCGGCGGCGGCTTCGGTGCGATCGATCCGGTGCGGCTCTACGACAGCCGTACCGACACCGCCGCACCGTACCTGCAGCCCGGCGACGGCATCGCAGGCCCGGTGACCGGCCAGCTCACCGCCACGGACTCGGTTCCCAGTGACGCCACCGCGGTGCTGATCAACCTCGCTGCGCTGAACGCCACCCGGCCGGGCTACGTCTACGGCTACGCCAGTCAGGAACCGCGGCCGCACACGTCGGTGCTCGGGTACAACCCGGGTCCACAGGCCGTCTCGAACGAGATCGTCGTTCCCGTCGGCCCCGACGGCGAGGTCGAGTTCGACAACAGCCCCACCGGCGCCGTGCAGCTCGTGGTCGACCTGGTCGGCTACTTCACCAACGACACCACCCCGGTGGCCGGCGGCCTGATCCCGGTCAACCCCAGCAGGGCGCTGGACACCCGGCCGCACCCGGTCGCCAAGGGTGCCACCCTGACGCTGCCGCTGGCCGGCACCAACGGCATTCCGGCTACCGGGGCCACCGATGTGGTCGTCAACGTCACCACGCTGACCTCGACCGCGCAGGGTTACCTGATCGCCTGGCCGTCCAGCGATCCGCGGCCGCACACCTCAGTGATCAACTTCGCCAAGGCGCAGACCATCTCCAACGAGATCGTGTTGCCCCTGGGTGCCAACGGGTCGGTCAACTTCTACAACGCTGCGGCCGGCTCCGTCGAGCTGATCGTCGACGTGGTCGGCTACTACGCCGCACCGGCCTGATCCCTTTCCGCCGGCGTGGGGCGGGTGCGCCGTCCGCGGGGTCCCCGCCCACGCTGCTGCCCGCTGGGGGAGCAAGCTAGCGGCATGACGCGATTCGGAATCTTCGTCCCCCAAGGCTGGCGGATGGATCTGGTCAACATTGCCGATCCGGTCGAGCAGTGGGATGCCATGACGGCGGTAGCCCAGGCCGCGGATGCCGGCAGCTGGGACTCGATCTGGCTCTATGACCACTTCCACACCGTGCCCGAGCCGACGGCGAACACGACCTTCGAATGCTGGACGACGACCGCTGCCCTCTCGCGAGACACCAGCCGGGTCAACATCGGCCAGATGGTCGGCTGCAACGGCTATCGCAATCCGGCGCTGTACGCCAAGATCGCCTCGACCGTCGATGTGGCCAGCAGGGGGCGCCTCTACGCCGGGATCGGTGCCGGGTGGTATGAGCACGAGTGGCGCGCCTACGGCTACGAGTGGCCGGAGCTGAAGGATCGGATGGGCGCCTTCCGTGAGGCGGTGCAGATCATCAACGGCCTGTGGACCGAGGACGCCTTCCAGTTCGAGGGCAAGTACTACTCGGTCGACAAGCCGTTCAACGAACCCAAGGGTGTACGTAAGCCTCACCCGTCGCTGTGGATCGGCGGCGGCGGCGAGAAGGTGACCTTGAAGCTGGTCGCCAAGTACGGCGACGCTGCCAACGTCGGTGGCGGCGTGCCCGAGGACATCCGGCACAAGCTCGGGGTGCTGCGTGAGCACTGCGAACAGGTCGGACGCGACTACGCCGACATCATCAAGTCCACCTCCCTCAACGTCTTCCCGGTGGATCCCGGCGATGACCCGGAGCGGGCCAGCCGGCAGGCACGGGGGCCCATCGATTTCGACGCTTTCGCGCGGCAGACCGTGCTCGGCACCGACGACGAGATCGCCGAGCGACTCGCCGCCGCGATCGATGCCGGCGCGGACTACCTCATCCTGTACGTGCCGGGCGTGGCCTACGACCTGGAACTGGTGCGTCGGGTCGAGCAGATCACCCTGCGTTTCGCACAGTCCTGAGCGGTTGCCTCACTGCTGCAGCAACCGGTGCACGTCCTGGTCGCTGAGCTGCTCGAAGCGCTCGTAGTACATGCTGACCGCACCGAAATCGTCCCGGGGCCACGGGCAGACCACCGTGGCCCCGGCCTCGAGCAGGCTCCGGCACGCTTCGGCGGAAGCCACCGGCACAGCAACCACAGCGGTTCCTGGCGTCGCCGCAACCGCAGCGCGCATGGTGACACCCGTTGCCATGCCGTCGTCGACCAGCACCAGGCTGCGCCCTGCGAGCGGCCGGGCCGAGCGGAACCTGCGGTAGTCGGCGGCGCGCTGCCGCAGCACCGCCGACTCCCGCCGCAACGCCCGGTCGAACTCCGTGCTGGACGGCGATCTCATCGTGCGCAGCGAGGGATTGGCGATCGTGGTGAGGTGGTCGCCGACCATCGCGACCGCACCGATCGCGAATTCCGGCTGGCGGGCCGTGGCCAGCTTGCGCACCAGCAGCAGAT
>DATAKO010000127.1:0-8856 GCA_036261575.1 Jatrophihabitans sp.
CAAGGTCGTCGAGAGCACCGACAACGCGATCATGGACATCGCCGAAGACGTGTTCTGAGCGATTCCGCGTCGCCGCCACGCGCGGCCCGCCCCCCGCGCGATCACGTCGTCGGGTAGGTGCGGGCCGCGCGGTGCGTTACGGGGTCTGGCCACTGCCCAGAAGCCGGTGCCTCAGGCAACGGCCGCGCTACCGTTCTGGCCGATGGCGCCCGGTTGCCCGCTTGCCATCCGGATGAAGTGCAGCGCGTCGGCCTCGTCCAGCGGGCGCGACATGAGATAGCCCTGGGCGCTGTCGCACCCGAGTCCGGCCAGCGCCGCTCGCTGGGTGTCGGTCTCGATGCCCTCGGCCACGGTGCTGAGCCGCAGTTGCCGGGCGAGCCCGATGATCATGCTCACGAACGCGTCGCCCTCGTTGCTCGGGTCGGCGAGCGGATCCACGAAGGACTTGTCGATCTTGATCACGTCGACCGGGAACTGCCGGAGCTGGCTCAGGGACGAGTAACCGGTGCCGAAGTCGTCGATGGCGATCCGGATCCCCAGCTGTCGCAGCTGCCCCAAGACGGCCGCACTGCGCACGGCGTCGTCGGTGAGCATGCCCTCGGTCACTTCGAGCACCAGCCGGCGCGGATCCAGCCCGCTGAAGCCCAGCGCCGCCCGCACGTCGTCCAGCAGGTGCGAATCGGTCAGCTGGCGTGCCGAGACGTTCACCGAGACCGCGAGCGGCCCACCGGCGCAGTCCGGCCAGCCGGCGGCGGTCAGGCAGGCCTGCTCCAACACCCAACGGCCCAGCGGCACGATGAAGCCGGTCTCCTCCGCCAGCGGGATGAACTCCACCGGTCCGATCGGGCCGAACTCGGCGTGCCGCCAGCGCACCAGCGCCTCGAAACCCTGCAGCCGGCCGTCGGCGAGCGCCACGTGCGGCTGGTACTGCAGGTGGAACTCGCCGTCGCGCAGCGCGTCGTCGAAGCAGTTGCGCAGCGCCATCCGCCGCTGCACCTGGCTGCGCATCTGCTCCTCGAAGCTGGCCACCCGGTTCTTGCCGGCGGTCTTGGCCGCATACATCGCCGCGTCCGCCTCGCTGAGCAACGTCTCGACCGACTTCGCGCTGGTGCCGAAAGAGACGCCGACACTGGCCGTGACCCGCAGCGTCTGGCCCGCGCACTCGATGGGCTGCCGCACCACCGACACGATCCGGTCGGCGGCGGTCATGGCCAGCTCCGGGTCGGCGGCCTCCAGCAGCACCGCGAACTCGTCGCCGCCCAACCTGGCCACGGTGTCGGCCGGACGCACGACGGAGGACAACCGCTTGCCGATGACGCTGAGCAGGTCGTCACCGATCTGATGCCCGAGGCTGTCGTTCACCGTCTTGAAGCCGTCCAGATCGCAGAAGATGACAGCCACGGTGCCGGCCGAACGAGCGGAGCTGAGCAGCGCGTGTTCGACCCGGTCGTGCAGCAGCGCCCGGTTGGCGAGCCCGGTCAGGCTGTCATGAAAGGCCTGGTGGCGCAGGTCTTCCTCCAGCGCCTGCTGGGTGAGCAGCGCCACCGCGAGCTCGTCCGAGCGCTCGGTGAGCGACTGCGCCTGCCGGTCCAGCCGATGCAGCAGCCAGCTGACCCGCAGCACCACCAGGCCGAACAGCGCGATGGACAGCGCGGCCAGCACCGGCACGTCCACCCTGGCGCGCAGCAACGGCCCGACCAGCAGGATCAGTGGGGCCACGAAGCCGGCCAGCGAGACCAGCGGCAGCCGGCGCCGCGCTTCCCGGCTGTCGGTGCGCCGGACCAAGGATCGCCGCATCGACGGGTGTGTCGCCGCGGCACCGAGCAGCACGTAGCTGATCAGCCAGAAGGCATCGATCGCGCTGCCGTTGGTGTAGGCGCCGTGCAGCACCAGCAGGTCGTAGCCGAAATCGGCGATCAGCATGGACAGCAGCCCGGCCGCCACCAGGTCGGCCGCGGTGTTGCGGACGCGGGTGGAGAAGATGGCGTTGACGACGATGAACAGCACTCCGACGTCCATGATCGGGTAGGCCATCGTGACCACCCTGCCGAACAGCGACAGGGTGCCGTCGTGCGCGTCCGCGCTGACCAGCAGGTGCCAGCTGACCGCGAGCGCACCCACCGTCAGGATGGCCGCGTCCGCCCGGTCCTCCCGGCTGCTGCCGCCGGCACGCCCCCTGGTCAGCAGCACCACCGAGACCACCAAGCACGGGTAGCCGGCCAGGTAGAGAGCGTCGGCCACGGAGGGGAACGGCGCGCTGCGGTGCAGCACCAGGGGGTAGTAGTCGAGAATGCCGTCACCCAGCACGAAGCCGAGGTTGGCGGCCGCCATCGCCAGCCAGCCGCCCGGGCGAGCCGGGCGGTGCAACAAGACCCCGTAGATGATCGACACCACACACAGCACGCCGGTCGCGCTGTACACGATCGACTGGCCCGGATCCCGCCCGATCACGAAGTACAGCAGTACCGCCGGCAGGCCGAGGAGCAGCACGGCGTGCCAGGAATGGGTGCGGGCGAGGGTGCGGGGGTTCATTTGCCTGACTATCGGCGGGCGTCCGGCCGGCATGACCTGTCCGGCCGCGCGAGCCTACCTAAGCTGGGGTGGTGACCACCGCGTACGTGCCGAACTGGATCGAACTGGAAGGAGTCGTCAACGTCCGCGACGTCGGCGGCCTGCCCACCGAGGACGGCCGCCGGATCCGGCCCGGCGTGCTGATCCGCTCAGCCAACCTGATCGACATCACCGAGGCGGACGTGGCCAGGCTCGTCACCGAACTCGGTGTGCGCAGGGTGGTCGACCTGCGCACCGACGTGGAAGTGGCCCGAACCGCGCCAGGCCGGTTGCGCGCGGCCGAGCAGGTGCGGTTCTACAACCTGTCGCTGTACAACGACAACCCCGAGTTGGCCGCCCAGCCGGACGCGGTGGTGCCCTGGGCCGGCGAGCGCTATCCGACCCATCCGGACCCGCAGGTCGCCTCCTACCTGGCCTACTTCGAGCGCCGGCCGGATTCCATCCTGGCCGCGCTGCGGGCGATCGCGGAGCCGGAAGGCGCGACGGTGGTGCACTGCGCAGCAGGCAAGGACCGTACCGGCGTGATCGTGGCTGTGGCGCTCAGTCTGGCGGGAGTACCCCGCGAGCTGATCGCCGACGACTACGCCCAGACCCAGTCGCAGCTGCAGGCGATCCTGGCTCAGCTGGCCCGCAACGGCTTGTACGACCGGACCACGACCGCCCCGGACAAGATCCCGCCGGCCGCTCCGGAGAAGATGCTGGCAGTGCTGGCCAGCATCGACGAGCAGCACGGCGGCCTGGACGCGTGGCTGGCCGAACACGGCTGGCGCGCCCGCGACAGCGACGCGTTACGGCTCCGGCTCGTCGGCTGAATCCGGCTCCGGCTCGGCACCCAGGCTGATCACGTTGGTCATCACCTCACCGAACGCCGCCGGATCGGCGATGAGCCAGGAGTGGCTGCCCGGCACGGTGATCGACTCCGGGTCGCCGAGTGCCTGCCGCATCGACTCCACGCTGCTGCGCGTCACCACGGTGTCCCGGTCCCCCCAGAGGATGACGACGGGCAGCCGGCGCTCGCGCAGCGCCTGCAATTCGTTGGTGAGGTTCGTCCGGCTGGCGATCTTGGCAACCCGCCAGACCGCCCGCGGGTTGGTCATCACGTTCGGCAGCACGTCGCCGGCCACCACCGGCACCACCCGGGTGAACTGGCGCCACGGCAGCACGTCGGCCTGCAGGTGCAGTCCCCAATCCCACAGTGGCCGTTCCACCATCGAGCGGACCGCGCCACCGGCTTCGGTCCAGGCCGAGCCGCCGATCGAGTTGATCGCGACCAGCCGATTCACCCGGTCCGGCTGCTCGTACGCCGTGCGGATCGCCACGCCGCCGCCGAAGGAGTGCCCGACCAGGGTCACCGGATCGCTGATGGGAACCGCGTCCAGGAACCGGGCCACCCAGCCCGCGTAGCCCTCGATCGAGCGTTCGGACGCCGGCAGCTCCGGGGTGCCACCGAACCCGGGCAGCGCCGGAGCCAGCACGGTCAGGCCGAGTTCTGCCAGCCGGCGCAAGCCGTGCCGGTAGGACCTGGTGCCGAGCGCCCAGCCGTGCAGGAAGACCAGTGGCGGTCCGCTGCCGACCGAGGTGTACGTCGTGCGGTGACCGGCCACCAGCACGCTGTGCACCGTCGTGTGCAACCGATCACCTGCCGGCATTCTCGCCTCCCGGCTCAAGTCTGGGTTCCGGCACCCGCACCCGGTCACGGCCATAGGTCCTGACCCGCAGGCCGCAGCGACGGACGAAAGTCCTGTGGCCCGCGGCCCTTCGACCCGGGCGCCGCCGGCATCCGGTTGATCGGATGGAGCCGGTCGTACAGGCACCGATCGGATCGAGGTTTCTGCGATGCAGCCACTCCCGCCGCTGCGGCGCACGCGATGAACTGGCGATCCGGCCGCCGGTTGACCGGCTGGCGAAAGCTGGCAGCCGCCAGCTGGCGCGCGCCCGGCGATCCGCAATTCTTCGGCTCGCTGGAGATCGACGCCGCCGCGCTGCAGAGCTACGTCGACTACGCCCGGGAGCACAGCGACTGCCGGCTCACCATCACCCACCTGATCGGGCGCGCGGTGGCGCACGGCCTGGTAGCGGCGCCCGGCCTGACCAACCGGCTTGCGCACGGGCGCGAGTACCCGCGCCAGACGCTGGACCTGTTCTTCATCGTCACCACCGGCGACGGCACCGAGCTCACCGGGGTCAAGATCGACCAGGTCGACGGCAAGTCAGCCGTCGAGCTGGGCGCGGAGCTGTCCGCCCGGACCGCCGAGCTGGCGGCCGGGACGGACACGCAGCTGGGCCGGACCAAGCGGCTGCTGGCGGTGCTGCCGCCGCGGCTGTTGCGGCCGGCCATCCGGCTGTCTGCCTGGCTGACGTCGGATCTCAACCTGGACCTGCCCAAGCTGGGCCTACCCAGGCAGGCGTTCGGCGCGGCGATGGTCAGCTCGGTCGGCATGTGGCAGGTCTCCACCGCCTACTCGCCGCTGGCGCACTACTACCGGGTCCCGGTGCTGGTACTGGTGAACTCGGTGGAGCCCCGAGTGGTCGCGCGCTCCGGGCGACCGGTGGTGCGCCCGATGCTGACGCTGACCGCGACCTTCGACCATCGCTACACCGATGGCTTCCAGGCGGCCCGCTTCGCGGCTGCGGTGGCCGAGTACTGCGCCGATCCGCGGCGGTTCGAGCCGGCCCTCACCGCCGCGGCCGGCACGGACTTGGCAGCAGCGGGCGGCGGGGTCAGCCCATCAGCGTGAGCGTGAGCTCCTCGGCGCCGGCCGGATCCAGCCGGATGGGCACGCCCCAGTCCTGCCGGGCGAGGTAGCAGGCGGGGTTGTCACCGCCGATGTCGCACGAGGCGGCCTGCGCGGTCACCTGCAGCACCCCTTCACTGCCGGCGGCGCCGGCCAGCTCGATGGTCCGGGTCAGGTCGGTGCCGTCGCCGGCGCCGGCCGCGACTAGTTCGGACGGGCTGACCATCAGCCTGGTGGCCGGCCCGTAGCGATCATCCAGCTTGCGGCCGGGCGGCGCCTCGAAGGGCACCAGCAGCCGCACCGGCCCCGGGCGCAGCGCGGTCACCGGGCGTTCGGTGCGCAGCGCCTGCCCGTGCACCAGCGCGTCCGCGGCGGCCGGGCGCACCAGCCGATGCGCCGCCGATTCGGTCACCACCAGCTGCCCGTCGACAACCAGCAGGCCGGACGGCTCGGCCAGCTCGCCGGCCAGCGTGCTGACGGTGTCGGAGTCCGGGTGATAGCGCCGGATCGCGCCGTTGTACGTGTCCGCGATGCCGATCGAGCCGTCCGGCAGCACGGCCACCCCGAGCGGATGTTGCAGCCGGGCCTGCCGGGCCGGCCCATCCACGTGCCCGAAGTCGAACAGCCCCTCGCCGACGGCGGTGTGCAGCGTCCCGTCCAGGCTCAGGTAGCGCAGCGCCGAGGTCTCGGAGTCGGCGAACCACAACCGGTCGCCGTCGACGGCCAGCCCGGACGGCTGCGCCAGCCAGCCGTCGAGCGCCGGCCCGTCCTTGAGGCCCTCGACGGTGGTACCGGCCAGGATGCGTACCTCGTCGGCGACCGGATCCCAGCCGAGCAGCAGGTGCACGCCGGCTGCGGCGATCACGAACAGGCCCGCCGCGGGCCACCAGGCCACGTCCCATGGCGACAGCACCGGCGGCACCGCTCCGGTGACCGTCGACAGGTCGCGCTGCAGGTTGATCGGCTCCGGGTTCGTCCCCCCGGTCAGCGTGACCAGGCGGTGGTTGCCGGTGTCGGCCACCACCAGGTCGAAGCCCAGCCCGTCCGGGGCCAGCGCCAGCCCGTTCGGCTCCTTCAGCACACCGGGGCCGCCGTAGCGAGCAACCTCGGTGACCCCGTCGAGCTCGGTGCGGACGATGCCGTGGTGTCCGGCGTCGGCGACCAGCAGGGTGCTGCCGTCGCGAACCGCCCGGGCGGGAAAGCGGAAGATGCCCGGCTGCGGTGGGAGCGGCTGGTACGGATTGTCGCCGCGGCGCAGCCGGTCACCGAACTGCTCGATCAGCTCGTCGATGAGCAGCCGCAACCCGCTGCTCTGCCCTTCACCGGCGGCCTGGGCCACGACATAGCCGTCGGGATCGATCAGCACCAGCGTCGGCCACGCGCGCACGGCGTACTGGCGCCACAGATAGAGCTCCGGGTCGTTGAGGACCGGGTGCCCGACCTCGTAGCGCTCGGTGGCGGCAGCAACGGCCTGATCGGACTTCTCGTGCTCGAACTTCGGCGAATGCACGCCGACGATCACCAGCTCGTCGGCGTAGTCGGCCTCCAGCGACCGCAGCTCGTCGATGACGTGCAGGCAGTTGCCGCAGCAGAACGTCCAGAAGTCGAGCAGCACGATCTTGCCGCGCAGCTCACGCAGGCTCAGCGGTCCGGCGGTGTTGAACCAGGTGCCGGCGGGGAATTCGGGCGCTCGTACTTTCGCGATGGCACGCACCCTGCGAGCCAATCACATGCCTGCGCGCTCGCGGCCGACCGGCCCGGGCCCATGCCGAGGTGGCAACCCGCGCAGGCCGGCCCACCTGCATGCGGCCGCCGGGAATGACAACGGCCCGCTCTCCGACCGGGGGCGGGGAGAACGGGCCGAGGCCGTCGGGACCGGATACCCGGTCGCCGAGCTACCAGCCGGGCATGAGGCCCGGCGGGTGTCAGTCGCGAGCGGGGCTCAGCGGTTGTAGTTCTGGTGGGCGGCCATCGCGATCAGCTCGTTGCGCATCGCCGGCGACGCGACCTGCAGGGCGCGCTCGAACTGGCGGTACTCGCGGTGGGCGCGGATCTTCTGCTTGATGCTGCTCATGGTCTGACTCCTCATTGAGTTGGGCTGCAGTTGACTGACGTCCGTGTCGGTCGGGGCCCATCGACGGAACGCACGTACGTCCAGCATTCGTTCAGTCGATCTTGCGGTACTGCCTCGATCTGTTAACCACTATACACGATCAGCCGAACGATTACCGCGTCGACCGTGCACAGTGGCTAACGTCATGCCCCTGATCGCTATTCCCCGCCTTCGATTCGTCGATACGCTGGGTCTCATGAGCCTCACCGATGTCAGCATTGCCCCACTTCAAGGGGATTCCACGACCGATCTGGCCCCTCGCAGCGGAGCAGCGACGCTGATTGTGAACGTCGCCTCACGCTGTGGATTGACCCCGCAGTACGAGGGTCTGGAACGGCTGCAGGCGCGCTACGCCGGCCGCGGCTTCACCGTGCTCGGGGTGCCGTGCAACCAGTTCGCGGGCCAGGAGCCGGGAACCGCCGAGGAGATCGCCCAGTTCTGCTCGGCCACCTTCGGCGTCTCCTTCCCGCTGACCGAGAAGGTGGAGGTGAACGGGCCCGGCCGGCATCCGCTGTACACCGAGCTGGTCGGCTTCCCGGATGCCGAGGGCTACACCGGCGACATCCGATGGAACTTCGAGAAATTCCTCGTCTCGCCGGCCGGCGAGGTGGTGGCGCGCTTCGACCCGCGCACGGAACCCGAGGATCCGGCCGTCATCACCGCCATCGAGGCCAACCTCCCCGCCTAGCCTGTGGCATTGTGCGGCCCGAAAGGACCCTGATCAGAGCTGAATCGGGTCCTTTCGGGCCGCACAATGCGGTTAGAGCAGGGCCAGGCCGGGGTCGGACAGCACCGCTGCCACGTCTGCCAGGAATTCCGAACCCTGCTGCCCATCTACGATGCGGTGATCGAACGAGACCGCCAGCTGGGTCACCCAGCGGGGCTCGATCCGCTCGCCGGCCCCGGATCCGACCACCCACGGCTGCCGGCGGATCGCACCGAAGGCCAGGATGGCCGCCTCGCCGGGGTTCAGGATCGGCGTACCGGTGTCGACGCCGAAGACGCCGACGTTGGTGATGGTGAACGTGCCACCGGCCATGTCCGACGGCGGGGTCTTGCCGGAACGGGCCAGCTCGGTCAGGTCGGTCAGCGAGCTGGCCAGCGCGGCCAGCGACAGGTCCTGAGCCCCCTTGATGTTCGGCACGATCAGGCCACGATCGGTGGCCGCGGCGATGCCGAGATTCACGTAGTGCTTGATGACGATGTCGCCGGCCGCGTCGTCCCAGGTCGAGTTGATGGTCGGCGTCCGGGCGATCGCCCACAGCGCGGCGCGTGCCACGAACAGCAGCGGTGACACCTTCACGCCACGGAACTCCCGCCGGGCCGCGACCCGCTCGCGCAGTTCCATCATCGCGGTCACATCGACGGTGACGAACTCGGTGACGTGGGGTGCGGTGAACGCCGAGGCCACCATCGCCGCCGCGGTGTGCTTGCGCA
>DATAKO010000145.1:0-12741 GCA_036261575.1 Jatrophihabitans sp.
CGCCGCTGACCTGCAACCTCAGCAGGGCGCCGTTGCCCGCTCCGGCGGCTTGGGCGTCATGCGCCAGTTCATCGGCTCGGTGCGCGACGACACCACGGTGCAGGCATTTCTGATCGGGCTGGCCGGCCCGGCAATCCAGCAGGCTTGGCAGGACCTGACCGATGCCGAGCTGGCCCTGATGGAAGCCGACGACGAGCGCACCCAGCTCAGGTATGCCCACGCCCTCGCGGGCTGGGGCGACGCCGGTGGGTACGAGGCCGAGGTGCTGTGGGACACGGTGACGGTGGCCGCGCTCGGCGTCGAATACGAGCGCTGCAAGTACCGGGAACTGGCCACGCTGTCCGGCGGCGAGCAGAAGAGGCTGGCGCTGGAGGCGCTGTTGCGCGGTCCGGCGGAAGTGCTGCTGCTGGACGAGCCGGACAACTACCTGGACGTGCCTGGAAAACAGTGGCTGGAAGAGCGGCTCACCCAGACCGCGAAGACGGTGCTGTTCGTC
This sequence comes from Jatrophihabitans sp., assembly GCA_036261575.1. Taxonomy (GTDB): domain Bacteria; phylum Actinomycetota; class Actinomycetes; order Mycobacteriales; family Jatrophihabitantaceae; genus Jatrophihabitans_A. The sequence goes on from DATAKO010000145.1 coordinate 497, forward strand.
AGCCATGACCGCGAGCTGCTGAACCGGGTGGCCGACCGGGTGGTCACGGTCGAAGGTGGCACCGCGTGGGTGCACGGCGGCGGTTTCGCGAGTTACCACGAGGCGCGCCGGCACCGGCACGACCGGATGGCCGAACTGCGCCGTCGGTGGGAGGAGGAGCACGCCAGGCTCAGGGAGCTCGTGCGCACGCTGCAACAGCAGGCGAAGAACTCTCCGGACATGGCCTCGCGGTACCGCGCGATGCAGACCCGGCTGGCCAAGTTCGAGGCCGACGGTCCGCCGCCGGACCGGCCGTCGGAGCAGAAGATCAGCATGCGGCTGCGAGGTGGCCGTACCGGCGTCCGGGCCGTCACCGCCGAGCAGTTGGAGCTGACGGGGCTGATGCGGCCGTTCTCGATCGAGATCTTCTACGGCGAGCGGGTGGCGGTGCTCGGATCGAACGGAGCCGGCAAGTCGCACTTCCTGCGACTGCTGGACGGGGATCCGGTCGCGCACGCCGGCCAGCTGCGGCTCGGTGCCCGGGTGGTGCCAGGGCTGTTCGCGCAGACGCATGCCCACCCGGACTGGCATGGCCGAACCCTGGTGGACCTGCTGTGGCATGGCGAGACCACGGACCGCAACGGCGTGACGATGCAACGGGCGGGCATCGACCGGGGCCGAGCGATGGCGGCGCTGCGCCGCTACGAGTTGCACGAGCAGGGCGACCAGAGCTTCGGCACGCTGTCCGGCGGCCAGCAGGCCCGGTTCCAGATCCTGCTGCTCGAGCTGTCCGGCGCCACCCTGCTGCTGCTCGACGAGCCGACCGACAACCTCGACGTGCTGTCGGCCGAGGCGCTGGAATCAGCGTTGGAAACCTTCGAGGGGACGGTGCTGGCGGTGACGCACGACCGCTGGTTCGCCTGCACCTTCGATCGGTTCCTGCTCTTCGGCGCCGATGGCAACGTGGTGGAGACGCCCGAGCCGGTGTTCGACGCGGCCCGCGTGGCGCGCGAGCGCTAGCCGGGCCGGTGATCCCGGACCGCGCGGTGGCGATTTTGCGGGTCGGGTCGCTGCCGGTAAAGTCGGTCAACGGTGCCACGAACGTGGCATCGACGGCCATGCCTCAGGGTCGCCGGCCGGCGCGACTGCGCCGTACCGAGACCGTGGGGGCGACTCCCTCGCCAGTCCGGCGAGAACGAGCCGTGAAGACCGACGAGAGGGAACCCTCGTGGCTACGTTCAGCCCGAAGCCCGGCGACATCACTCGCCAGTGGCACGTCATCGACGCCAACGACATCGTGCTCGGCCGGCTGGCCAGCACTGCGGCCACCCTGCTGCGCGGCAAGCACAAGCCGACGTTCGCGCCGCACATGGACTCCGGTGACTTCGTGATCATCGTGAACGCGGACAAGGTCGCGGTGTCCCCGAGCAAGCTCGGTGAGTTCCGCTACCGCCACTCCGGCTACCCGGGCGGTCTGTCCAAGCGGACCGTCGGCGAGCTGCTTGAGACCAAGCCGGAGCGGCTGGTCGAGATCGCGGTCAAGGGCATGCTGCCCAAGAACAGCCTGGGCCGGAAGCAGCTGAAGAAGCTGAAGGTGTACAGCGGCCCGAACCACCCGCACGCGGCCCAGACGCCGCAGCCGTACACCATCACCCAGGTCGCGCAGTAAGCGCGGAGACCAGAGACTCTAGGAGATTCGCGTTGACTAGCCCCGTTCCCGTCGTCGGCCGCCGCAAGGAGGCCATCGTCCGCGTCCGACTCGTGCCGGGCACCGGCAACTTCAAGCTCAACGGCCGCACCATCGAGGACTACTTCCCGAACAAGGTGCACCAGCAGCTCATCAAGGAACCCTTCGTCACCCTGGACAAGGCCGACCAGTACGACGTGATCGCCACCCTGTCCGGCGGCGGCATCACCGGCCAGGCCGGTGCGCTGCGGCTGGCCATCGCCCGGGCCCTGATCGGCATCGAGGCCGATGACCGTCCGGCGCTGAAGAAGGCCGGCTTCCTCACTCGCGACGCTCGGGTGAAGGAACGCAAGAAGTACGGCCTGAAGAAGGCTCGCAAGGCGCCGCAGTACTCCAAGCGCTGATCGCGCTGCCGTCGCCGGCCGTCACCGTGGTGGCGTGACCGGCGCGACACGAGCGAGGAGAGCAGTGGGCAAGTACTTCGGTACCGACGGGGTGCGCGGTCGCGCGAACGCTGAGCTGACACCCGAGCTGGCGCTGGCCGTGGCCAGCGCCGCAGCTCGGGTGCTGGCTGCCCACGGCGGCGCGCACCGGCCGGTCGCTGTGGTCGGCCGGGACCCGCGGGTCTCCAGCGAAATGCTGGAGGCGGCAGTGGTGGCCGGCCTCACCTCGGCCGGCGCCGACGTCCGTCTGGTCGGCGTGCTACCCACTCCCGCGGTGGCCTACTTGACCGGCCGCTTCGACGCCGACCTGGGCGTCATGCTGTCCGCGAGCCACAACCCGATGCCGGACAACGGAGTCAAGCTGTTCGGCCGCGGCGGCACCAAGCTGCCGGACGAGATCGAGGCCGAGATCGAGGCCGAGATCGATGCCGGCTGGTCCCGACCACGTCCGGTCGGCGCCGAGATCGGTCGGGTCCGGACAGAACCGGACGGTGCAGAGCTCTACACCGAGCACCTGTTGAGCGCCTCGCCGACACCGTTGACGGGCCTGCGCCTGATCGTCGACTGTGCGCACGGAGCCGCCTCCCACGTCGCGGGCGAGCTGTTCCGGCGCGCAGGGGCCGAGGTGACGGTCTTCGCCGGTGAGCCCGACGGCGAGAACATCAACGACGGCGTCGGCTCGACCCACCTGCAGCCGTTGACCCGGTTGGTCCGCGAGCAGGGCGCCGATCTCGGGCTGGCGCTGGACGGGGATGCCGATCGGTGCCTGGCGGTGGCCGCGGACGGATCCGTCGTGGACGGCGATCAGATCCTGGCCGTCTGCGCCACCGACCTGCGGCGCGCCGGCAAGCTGCACCAGGACACCGTCGTGGTGACGGTGATGAGCAACCTCGGTTTTCACCAGGCCATGGCTGCCGCCGGCATCCAGGTGCTGACCACCGGCGTGGGTGACCGCTACGTGCTGGAGGCGTTGCTGCGGCACGGGCTGAGCCTGGGTGGCGAGCAGTCCGGCCACGTCATCTTCACCGACGCGGCCACCACCGGCGACGGGCTGCTGACCGCGCTGCGGCTGGCCTCCTGCGTTGCGTCTTCGGGGCGCCCGCTGGCAGAGCTGGCCGCGATCGTGCAGCGGCTGCCGCAGGCCCTGGTCAACGTGACCGTGTCCGACAAGGCCACGGTGGCCGGCTCCCATGCCGTCCAGGTCGCCGTCGCGGAGGCTGAGGACGAGCTCGGTGACGACGGGCGGATCCTCCTGCGGCCTTCCGGGACCGAGCAGCTGGTTCGCGTGATGGTGGAGGCCCGTACCCAGGAGCAGGCCGACCGCATCGCCGAGCGGGTCGCGGACGTGGTACGCACCGCTTAGCGAATTACCAGACTGCACAAGGCAAAACTCAGCCAACAAACAGTTGTGTGCTGTTAGCTGGCCAACAATGCGGAACGGCCAGCGCTGGTCGATCCGTTGTGAAGGTGGGCGGCACGGCAAGGTCCGTGCCCAGCCCTACCCGTAACCGATTGCCCCCGACCCGAAATCAGCAATGACCCAGACCGAGAACTCGAACCAGACTCGACTCGCGGCCCAGCCGGAGCGGCTCAACCTATCGGCCACCCAGATCATCGCCAGCGGCCTGGCCGCGATCAGCTCGACGGTTGCCGCGTCCTACTTCGGCGTCGCGGGCACGGTGATCGGCGCTGCGTTCGGCGCCGTCCTCACGGTGGTCGGCAACGCGGTGTACGGCTATTCGCTGCGCAGGACCCGAAACCGGGTGCTCGACCTGGCGGTCGCGCAGCGCTTCAACAGCGCCCGCGCCGGCAGCTCGGCTGCTGCGGTCACCGCAGCCGTAACGCCGAAGCCGGCTCGGCCACCCTTCCGCTGGCACCCCAAGCGGATGGCGCTGGCCGCGGCCGGCCTGTTCGTCGTGATCATGGCCGCCACCACCGCCTTCGAACTGGCTTCCGGGCAGCCGCTGTCATCGACTGTCACCGGCCAGCACGGTTCCGGCCTCACCGTCGGTGGTAGCCAGGCGCAGCACTCGGTGCCGGTACCCAGCGTGCGTCCGGCCGGCTCCACCAGCTCGACGGATCGGCCGTCCAGCCCGAGCCCGACGGTCACCGTGACAGTGACGCCGTCGGGTTCGCAAGCACCCTCGACGACGCCGAGCAGCCCGGCGCCATCCTCGTCCGGATCGGCGAGTGGCGGCAGCTCGTCCGAGCCGGGTTCGAGCGCGCCGACCGGCGCGACGACGCCCACGCCGGCACCGACGAGCTGAAGCTCGCGCCCGCGCCGGTTCTCGCATAGGTTCAGGCCGTGACCCCAGCTGACGGTGAGATCTCGGTCGATGTGCTGATCGTGGGCGCCGGGCCCGTCGGGCTCTTCGGCGCCTACTACGCAGGCGTGCGCGGCCTCAGTACGGCGGTGCTGGACTCGCTGCCCGAGCCCGGAGGGCAGATCACCGCGATGTACCCGGAGAAGGCCATCTTCGACGTTGCGGGCTTTCCCGCGATCCGCGGGCGCGAGCTGGTGGCGAATCTGGTCACCCAGGCCGCCGCCTTCGACCCGCGCTACCTGCTGGGCGAGCAGGCGGTAGGCCTCGAGCGTGGCGACGGCTTCGTGGTGACCACCTCGAGCGGTCGGCGGATCCGGGCCGGCACCGTCATCGTGACCGGGGGAATCGGCACCTTCACCCCGCGTCCGCTGCCGACCGGTGAGCAGTTGCTGGGGCATGGCGTGGTGCACTTCGTCCCAAACCCGCTGGAGTACCAGGACCTGGACGTGGTCATCGTCGGCGGCGGTGATTCCGCAGTCGACTGGGCGCTGTTGCTGGAGCCGATCGCCCGCTCGGTCTCGCTCATCCATCGTCGCGCCACCTTCCGCGCGCACCCGCATTCGGTCGAGACGCTGCGCCAGAGCACGGCCAGGATCATCACCGACGCCCAGGTGAGCGACGTGCTCGGTGACCCGGTGAGCAGCGTGCGGGTCGCGGTGGGCGATCAGGTGCACGAGCTGGCGTGTGATCGGCTGGTTGCCGCGCTCGGCTTCATCGCCAACCTCGGACCGCTGCTGGATTGGGGCCTGGAGATCGTGCAGCGCCGGCACATCGTCGTCGACAGCACCATGGCTACCTCGGTTCCGGGCCTGTACGCCTGCGGCGACATCTGCGAATACCCCGGAAAGGTAAGGCTCATCGCGACCGGTTTCGGTGAGGTGGCGACCGCGGTGAACAACGCGGCCGCCTACCTGGATCCCTCAGCCTCGGTGTTCCCGGGGCACCTGTCCGACTACGCGCCGCCGGGAACGATCGGCTCGCCCGGCACGCCCACCACCGTCAGTTGAGCATCGTCGGGGTCGGCATAGACGTCGTTCCTGTTGCCCGGTTCGAGGTGGCCTCGAACCGGACGGCGAGCATGATCGAGCGGCTGTTCACGCCGGCCGAACGAGTCACCGGGCACGGCGAGCCGCGCACTGCGGAGTCGCTGGCCGCCCGGTTCGCCGCCAAGGAAGCGGTGGCGAAGGCACTCGGCTCCCCGGGTGGGATGTCGTGGCAGGACTGCGAGGTCGCCGTCGACGACCGGGGGCGGCCGGAGCTGGTGGTGCGTGGCACGGTTGCCGCAAAGGCCGCCGAGCTGGGCGTGACCCGGTGGCACGTCTCGCTGTCGCACGACGGCGGCATCGCCTCGGCTGTCGTCATCGCCGAAGGATGAGGCGATGCGGAATGGGCCCGTCATCGCCGAAGGATGAGGCGACGCGAATGAGCCCGTCATCGCCGAAGGATGATGCTGGCACTCTGTAGGCATGCGCGGTATCTGGACCACTGATGAGATCCGTACGGCCGAACGCTCGGTGATGGCCTGCCTGCCCCCCGGCGCCCTGATGGCGCGCGCGGCTCGGGCGATCGCCGTCGAGGCGGTGGCGATGCTCGGCTTCAGCTACGGCGCCCGGGTGCTGCTGCTGGTGGGCCCGGGTGACAACGGTGCGGATGCGCTGTGGGCCGGTGCGGAGCTGGCGCGCCGCGGAGTGGCGGTCCAGGCCGTGCTCGGAGCGGACCGGGCGGACCAGCCGGGCACCGCAGCATTCACCGGGGCGGGCGGCAGGATCGTCCCACTGGCTTGCGCGGTCGACCCGGATCTGGTCATCGACGGCCTGCTCGGCATCGGTGCCACCCCACCACTGCGCGCGGCGATGCTGCCGCTGGTCGAGTTCAGCCGGCGTCGGCGGGTGCTCGCGGTGGATCTGCCCTCCGGCGTCGACCCGAACACCGGAGCGGTCCCGGGTCCGGCGGTGCGGGCCGAGCGCACGGTCACCATGGGCGGCTACAAGGTCGGCCTGATGGTCGGGCCGGGCCGGGTGCACGCGGGGGAGATCAGGCTGGTCGACATCGGCCTTGCCCCCGCGCTGCCCGCCCCCGCGCTGCAGGTGCTGCAGCCCGAAGACGTCACCGTGTCGCGACCGGGCCCGGACAGTGACAAGTACACCCGCGGTGTGGTGGGGGTGGTCGCAGGTTCGGCGCAGTATCCCGGCGCGGCCCTGCTGTGCACCGGCTCGGCCCGGCTCGGCGGGGTAGGGGCGGTCCGCTTCGCCGGCCGCGCCAAGAACGAGGTCGTGCGGGCGCATCCCGAGGTGCTGGTCACAGAGACGGTCGCCGAGGCCGGCCGGGTGCAGGCGTGGGTGATCGGGCCTGGCCTGGGCAGCGCCGACGACGCCGTCCGGTCGCTGCGGGAGGTGCTGGCGCAGGATGTGCCGGTGATCGTCGACGCCGACGGGTTGAACCTGCTGGCCCAGCACCGCGAGCTGCTGGCCGGCCGCAGGGCGCAGACCGTCTTGACACCGCATGATCGGGAGTTCGAGCGGCTGTTCGGCGAGGTCGGGGCCGACCGGGTCTCCGCCGCGCGCAGGGGCGCCGCCGACTCCGGCGCCACGGTGTTGCTGAAGGGCAACGCCACCGTGGTGGCCGATCCGGACGGTCGCGGTTACGTCAACCCGACCGGCTCGCCCGTGCTGGCCACCGCGGGCAGCGGTGACGTGTTGTCCGGCCTGATCGGTTCACTGCTGGCAACCGGAGTGCAGCCGGCCCTGGCGGCGGCCCGGGCGGCCTACCTGCACGGCCTCGCTGCTCATCGGGCCGCCGAGGAAGGGCCGGTGGTGGCGCCGGACCTGATCGCGGGCCTGCGCCGCGTGCTCGCCGAGGCCGGCGGCGGCGTTTGAGAGACTGACCGCATGCTCAGCTCCGAAGCCGTGATCGACCTGCCGGCCATCGCCGGCAACGTCGAGGTCTGCAAGGCGCACACGGCTGCCGAGGTGATGGCCGTGGTGAAGGCCGACGGCTACGGCCACGGGCTGGTGCCGGCTGCCCGGGCGGCGGCGGCGGGCGGCGCCGGTTGGGTCGGCGTGGCGACCCTGGACGAGGCGTTGGCGCTGCGCCAGGCTGGCCTTGATCAGCCCATCCTGGCCTGGCTGTGGACCCCGGTCGAGACCGAGTCGTTGCGAGCGGCGGTAGCGACCGGCATCGACGTCTCGGTGTCGAGCCGGACCCAGCTCGAGCTCGTCGCGGCCACCGCGACCGAGCTCGGGCAGAGCGCCCGGATCCACCTGAAGATCGACACCGGTCTGTCCCGCAACGGCGTCACCGCTGCCGACTGGCCCGACATGCTGGCAGCCGCGGCGCGCGCGGCCTCCTCGGGCGTGCTGCAGAACTACGGCATCTGGAGCCACTTCGTCTACGCCGATTCACCGGGCCACCCGACCATCGGCCGCCAGATCGAACGCTTCGGCGACGCTTTGGCGCAGGCCGAGCGGGCAGGTGTGGTGCCGGTGGTGCGGCATCTGGCCAACTCGGCCGCGACGTTGACGCTCCCGTCGGCGCACTTCGACCTGGTCCGGCCGGGGGTGGCCTGTTACGGGCTCTCGCCGGTGCCGGACCGGGGCGACTTCGGCCTCACCCCCGCGATGACCCTGCGCAGCCGGTTGGCCAACGTCAAGCGGGTGCCGGCTGGTGAGGGGGTCAGCTACGGCCACCAGTACGTGCTGACCGCGGACAGCACGTTGGGGCTGGTACCGCTGGGCTACGCCGACGGCGTGCCACGGGCTGCGACCAACGCTGGGCCGGTCAGCATCAACGGCCGCCGCTACCGGATCAGCGGCCGGGTCTGCATGGACCAGTTCGTCGTGGACCTCGGCGACGACAGCGCTGCCGAAGGTGATCCGGTGGTCCTCTTCGGCCCCGGCACACAGGGCGAACCGACAGCGCAGGATTGGGCGGACGTGCTGGACACCATTCACTACGAGGTAGTGACGCGGATCGGATCACGGGTGCCCCGCAGCTACCTGGGACTGCAGTGATGCGGGTGGGCAGGGTGCCGGCGATCGTCGGCGGCGCCGCGGGGTTGGCCGGCCTGGCCGGCGCTGCGGCGGTGGCCGGCATCGTGCAACAGCGCAAGCGGATCGCCTCCGACCGGGCATTGATCAATCCGCTGTCCGCCGCGGCGCTGTCCGGCGGCCGGACCGACCGGCAGAACCGGGTCACCGCCGACGACGGTGTCAGCCTGTTCACCGAACAGGTCGGCCCGCTCGACGCGCCCCTGACCGTGCTGTTCGTGCACGGCTACGCGCTCAACCTGACGTCTTTCATCTTGCAGCGCAAGGCGATTCTCGATCGCTTCGGTGACCGTGTGCGGCTGGTGTTCTTCGACCTGCGTTCGCACGGGCGCTCGGATCACGCGGGCGCCGACAGCAGTACCATCGAGCAGCTCGGCGCCGATCTCTACCAGGTGATCGAGAGCGTCATCCCGTCCGGGCCGATCGTCCTGGTCGGTCACTCCATGGGCGGCATGACTGTGATGGCGCTGGCCGCCGCCCATCCGGAACTGTTCGGTGCGGCCGGCCGCGTTCGCGCGGTGGCGCTGGTCAACACCTCCTCCGGGGAGCTACGGACGGTGACGCTCGGGCTGCCGGCCGCCTTCGCCCGCGTCACCGGACCGGTGCTGCCGCGGGTGGTGCGCCGAGCCGGGCGCAACGCGGCGCTGGTCGAGCGGGGCCGGGCGCTCGGCAAGGACCTGGCCTGGCTGCTGACCAAGCGACTCAGCTTCGCCGACTCGGATGTGCCGCCGGCCGTGGTCGCCTTTGCCACCAACATGATCGCGGCGACCCCGGTCGATGTGGTGGCCGACTTCTTCCCGACCCTGATGGCCCATGACGGCCGGGAGGGACTGTCCAGGTTGGCCGACACCCGCGTGCTGATCATCGGTTCGGACAAGGATGCCCTGACCCCGCTCGATCATTCCCGGCGGCTGGCCGAGGCGCTGCCGAACGCGCAGCTGGAGGTGGCCACGAACTCCGGTCACCTGCTGATGCTGGAACATCCCGAGGTCGTCAACCAGGCGCTGCTGGAGCTGATCGAGCAGGTGTACCCGCCGGTGTCCGTCGCGCCCCGTCGCACCAGGAGGCCCGCGTGATGCGGTTCGACACCGTCGCCGATACTCAGGCGTTCGGCGCGCGGCTGGCAGACATCCTGCGCGCCGGTGACCTGCTGATCCTGATCGGGCCGCTGGGTGCAGGCAAGACAGCACTGGCCCAAGGGATCGGGGCCGGCCTGCAGGTGCAGGGCCGGATTGCCTCTCCCACCTTCGTGATCGCCCGGGTGCACCCCGGAGGCCGCGTCCCGCTGGTGCACGTCGACGCCTACCGGCTGGGTTCGCTGGCCGAGGTGGACGATCTCGATCTGGACGTGTCGATCGCCGACTCGGTCACGGTGATCGAGTGGGGCGCCGGTCGCGGCGAGCAGCTGGCTGAATCCCGGCTGGAGATCGTGCTCGACCGGCCGGACGATTCCGAAACCCGCACCGTGCAACTGCGGCCGGTGGGCGGGGACTGGGCGGACCGCATCGCCGGACTGGGTCCGGCGCCGACCGCGGGCTGAGCTGGCTAGGGTTAGCTGGTGCAGGTTCTCGTCATCGACACGTCCACCGCTGCGATCACGGCGGGCGTGGTGCGCTACACCGCCGTCGAGCCGGAGTTGCTCGCCGAGCAGGTGACGGTCAACGGCAAGGCTCACGGAGAGCTGCTCGCGCCGTCGATCGAGGCAGCGCTGGCCGAGGCGGGGCTGACGGTGGCCGACCTGGACGCGATCGTCGTGGGCACCGGCCCGGGCCCGTTCACGGGGCTGCGCGTCGGGCTGGTGACGGCAGCGGCGCTCGCTGACGCCCGTGGCATCCCTGCTTACGGGGTGTGCTCGCTGGACGGCATCGCTGCCCAGCACTCCGGCGTGGAATCGCTGCTGGTCGCAACCGACGCGCGCCGCCACGAGATCTACTGGGCCGCCTACCGTTTCGGCGCCCGGCTGGTCGGCCCGTCGGTGAGCAAGCCGGCCGAGCTGCCGCAGGACCTGGTGGTGTCAGCGGCGGCCGGCGCGGGCGCCGAGCTCTATCGCGAGGAATTGGGGTTGCCGCTGGTGGCCGGTGGCTATCCGAGGGTCCTCGGCCTGGCAGGGCAGGCGAGCGAGCGGGTGCGGGCGCGGGCGGTCAGCGATCCGCTGGTGCCGCTGTACCTGCGCCGGCCCGACGCGGTGCCGCCGAAATCGCTGCAGCGGTGATCGCCGTGCGGCCGATGCGCACGTCCGATCTCGATGCGCTTATGCCTTATGAAAACGACATGTTCGGCACCGAGTCCTGGTCCCGGCAGGCGTACACCGATGAGCTTGCAGAGCTGCACACCCGTTACTACGTGGTCGCCGAGGAGGACGGGGCGGTGCTGGGCAGCGCCGGGCTGATGACCATCGCCGAAACCTCCCAGGTGATGACGGTCGGCGTGTTGCCACCGGCGCGCAGGCGGGGCGTCGGCGAGCTGCTCCTGCAGGAGCTGCTGGCCGAGGCGCGACGCCGGCAGGCCGAGGAGGTGCTGCTCGAGGTGCGGATCGACAACCTGGCCGCTCGCGCGCTCTACGACAAGCTGGGCTTCGCGGTGATCGGTACCCGGCGGGGATACTTCGACCATGGCCGGGTGGACGCCCTTGTGATGCGACTCGAACTGCGGATGGAGCGGTGATGGCAACCGTCATGTGGGAGGTCCGCGCCGCCAACGGCAGGCTGGACGAGCTGATCGATTGGGCGCTGGGCCGGATCGACCCGTCCGCACGGGTCTACCGCAGCAACTCCGGCGAACCGAGAATGGTGGTGATCGACGGCACCGGCCAGGCGGCCCGGCAGCTGGCCGATCCACCGGCCGATCTGATCGCGCGGCCCGCGCATGCGTGGGAATTCTCGCCGGTGCGCAACGGCTGATCGGTCCCGGCGCATCCATACCGATGTGAGCACGCCGCGGCCGGCGACGGACGAGCATTTCGCTGAGTTCGTCCGTGCGAACACCGCTGCCCTGCTCGCAACCGGATACCTGCTGACCCGTGACGGCGGCGAGGCCGAGGAGCTGGTGCAGGACACCCTTGTCTGGCTGTACCCGCGCTGGCCACAGGTGGTGGCGGCCGAGCATCAGCTGGCCTACGTCCGCAAGGCCGTGGTCAACAGATTCCTGGCCGGCCGGCGGCGCAGGTCGGCAACGGAGGTCCGCATCGACCCGGCGGACCCGCTCGCCGAGCGCCCGCAGCAGCGCGATGAGACCGATGAGGTGGACGAACGGATGGCGATCTGGACGGAGCTGGCCGAGCTGCCGGACCGGCAGCGGGCAGCACTCGTGCTGCGTTTCTTCCACGACCTACCCGACGCCGAGGTTGCGGATGTGCTGGACTGCCGCGTCGGCACCGTGCGCAGCCTGATCAGCCGATCGCTGGCGGCACTGCGGGCACGCGGCACGTTCAGTGATGACGGCATCGGCTCGAGCTACCTGCGGGATGTGTCCAATGAGTGATCGCACACTGGCCGATGAGCTTCGATCGGTGATGGCGGCGCATTCCCTCGATGCGCCGCCACCGGATCGCACGGTGGACCGGGTGCTCGGGCTGACCCTGCGCGCTGGCGGCGCCGAACCGGCACCGGCAACGGCGCGTCGGCTGCGTCCCTGGCTGCTCGCCGGCACTGCCGCGGTAGTTCTGGCGCTCGCCGGTACGGGCCTGCTTGTCAGCCGGCCCGTCGGCTCGCCGGCGCCAGGCAGCTCGGCACAGGCGGGTTCGGCCGGTTCGGTGCCGCGGACGTCG
>DATAKO010000152.1:0-7257 GCA_036261575.1 Jatrophihabitans sp.
GGACGCCCAGCCGCGAGCCAGGCCTCGAGATCGGGCGCCGACGGCGGACCGGCTAGCTGGGTGCGGACTACGTGCCGCACCACGCCGAAGAAGCTGTCGCCCTGGTGGGTCGGCCAGGCGTGCATCGCCCGGGCCGCGTACCAGGCGCCACGGGTGTCCAGCAGCTCGACGTGCGCCGTGAGGGTGGGTAGGTCACCGAAGCGGGCCGCCAGCGTGCGACGGATCCGGGCCCGGGCGAGGTCGTCAAGCGCCGCCGCAGCGGGTGCCTCTCCGCGCCGGATCGCCGGATCGCGCAGGATGCTGCTCACCGAGCTGAGGTGCTGTGCGGCGCGGTAACGGTCATGGCTGCACGGTGCGTGCCCAGTTCCAGGCCGCAGTCGCAACCGACTGCGCGTGAGACGGTCGGAGCACGCGGAGTGCCAGTACCTCTGGTCCTGGCACGATGCGGTGCGTGAACGCCTCGCCCGCGCCTTGGGACATGATCCGGACCCGCGTCCGGGCTCTCCCCGCAGACGCCCGAGTGGTCTTCGCCCTTGCAGTCGCCGAACGCCTGGTCGCCAGGTCCCGACCGGGGGACGACGAGCTGCGGTCGGCACTCTCGGTCGGGTGGAGCGCCGTACTCGGCGATCAAGGGCCGTTGCGGACGGTGCGCGAGGGCCTGAACCGACGACCTGAAGTCGATGAGGACGACGTGGCCGCAGCGTGCTTCGCGCTCGACGCGGCCGCCGGCGCGTCCGAGGCAGCGGAATGGGCGGCTCAACGCGGCATCGACGCCGCGTACGACCGCGTCCCCTACCCCGAGGGCGCCACGACATTCCGGCCCCTGGCGGAGGACACCGCAGACGCCGGCGTTCAGGACGAACTGCGCTGGCAGAACACACAGCGCTCGATCTGCTGGAGATGGCGGGGGCGTCCCCAGAGACCATCAGCCGTCTCCGCACATGATGTCCCTGGCGTGGCTGATCGAGGTGGTCCGAGGCGGCCGGCGGCACTAGCCGGCACGTCGGGCGTGAATGCCGTCCTCCTCGCCGGTGCAGAGCGCGTACCGGTGTCCCGGGCATGGGCGGACGGCGGGCGGCAGTCGATGCTGCAACTCGAGCAGCGCGGCGCTCACCGAGCGTTCGGAGTACGGCACTCCAGCCGCGCGCACCGTCGCGGTGACCTCCCGTCGGGTCGCCGCTGCACAGCCAGAGTCCGCAAGTGTGCGCAGTGCGCCCAGAACCGCGTCGGCCGCGCGCGTCGCGCATGCCCCGGCATCATCCGGCTGCCGCAGCCGGTACACGCCCACCCGTACGCGCGTGACGCAACCGCCGCTGGTCCGAGCCTCGCGTGTCAGCAGCTCCCGGAGCGTCTCGTAGCTCCAGCCATCACCGCGCTCGGCGGAGTGCGCGAACAGCTGGCGCGCCGTGAAGAACTCTTGCCCGGCGGCCGCAACCTCACGTACCGCCGACCGTAGCGACCGCAACGAGGGCCGCGGCTCATCCACCCAAGCCCGCTCCCGCGCCTCAACACGAGCCCTCGGGATCGACAGCGACGGCCGGCGGCACTCCACGTGCGCTGCGGTTCGCAAGCCGTCGATCCAGCTCCACCCATTTTTGTGCGGTCCGCCGAACGCCAGGACCAGGCACCCTATCGAGCGCGGCCGATTCAGGCCCGCGTCTCGGCGGCCTCGGCCTTGGGCATGAGGACCGCCTGCACCTGGGTGGTACGGGCGATGAGCCGGCCGGTCTCGTCGGTCAGGTCCACCTCCAGCACGATGGTGCTGCGGCCGACGTGCAGCGTGCGCGCGGCCGCGCTGACGGTGCCTTGCCTGGCCGCCCCGAGGAAGTGGGTATGCGAGTCGATGGTCACCGTGCCGGTGGCGCCCGCCGGCAGGTTCGCGGTGGCGAGCACGGCAGCCACCGAGTCGGCCAGCGTCATCTGCGCGCCCCCGTGCAGCGAGCCGCCGATGGTGGAGCGCTCCGGCGTCACCTCCAGGGTGCCGATCACGCGCTGCTCGTTGATCTCGATGAAGTTGACCCCGACGAGGCCGGTGAACGGCACCAGCTCGCTGATCTGTTCGCTGCTGAGAATCACCGCCACAGCCTCGCACACAGCTGCCTAGGAGCCGGGTCGGTAGCCTGGACGCACCATGGACGTTCTCGCGATCTGGCTGGGCAAGCTGGTGCTGCTGGCGTTGCGAGCCTCCGGGCGCCGCGGCACGGCATTGCCCGGGCTGGTGGTCGAGAAGGTCTTTCCCGGCTTCCTCGGCCGCCGCCTGCGTGCGCTGCAGCAGGGCGTCGTCGTGGTCAGCGGCACCAACGGCAAGACGACGACGACCAAGATGGTGGCCACGGTGCTCGCCGAGCGATACCGGGTGCTCACCAATGACACCGGTGGCAATTTCGTCCGCGGCTGCATCACCGCCGTGGTCAGCCAGGCGAGCTGGACCGGCCGCAGCGACGCCCAGGTGGCGGTCTTCGAACTGGATGAGGCGCATGCCGTCCGCTTCGCCGAGGTGCATCGGCCGGAGCGGCTGTTGTTGCTCAACGTCCTGCGCGACCAGCTCGACCGGTTCGGCGAGATCGACACCACCGCGCAATTGCTCGGCAAGGTCGCCGCGGCCACGACGGGCCACCTGGTGCTGAATCGGGACGATCCGCGGTTGAGCAGGCTCGCGGCCGGCACCTCGGCGCAGGTGAGCTGGTTCGGGGTGGCGCCGGCGTTGCGACCGCTGTTCCCGACGGATGAGGAGATGTACGGCGCCGCCGTCACGCTGTCCGGCCAACCGGCCGAGGTCGCGCTGGAGCAGCTCGAGCTGGGCGTGACGACGGAGATCTCCCTACGGATCAACGGCAAAACCGAGCAGCTCGAGCTCAAGGCGGAGGGCGCGCACAACGCTCAGAACGCGGCCGGCGCCGCCGCGGTGGCGCTGACCTTCGGCCTCGACCCGGACACCATCGCGGCCGGTCTGCGCCGGGTCGAACCGGCGTTCGGCCGCGGGCAGTCCTTCGACGTCGACGGCCGGCGCGTGGTGTTGCAGCTGGTGAAGAACCCCGCCGGTTTCCGCCAGTCGCTGCGCACCGTCGCCGCCCTGACCCCGGCCGCGACCGTGATCGCCATCAACGACGACTATGCCGACGGCCGTGACATGTCCTGGCTGTGGGACGTCGAGTTCGCCTCGGCACTGCAGGAACGCTCCGGCATCCTGATCACGTCCGGCACGCGAGCCACCGACATGGCGCTGCGGCTGCACTACGACGAGCTGGCCACCGACCAGGTAGAGCCCGACCTGGCCCGCGCGGTGACCGCGGCGGTGCGGCGCGTCCACGCCGGCGAGACCGTCGTGGTGTTCTCCACCTACACCGCCATGTGGTCACTGCACCGCATCTTGCAGGAGCGCGCGGCATGAAACTCGTGCACCTCTACCCGCAGGAGATGAACATCTACGGCGACACCGGCAATGTGCTGGTGCTGCGCAAGCGGCTGCAGTGGCGCGGCCTGCCGGTGGAGGTGGTGCCGGTGAACGTGGGCGATCCGCTGCCTGCCGACGCCGACATCGTGCTCGGCGGGGGCGGTCAGGACGCCGCCCAGGGCGATATCGGTGCGGATTTCGTCGCCCGCGGCGCCACGCTGCGTGCGATGGCCGACGACGGGGTGGTGATGCTGGCGATCTGCGGCACCTACCAGTTGCTCGGTCACGAGTTCCGCACCAAGGACGGCGCGTCCATCCCAGGCG
The DNA here is from genome assembly GCA_036261575.1 of Jatrophihabitans sp. Classification (GTDB taxonomy): domain Bacteria; phylum Actinomycetota; class Actinomycetes; order Mycobacteriales; family Jatrophihabitantaceae; genus Jatrophihabitans_A. Next base: position 3,719 of record DATAKO010000152.1, read on the forward strand.
TCGGCGTGCTCGATGTGGTGACCACCGGCACTGACACCCGGCTGATCGGCAACAACACCGTCGACAGCCCGTGGGGCCGGCTGGTCGGCTTCGAGAACCACAGCGGACTCACCACCCTCGGACCGCAGGCCCATCGGCTGGGCCAGACGCTGCCCGGCCGCGGCAACAACGGCTCGGACCGGACCGAGGGCGCGGTGCGGGGCAACGTCTTCGGGACCTACCTGCACGGCCCGGTGCTGGCCAAGAGCCCCGGTTTCGCCGACGAGCTGCTTCGCCGAGCGCTGGCCCGACGAGGCGACGCGGACGAGCTGGCGCCCCTCGATGACACCCTGGCCCTGCGCGCCGCCGAGGTCGCCGCCGGGCGGCCGCGGTGAGACCCGCGTTCGCCACGCGCGTGGTGGCGGTGGGCGTCCTGAGCACGGCGTTGGCCGCCTGCACCGGCGCGGCGCGCTCGAATCCGACCGCCACGGCAAGCGCCAGCACCAGCACTGCACCCGGCGGACTGGCCGGAGACGGCGGCGAGCAGAGCCCGGCACCGCGCAGCACGATCCTGACCACGCCGCGCCCCAGCCTCACCCCGCCGAACGGCGTGAAGGAGGTGGACGGCACCTGCCCGTACATCTCCAGCCAGGACTTCGCCGATGGCGAAGGTGACCGGGTGGGGCGCGTGACCCTGCTGCTGAGCAAGCCGGTCGGCTGCCGCTTCTACTTCGCCTACGACCCGAGCGTCATCGTCGGCCAGATCAGCGTCAACACCTTCGGCACCGCCACCGAGGCGTTCAACGCGATGGTGCTGTCCGCGAAAGGGCACCCCGAGGTCCAGTCCAGCACCAGCATCGGAGCCGGTGCGGTGCTCTTCCAGACCGACCTGCAGGGCACGCAAGCCTGGCAGTGCGTGTTCGCCAAGGGCACCAGAGTGGTGACCGTGCGGACCCGGCAGCCGTACCCCGCGCTCAATGCTGAAAACTTGGCACGTGCGATCGCGCCTCGGATCAGCTGAGCGCGGCACACCGAACAGGCACCACCCATCCTGATGAAGGAGCTATCCCGTGACCGAATCGACCAGCGCCGCAGCCACCCAGGGCGTCACCCTGCACACCTCCGCCGGTGATATCAAGATCAACCTCTTCGGCAACCACGCTCCCAAGACGGTTGCCAACTTCGTCGAACTGGCGACCGGGGCCCGCGAGTGGACCGATCCCCGGACCGGCCAGAAGACCACCAACCCGCTGTACGACGGCACCATCTTCCATCGGGTCATCGACAACTTCATGATCCAGGGCGGCGACCCGCTCGGGCGCGGTACCGGCGGACCGGGCTACAACTTCGCCGACGAGTTCCACCCCGAGCTGAGCTTCGACCGGCCCTACCTGCTGGCGATGGCCAATGCGGGCCCGAACACCAACGGCAGCCAGTTCTTCATCACCACGGTCAAGACGCCGCACCTGAACTTCAAGCACACCATCTTCGGCGAGGTCGCCGACCAGGACAGCCGTGACGTGGTGGACCGGATCGGCACCACCCGCACCGGCGCGGCCGACCGTCCGGTCGAGGACATCACCATCAATTCCGTCGAGACCTGGTAGGTCCACCGCGCCCGGGCCGTCCCAGCCCGGTTCGCCGGCCTGCCCGAACGGCGCCTCTGAACTCCGGCGGCGGGTGGTTCGTTGAGCTGACATGCAGCCGACGCAACCACCCGCCGGACCGGACCCGAACTACGGCTTCGCCCCCTGTTACCGCCACCCGGACCGTCTCACCGGCGTTCGCTGCGTGCGGTGCAACCGGCCGATCTGCCCCGAGTGCCAGCGCCCCGCTTCGGTCGGCTTCCAGTGCCCGGATGACGTGAAATCGGGGCGCGCCTCCATCCGGACCGCCCGGACCGTCGTCGGGGCTCGCGCCGACGCGGCCGCACTCCCCTACGTCACCTACGCGCTGATCGCGATCAACGTCCTGGTGTACCTGCTCACCGCGCTGGGCAGCGGTGCCAACCTCGTGCAGAACAACGGCCAGGTGCAGGCCCGGCTGGAGCTCATCCCGTACCTGGTGGCCGCCGACCACGACTACTACCGGCTGGTGACAGCCATGTTCGTGCACTACGGCCCGATCCACATCCTGTTCAACATGTACGCGCTGTGGGTGATCGGCCCGGCACTGGAGCGCGCCTTCGGCAGGTGGCGTTTCGCTGCCGTCTACCTGATCGCGGGCCTCGGCGGCTCCGTCGCCTGCCTGCTGTTCCAGAACCCGCTGGCTGCAACCGCGGGTGCCTCCGGTGCGATCTTCGGGCTGTTCGCCGCCCTGCTGGTGCTGTCCAAGCGGACCGGCACCCCGGCCACGCAGGTCTGGATCATCGTCGGCATCAACTTCGTCTTCACCTTCTCGGTGCCCAACATCTCCATCTGGGGCCATCTCGGCGGCTTCGTCGTCGGTGGGCTGGCCACCCTGGCCCTGCTCGCCTGGAAACTCCGCCAGCAGTTCCAGCTACCGGACGTGCGGGTGCAACTGGCGGGGCTGGCGGCCCTGGTAGTACTGCTGACCGGTGCCACCTTCGTTCGGGCCGAGCAACTGAACGCCAATCCGCCCCGTCAGAGCGTCAGCTACAGCCCGTGAGCGTCCACAGCTGTGGACTTCGTTGGGGATAATTACACGCGTGTAATCACAGCGGTGGAAGGGCTTGTGGACAGCCGGCGGGGGCGCTACTTCCAGCGCACCGCGAGGCCGAGGCCGACCACCAGGAAGCCGAAACCGACCGCGAAGTTCCAGCTGCCGATGCTTTTCATGACCGGCACGCTCTCGCCCGCCATGTAGTAGACGACGATCCACGCGAGGCCGATGACCAGGAAAGCTGCCATCACGATCGGGTACCAGCGCGGGCTGGGCTTGGCCAGCTTTCCGGTCGCAGCCGAACCAGACGCCAGCGCGGTGGACGGGGCGTAGCTGGTCTTCTTGCGGACCTTGGACTTCGGCACTGCACTTCTCCTTAAGTGGCCGATCCATCCTGCTCATGGCAGTGCGGCCAGCCGAATGGCAACGGTGCGGTTAGCGTAATCGTCGCACTTACCGTTATCACGTGCAGGGCGCTCGGCAAAGCCGGGCCGAAGATGGGAGTGGACGAGCTGACGGCCGGAACGAGTCACGCCAACCGGGGCCCACGTGGCCCGGTGTTCCGGCGCGCTGCCCCGGGCCGGACCCACCATGCCCGGCGGCGCAGCATGTGGAGCTATCTGGTGCCGGTGGTGGCGCTGCTGGCAGGCCTGCTGGCCGCGACCACCGCCCACACCGCGCGCGGCACGGACCTGCGCTCGTCGGGCCGGACCAACGTCACCGACCTGATCCGCCAGGCCGAGAGCCGGGTGGCCACCGACAACGCCCAGGTCAAGCAGTTGCAGGACAGCGTCGCCGCCGAGACCAACCGGCTGGCCCAATCGGACGCCACCATCGCCGGCATCAATGCCTCCGCGGCGCCGCTGAAGGTGCCGGCCGGCCTGGTGGCCATGACCGGCCCGGGCCTGACGCTGACCCTCGATGACGCGCACCCGTCG
>DATAKO010000163.1:0-16096 GCA_036261575.1 Jatrophihabitans sp.
CGGCACGGTGGCGCGCAGGTAGCGTCGACGGCGCGCGCGCCTGCCGTGGCCGGTCAGGCTCGCCTGTACCGGCAGGCCGGGATCGGGCAGCACCGCCGCAGCCACCCCCGCCACCACCGGTGCCGGTGCGGCCGGAAGCAGCAGCGTGCCGCCCCGCTCGGCGCCGCGGCCCACCCGCAGTCCGGTCGCCAGCGCAAGCAGCCGCGCGCCGCCGACCAGCCGCAGCGGCAGCAGCTGGCTGATCTCGATCCCGCGCAGCCGGCGCTCCTCGATGCTGGTGTTGCGCGCGGTGATCAGGCCGCGGCTGATGTGCAGCGTGCCCCCGGCGTGCCTGGTCAGCCGGAATCCCCAGAACGCCAGCACGTAACCGACCACGGACAGCACCACCACGACCAGCGCCAGCCCCAGTGCCAGCTGCAGCACGTCCAGCGGCAGCGGCGTCCGCTGCAGGTGCCGGGCCGCGTCACGCACGCCGGGCAGCCGGCCGGCGTCCACCTGGGCCTGGTCGAAGGCGCGCCAGGCCACACCCAGGATGGCCAGCGCGGTCACCGCGCCGGACAGGGTGAACGGGGCGTAGCGGATCCAGCTCGGATCCAGCCGGGCGACCAGCTCTTCGGCCGGTTCGACGGCTGCCGGGGCGGTGGACCATTCACCGCCGGTGCCCGGCTGCGTGGCCGGGGTTCGCTGTCGGTGCAGCAGCTCGGCTCGCAGCGCGCCGGCCGCCCGGGTGCTCAGCCCGTCCAGCACCAGGCCCTCCTTCCTGCGATCGGAGGTGCCGGTGCCGATGGTCACCCGGGCCAGCCCCAGCACCCGGTGGAGCGCATGCGCGGTGACGTCCACCGTCCGCACCCGGTCGGCCGGCGCGGTCATCGTGCGCCGCCTGAAGAGTCCGGTGCGCAGCTGCACCTGGGCCGGCGTGATCTGGTAACTCGTGGTGAACCAGCGCAGCAGGCTGAGGCCCACCACGAACACCAGTGCGGCCAAGGACCACCAGTCGTGGCCGCTGTTGCGGCCGGCCAGCACGATGCCGAACAGCGCGGGGATGAACCGAGCTACCTCGCGCACCGGGTGGATCAGCAGCATCCGTGGGCTCAGCCGCCGCCACCGCGCGTCCGGGAGGCGGGCTGCGTCGGCCGGTGCGGGATGCTCGGGCCCGGCGGTGAACTCAGTGCTCATGTGGCATCGCCACTTGTCTCCGCGGTGATCCGGGTCAGCTCGGCCACCAGCCGGTCGGCGTCGGCGGGATCCAGCCCCCGGATCCGCACCGGCCCCGCCGCCGAGGCCGTCGTCACCGTGACGTTGGCCAGCCGGAACAGCTGCTCCAGCGGCCCCCGGTCGGTGTCCACCGTCTGGATGCGCGACAGCGGCGCGATCCGGCGCTGCTGGTTGAACCAGCCGGAACGGGTATAGACGGCGGTCTCGGTCGCCTCCCACCGGTGCACCCGGAACCGCCAGCGCGGCATGACGCCGAGGTGCAGCAGCGCCACTGCCAGCAGGATCGCGCCGGCCACCGCCAGCTGGGTGCGGGCGTGCGGGTTGCCGAGCCAGCAGAGCACGAACACCGCCGCCGCCGCGAGCCAGAAGATCAGCGCGCGGGTCGTCCAGTACCAGATCGCGCGAGGGCTGACCAGGTTGGCCGGATCGCGCAGGGCGCTGGGAGTGCTCACCTCGACGAAGCTAGGCCATCGGGTCCCGGACCACTCGTGGCCGGGCCAGCACCGCCCCGAGCTGGTTGGCGGGCATCGGTGAGTACGCCCAGAACCCCTGGAACACCTCGTAGCCGAGCTCGATCAGCGCGTCGAACTGGGCGGAGTTCTCGACTCCCTCGGCCACCGCCTGCATGCCGAGTTCGCTGGCCAGCTGCTGCACCATCTTGGCGATCGCGAGGTCGGCCGGATGCGGCCTGATCGCGTTCAGCCCGGTGACGAAGGACTTGTCCAGCTTGAGCACGGTGGCCGGGATCCGTTTGAGGTAGGTCAGCGGCGAGTAGCCGGTGCCGAAGTCGTCCAGCGCGATCCGCACCCCCAGCTCACGCAACCGGATCAGCTCGGCCAGCTCCGGGCTGTCACCGTCGACGAGCACCGATTCGGTGACCTCCAGGCACACCAGCGCCGGCGGCAGCTTCGTCTCGTCCAGCAGCGAGATCACCAGCTGTTCCAGCACGCCGGAACCGAGCTGGCGCGCGGCCACGTTCACCGTGACCGCCAGCGGGTGCCCGGCGGCTCGCCACTCGGCCGCCTGCCGGACCGCGCGCGCCAGGATCAGCGAGCCGAGCTCGGCCATCAGCCCGGCGGCGTCGGCGACGTCCAGGAACTGGTCGGGCAGCAGCACGCCCCGCCGCGGGTGATCCCAGCGAAGCAGCGCCTCGGCGGCGATCGGATGCAGGCTGCGGTCCACCATCGGCTGGTACGCCACGTACAGGTCGGGACTGTTCTCCGACAGCGCGCGGCGCAGGTCGGCCTCCAGCTCGACCCGTTGCTGCGCCCGGGCCGAATCCAGCGGCCCGGCCAGCCGGTAGGTGTTGCCGCCGGCCAGTTTCGCCTGGTACATCGCGTCATTGGCGCGCCGGATCACGTCACCGGCGAGCTCTGCCACCCCGAGCACGGCGGCGCCGACGCTTGCGGACACGGTCACCTCGGAGCCGGCCAGCATCGTCCTGGCCTGCACTGCGGTCAGCATCTTCGGCGCCAGCAGCGCCGGTTCCATCCGCGACACGATGACCAGCTCGTCGCCGCCGAAGCGGGCCACCAGGTCCGAGGCGTGCACCAGCACGCTGATCCGCGCGGCGAGGGTGCGCAGCAGTTCGTCGCCGGCCGAATGACCGAGGGCATCGTTCACCCGCCGGAAGTCGTCCAGATCCAGGAAGTAGACGTAGCGCCTCGGGTCGGCAAGGTCATCGGAGAGCCGCTCCAGCAGCTCGTGCATGGCCCGGCGGTTGGCCAGGCCGGTGAGCGGATCGTGCCGTGACTCCCAGTGCAGGCGCTGCTCGGCCCGGACCGACTCGTCCACGTCACGCAGGGTGCAGACCAGCTGCTCCACGACCGGCCCGTCGCCACCGCTGCTCAGCCACGGGGTCAGCCACAGCTGCATCCAGCGCCACCGGCCGGTCACGTCGCGGATGCGCAGCTGCATGTCGTGCACCGTCGCGTCCAGGCCGGCGCCCACCTGCTCGATCAGCGCGTCGAGCCGGACCCGGTCGCTGGACTGGATCGCGGCACGGATGTCGGCGAAGCGGCCGAGCTGCTCCGGCCGGTATCCCAGCGCGCTCGCCAGCCGCCGGTTGCTCCACAGCAGCTCCTCGCGCTGGACATCCAGCACGAGCACGGAGTCCGGGCCTACCGACAGCAAGGCGTCCAGGAATGGTCCGGAATCCTCCGGCACGCCGGTCAGGCCGGTGATGTCGACGCTCACCCCGATGGGCGTGGTACCGGGAGCCGGATCCGGGCGCCAGGCATAGAGCCGCACGGTGTGAATGGTCTCGCTGGCCGGCTCGCCGGTGCCCGAGCGCTCGACCAGGCGCAGCTCGCGCAGCACCCGGCCGGAGCTGAACAACTCGCGGATACCCGATTGGAAAGCAGGCACGTCGGGGAGCAGCAGCGAGAGCCCGAGCCCGATCGGATCGGCGCCCGGGTCCAGCGCCGGCCTGGCGGGGTCAGCGCCCGGATAGACCCAGTCGCGTAAGGGCAGCAGCGGCTGCACCACGCTGCCGCGTTGCAGCTCGGCGGCGGCGAGCTGGCCGCGGGGAGTGCGCAGCTGGCGGACCCGGATGTCTGCGGGCATCGAGGTGCTGCCGGCGAGCATCGCCTCGGCGGCAATCCGCAGCGGATGATCCTCGGCCAGCACCTCGTCGATCGGGAGCGGGTCAGTCAGCGAGCGATCAGCCACGAGCAGGGTGCCGTCTCCGGCGATGAGGATCCGGCTCAGGCGGGCGACCCAGGCTTTTCTCATCGCGCCGAAGCCTAGCGGCTATCGCGGATTTCGTCGCCGATCGTGGCCACGCCGGGCGCCCGTGCCGCCGGGAAATTGCGCTGGAGGCCGCATCTATAGTCGGCGCATGCCCTCCCTGGATCCAACCTTCCTCGACCTGCCGGCCGCGGCTCTTGCCGATGCCGCGCTCGGCCGGGCCCGCGAACTCGGCGTGGAACACGCCGATTTCCGGCTGGAGAGGGTGCGCACGGGGGTCATCAGCCTTCGGGACGGCCAGCTGGAGAACCTGGCCGAGGACGCCCGACTCGGCCTGGCCGTGCGGGTGGTGCACGACGGTGCCTGGGGTTTCGCGAGCGGGATCGAGCGCACCCCGCAGGCCGCCGCCGAGTTGGCCGAGCGGGCGGTGGCCACCGCAAAGCTGTCCCGAGTGCTCAGCTCCGATCCGGTTCGGCTCGCACCGGAACCGGTGCACCGTGACGCCAGCTGGGTTTCCTCCTATGAGATAAACCCTTTCGACGTCAGCCAGGCCGAGCGGGTGGCCCGGTTGGCGGAGCTGTCCCAGCGGCTGCTGGCCGCCGACGGCGTCGACCACGTGGACGTGCGGCTGATGCAGGCGCAGGAGAACAAGTACTACGCCGACACCGCGGGCACCGTGACCAACCAGCAGCGGGTGCGGCTGTACCCGCAGTTCACCGCGGTTCAGGTGGATGTGGCGCGCGGCCGGTTCTCCCAGCAGCAGACCGTCGCGCCCCCGACCGGCCGCGGCTGGGAGTACCTGCTCGGTACCGGCTGGGATTTCGATGCCGAGATCGCTGAACTGCCAGAACTGCTGGCCGAGCATGCCAAGGCGCCGACGGTGGCTGCCGGGCGCTACGACCTGGTCATCGATCCGACGAACCTCTGGCTCACGATCCACGAATCGATCGGGCACGCGACCGAGTTGGACCGGGCGCTCGGCTACGAAGCCGCCTACGCCGGCACGTCATTCGCGACCCTGGACCAGCTCGGCCGGCTGCAGTACGGCAGCCAGGTCATGAACGTCACGGGCGATCGCACCGCCGAACACGGACTGTCCACGATCGGCTACGACGACGAGGGCGTGGCGACCGGGCGATTCGACCTCATCCGCGACGGCGTGCTGGTCGGCTATCAGCTGAACCGGCAGATGGCCGAGGCACACGGCTTCGGCCGCTCCAACGGCTGCGCGCATGCCGATTCGCCGGGCCACATCCCGTTGCAGCGGATGGCCAACGTGTCGTTGCTGCCGGCGCCGGACGGGCCGAGCACCGACGAGCTGATCGCCGGCGTGAAGCGCGGCATTTACATCGTCGGCGACAATTCCTGGTCCATCGACATGCAGCGCTACAACTTCCAGTTCACCGGCCCGCGCTTCTTCAAGATCGAGAACGGCCGGCTCGCGGGTCAGGTCCGAGACGTCGCCTACCAGGCCACCACGACCGACTTCTGGGGGTCGATGGAGGCAGTTGGTGGGCCGCAGACCTACCTGCTGTGCGGGGCGTTCAACTGCGGCAAGGGCCAGCCCGGGCAGGTTGCGGCCGTGTCGCACGGCAGCCCGTCGGCGCTCTTCCGCGGCGTCAACGTGCTCAACACGGTGTCGGAGGGCGGTCGATGAGCGAGCAACGCACCGGATCAGCAGGCGGCGGGATCCAGCAGCTGGTGGAGCGGGCGCTGGCGCTGTCGACCGCGGACGACTGCATAGTCATCGCGGAGGAGCGGACCGAGGCGAACCTGCGCTGGGCGGCGAACAGCCTCACCACCAACGGACAGATGCACACCACGAAGCTGATGGTCATCTCGATCCTGCGCGGCGCCGACGGCGCGTCGGTCGGCACCGTGTCCGGTCCGGTGTCCGTCGCCGGCGCCGACACCGAGTTGACGGCCCTGGTGCGCGCCGCCGAGGACGCCGCTCGGGCCGCGGGGCCCGCCGACGACGCCGCCGACGACGCCGCCGAGCTGGTCCCGCCGTACGAGCCGAACGGCGACTGGGATGCACCGGCGGCGGTGACCGGGATCGATGTCTTCGCCGACTTCGCCCCGGCCCTGGGCGCCGCCTTCGCGCGCGCGCGGCGGGACGGCGTGCTGCTGTTCGGCTTCGCCGAGCACGTGATGAGTTCGATCTTCATGGCCTCCTCGACCGGACTGCGGTTGCGGCACGACCAGCCCACCGGCCGGCTCGAGGTGAACGGCAAGTCGGCTGACCTGACCCGGTCGGCCTGGGTCGGACAGGCGACGCGCGACTTCACCGACGTGGACGTGGCCGCCGTGACCGCCGATCTCGACCGGCGGCTGGAGTGGGCGCGCAACCGGGTCGAGCTGCCGGCCGGCCGGTACGAGACGCTGCTGCCGCCGACCGCGGTCGCGGATCTGATGATTTACCTGTACTGGACCGCGTCCGCCCGTGACGCCGACGAGGGTCGCAGCGTGTTCTCCGCTCGCGGTGGTGGCAACCGGATCGGTACCCGGATCACCGAGCAGCCGCTGACGCTCTATTCCGATCCGGCTGCACCGGGGCTGCAATGTTTGCCGTTCCAGGTCACTCCGGTGAGCCAGGACGAGTCGGTGTTCGACAACGGCACGCCGGCCGAACGCACCGACTGGATCCGCGATGGCGAGTTGGCCAACCTGTATCGCAGCCGTAGCTGGGCACGGCGCACCGGCGCCGAGCACCGTCAGATGATCGACAACCTGTTGCTGGTCTCATCCCAGGGCAGCAAGAGCCTGGACGAGATGATCGCCGGAACCCGGCGCGGGCTGCTGGTCACCTGCTTGTGGTACATCCGGGTGGTCGACCCGCAGACCCTGCTGCTGACTGGGCTGACCCGCGACGGGGTCTACCTCATCGAGGACGGTGAGGTGCGCGGCGTGGTGAACAACTTCCGGTTCAACGAATCCCCGCTCGACCTGCTGGCCCGGGTGAGCGAGGCAGGCGCCACGGCGCCGACGCTGCCCCGGGAGTGGAGCGACGACTTCACCCGCGCGGCCATGCCGGTGCTGCGAATCCCGGACTTCAACATGTCAACTGTGAGCCAGGCCTCATAGCCTGGGCAGTGACGCCGGCCACTGTCTGGATGTCGTGTTGCGTGTTTCTGCGCGATAGGCCCTGTGAGAGAGCATCGCGAGCCGGTTCGGTGCAGTTTGTGATCGGTGCCGCACAATCTGGCCAGGCTCGCAAGCGCTGTCGGCGGTTACCGTTTTCGCATCCCCCGGGACTGTGGCGCCGCTGGAAACGGCGCCTTCTTGGGCTTACTGCCCGTCAAAGTCGACGGGTCGCGCATCTCGAGGAGTACGCAATGACGCTCACCATCGAAGGCCTCGCCACCGCTCCGACCGACCACGCCGAACTGCTGCGCTGGGTGCGCGAGATGGCCGAGCTGACCCAGCCCGACGAGGTGGTCTGGTGCGACGGCAGCGAGCAGGAGTGGGTCCGGATCACCGATCAGCTGGTGGCCGCCGGCACCTTCGTGCGGCTGGCCGACGACAAGAAGCCGAACTCGTTCTACTGCGCATCCGACCCCACCGATGTGGCCCGGGTCGAGGACCGCACCTTCATCTGCTCACGGAATCCCGCCGACTGCGGTCCGACCAACAACTGGATGGACCCCGACGACATGAAGGCAGTGCTGACCGAGCGCTTCCGGGGGTGCATGCGCGGCCGCACCATGTACGTCATCCCCTACTGCATGGGACCCCTCGCTGCCGACGAGCCGCAGCTCGGGGTGGAGCTGACCGACTCGCCGTACGTCGTCGCGTCGATGCACATCATGACCCGGATGGGCAGCCGCGCGCTGGCCAAGTTCGTCAAGGACGGTGTCGAACAGCCCTACGTGGCCGGCCTGCACTCGGTGGGCGCGCCGCTGCTGTCGCCGGATGCCGCCGACGACCCGTGGCCCAGCAACGAGACCAAGTACATCGTGCACTTCCCGGAGGAGCGGCTGATCTGGTCGTTCGGTTCCGGCTACGGCGGCAACGCGCTGCTCGGCAAGAAGTGCCACTCCTTGCGGATCGCCTCGGTCAAGGCCCGCGACGAGGGCTGGCTGGCCGAACACATGCTGATCCTCAAGCTGACCAGCCCGGAGCAGAAGGTCTACTACATCGCGGCCGCCTTCCCATCGGCCTGCGGCAAGACCAACCTGGCCATGCTCGAGCCGACGCTGGCCGGCTGGAAGGTCGAGACCATCGGCGACGACATCGCCTGGATCCGTTTCGGTGAGGACGGCCGGATGTACGCGGTGAACCCGGAGAACGGCTTCTTCGGCGTCGCACCCGGCACCGACTGGCACACCAACCCCAATGCGATGCGCACGATCGCCAAGGGCAATTCCATCTTCACCAACGTGGCGCTGACAGATGACGGCGACATCTGGTGGGAGGGGATGGGCGAGCCGCCTGCGCACCTGCGCTCGTGGAAGGGGACGGACTGGTTCGCCGGACGCTCGGATGAGCTGTCCAGCCACCCGAACAGCCGCTACTGCACGCCGATCGAGCAGTGCGAGACCAAGGCACCCGAGTGGGACGATCCGCGGGGCGTGCCCCTGGATGCCATCTTCTTCGGCGGCCGCCGGCGCGACACCGTCCCGCTGGTGACCGAGGCGCGGGACTGGCAGCACGGCGTGTTCATGGGCGCCACGCTGTCGTCGGAAACCACCGCCGCCGCAACCGGGCAGGTGGGCGTGGTGCGCCGGGACCCGATGGCGATGCTGCCGTTCATCGGCTATCACGCGGGGGACTACTTCGCGCACTGGATCGAGGTCGGCAAGAGCGCGGACGCGGTGAAACTGCCCAAGATCTTCTACGTGAACTGGTTCCGGCGCGACGCCGACGGAGCGTTCGTCTGGCCGGGCTTCGGTGAGAACATCCGGGTGCTGAAGTGGGCCATCGAGCGGATCGAGGGCAAGGCAGCCGCCGTCGACACCCCGATCGGCCGGGTGCCCACGCCGGAGTCGATCGACATCGAGGGCCTCGAGATGTCGGCCGATGACCTGGCAGACGCACTGGTGGTCGACGCCGAGCAGTGGCGCGCCGAGCTGCCGGCCATCGAGGAATGGTTCGACAAGATCGGCGACAAGGTGCCCACCTCACTGCGTGACGAGCTGGCCTCGCTGAAGCTGCGGTTGCAGTAGCGGGCTCGCGCCCCACTCAGCACGGACGCCCCGACCAGCAGGTCGGGGCGTCCGCGCGTGCGCTGTGGAGCGGGTTACCAGTGCAGCCGCCAGACCTGGCCGGAGGTGCCCGGCACCGGCTTGCCGGTACCCGGATCGTTCAGGCCGGTGTCCGGTGCGATCGAGAAGGCGGCCACGTAGACGTTGCCGTAACCGTCGGTAGCGACACCGGCCGGGAACGGTACGTCGACGTTGCTGCGGTGGCCGGAGCAGCTGATCTTGGTCAACACGCCCTGGACCGCCGGGTTGAGCGGGTGCGCCTCGTCGGCGAAGAGCTGGCTGACATAGACGTCACCGCCCCTGTTCACGGCAACCCCCGTCACCGCCGTGAAGCCGGTCCAGCGGTGCAGCACGTGCTTGCCGTCCGCCGACAGTTCGGTGACCGTGCCCTGGCCGGGTACCAGCCCGCCGAGGCCGCCGACGTAGATGTGGCCCCACCGGTCCCGTGCCAGCGAGGTGGGCACGTACTGGCAGCCCGGCTTGTTCGGCGGCGGCTGCTGCAGGCTCGGATCCAGGCAGGTGGCGTTGACGATGTTGTCGAAGACGTGCCAGGTGGAGACGTGGCCCCACCGGTCGACCTTGAGCACATCGTTGGCCGCGGCGTCCGCGACCAGGGTGTCGTTGCCGACCTGCAGTACGCCGTAAGGGTCGGAGTCGACCGCCTGGCCGTCCGGATTGTGGCGCTGCTCGTAGCCGGCGATATCGGCCACCTGGCGCAGCGCCTTCGGGTGCCACTGGCTGAAGCTGAGCAGCTGCCCACTGCGCGGCTTGCCGGGTAGCCCCGCCAGGGCTGCCGGCGGGAACGCCGTCTCCTGGACGGAGATGTGCTCCAGCTGCCAGGCCGAGACGCCGTCGGACCCGACGGCTGCCGAACCGTCCGGGCCGGCGGCCGAAAGCAGGCCGGTCAGGATCCGGTTCGGTTCCGAGTTGGTGGTGTAGCGCGGTTGCCAGACCTCGGAGATCGATCCGGTGTAGCCCAGGCCCTGCACCCCCTCCTCGGGGCTGCCGAAGGTGGCGAGCGTGCCGCCCTTGCCGGCCTCGGCGATGAGCATGACACCGTACTCACCGATCGAGAGCTGGCGCGGGTTGTTCAGCCCGGACACCACCACCGTCGGTGTCGGGCCTGCCGGTGCCGCCGCGGCCACCCCAGCGGTCAGCGGGACCATCAGGGTGGCCGAAGCCACTGCTGCTACTGCGAGATAACGCCTAGTCATAGGTTGACCCCCCGGTCATGACGCTGTGGTCACTGTTAACCCAGACCGGAAGATAACTGTGGATCAGTTAAGAGGACGTTTCGAGTTCCTCTTCGGGTGGAAGATCGCTTTCACCGGAAAGATGAAATGCCGTTAGGGACGCTGCGGGAACACGCCCTGCAACGCGATGATGAACGACACGCACAGGTACGGCGGCATGTTGTTGTGCGGCTGGCTGTCGCCGGTGACCTTCAGGGCGGTCGGATTCATCTGCTGCGTCGGCGCATTGGTGGAGTACATCGGAGAACCGAGCCGGCCGCCGCCGGCGGTGGCCCACACTGTCCCGTTCGGCGAGGTGGTGTCACCGGCAGCGGCCACCGCATTGGGGACGTGGGTGTGCGCGGCCATCTCGGTGCTGAGCAACGTCACCGTCGGCGACCCGCCGTTCTCGCCGAGAAAGCGCTGGCTCAAGCCGGCACCCTGCCCGGACTGCATGGGTGCCGCGCCACGCAGGTCCGGCAGGCCGAACGTGACCCTGCCGTCGCCACCGTAGGTGGTGCCGAGCAGGGAGAACAGGGCGGTGTTCTGGGAGATCGACATCAGCTGCCCGTCGCAGAGCGCCCAGCCGTAGGGGGCGAAGTTGCCGGCGAACAGGCGGATCTCGGCAAGGAATGGATCGGTCATCGAGGTCTCCAGGAAGGGGGGCGGTCAGCCGCGGGACGGGAAGACGCCCTGCAGGGCGATGATGTAGTTGAGCACCAGGAACGGGGCCTGGTTCTCATGCGGCAGGCCGGCGCCGGTGGTGCCGATCGCGGACGAGCTGAGGTAGACGTCGGCAGTGCTCCGGTAGTGGTTGTCGGAGCTGGCCGCCCACACCGTTCCGGTCGGGTTGCTTCCGGTCGGGGTGGTCGCGCTGCGGGCCTGGTGGCTGTGGCCGGGAAGCTCCGCGACGGTCAGGGCGTGCGACACCTCGCCGCCCACGTTGCCCACGGTGTAGCTGTTGCCCTGGTGGATCGGCATCCGCGCCTGCAGGTTGGGCAGCGCAAAGGTGGTCTGGCCGTCGCCGCCGTACTGGGTGCCGAGGATCGAGAACAGCGCCTGGTTCTGGTTGATCGGCAGTGTCTGGCCGTTGCAGAAGGCCCAGCCCTGCGGTGCGAAGGTGAACGAGATCAGCTTGATCTCGCCGATGAACGGGTCGCTCATGAAGGTCTCCGGTTGGCTGGGTTCAGGACGGTGACGGGTAGATGCCGAACAGCGAGATGATGAAGTTGACGACCAGGAACGGCGGCATGTTGTCGTGCGGCTGGTTACCGCCGGAAAGGGCCAGGCTGTTCGGCGACATGGTGGCGGTCGGGGTGGCATCTGAGTAGCTCGACATCGTCGAGGTGCCCCAGAAGTTGTTCGCGGGACTGGTCTGGTCGGCGACCTGGCTGCTGGCCAGCACCGGGTGGGTGTGCGTCGGCAGGTTCTGCTGGGAGAGCACCACCTGCTCCGCGCCACCGGTCATGGCCAGCGGGTAGCCGCTGCCCTGATGTACCGGGATGCGGGATTGCAGGTTCGGCAGATTGAACGTGTTCACCCCGTCGCCGCCGTACGTGGTGCCGATCAGGTTGAACAGGGTGTCGTAGTCCGAGATCGCCAGCGACTGGCCCTGGCACAGCAGCCAGCCGACCGGGGCGAAATTGCCGCAGAAGATGCGGATCTCGCCGATGTAGGGATTGCTCATGCGGTGGTTCTCCTTGGTGGGAGGGCGGGGACATCGAGCGAGCAGGGACGGTCGCGCGACACTGGCGGGCCGGTCATCCGGGCAGCCGGTTGAACACGGCCTGGTACCGCACGCCGGGGACGGCAGCCTCGACGTGTACCGGCACCAGAAACACCGGCTCCGCCGGCAGTCCGGCCGCCTCGATGAGGTAGCTGCCCTGGTGGGCCGGGGCGTCTGCAGCAGCGGTGAACAGCAGCGTGAACGAGCCGGGTCCGGTCTCGCGGCACTCGGTCAGCACGGCTTCGAAGCTGCCGCCGGGGCCCTCGAGCAGGCAGGTGCTGTCGATCAGGTGCCGGAAGTCCTCGACGGTGAGCATCTTCTCAGCGCTCCCGGCCTGGCAGCAGCCGCATGAACAGGTAGCCGCCGGCGGCACCGTCCGGCTGGAAGCCGCACGAGCGGTACAACCGCAGCGCCGGCTCGTTGCCCGACCAGACGCTGAGCCGAAGCGGCCGGTCGGCGGAAGATGCAGTCCTCGCGAGCAGCTGTATCGCCTGGCGGCCGATGCCCTGTCCGCGCCAGGCCGAATGCACCGTGAGATCGAGCAGCCGGTGCTCCTGCTGGTCGCGCCACCACGACAGGCAGCCGATCGGGCCCGCGTCCATCCTGTCGTCCGCGGTCAGCAGGTAGTCGGCGTAGCCGGGGAAGTCGGCGGTGTACTGGACCCGCTGAGCCTGCCGTTGCAGCGCGATCAGCTGGGGCGGCAGCGCGGCAAGCTCGGGCCGGCCGTGCAGGAACAGCTCCGCCAGCCAGCTGTCATCGCCCGCCGAGGCGGCCCGCAACGACACGGTGCGGCCTGCCCCGCGCGGCGGCGCGCTGGTCATCGGCGGGCTGCCGGGATGGCTGACGGTGCGGGCATGGCCCCCGCTTTCAGTAATGGACGGTATGACCTGAACATCCGCTTTGCTGAGCTGTCCGGTACCCAGGGCGATAACAACGCGACTGTCAGTGTTGGTCAATCCGGCGTATGTGGATACAGTGTGCGGGCCTAGTTCACCTCGACCACACGCTTCAGCAGTGCAGGCGCGCCGAGATGCTCGGAATTTCGATACGGGTGGCGCGAAATCACCCACGGCAGGAGATATGAGATGAGCGTCTTCCGTGCACCGGCCACACGTCCCGGCCCGGTGCGGGCCGGACTGGCCCTGACCCTGGCGGTGGCCCTGGTCGGCCTGGGCCAGCTGGCGCTGCACCCGTCCCGGGCCGCGGCGGCCACCCCGCTGAACGTGACGACGGTGTCCGACATCGGCGCGACTGCGGGCGCCTGCGGCAACACGGGCATCACCACGCCGCCCAGCCCGCTGAGCCTGCGCGAGGCCATCTGCATCGCGAACAACCTCGGTGGCGCGCAGACGGTCAACGTGCCGGCCGGGCACTACGTGCTGTCCGGTGGCGATCTGCTCACCGGGCTGAACAGCGGACAGAACATCACCATCACCGGCGCGGGCTCGGCGACCACCGTTATCGACGCCAACCACGCCAGCCGGGTGTTCAATGTGGACTCCAACTCGGTGGGCGGCATCACCGTCTCCATCAGCGGCGTGACCGTCACCAACGGCGTGGCCAGCTCGATCGGTGGCGGCGGCATCCTGGCCGGCTCGGCGAGCGCCAGCACTGCCGACAGCCTCACCATCAGCAACAGCGTCATCAGCAACAACGAGAGTGACTACGGCACCCCCACCGACACCGGCCAGCCCGGCGGTGGCCTGCAGTTCGAGGGCGGCAGCCTCACCCTGAACAACGTCACCGTGAGCGGCAACAAGTCGCACTCCAGCTGGGGTTCCGGCGTCGAGTACCGGGCCGGTGGTTTTGCCAGCCCGGAATCGCTGACCATCAGCAACAGCACCCTTTCCGGCAACAGCGCCGACAACAGCGGCAGTGGTGGCAGCAGCGGTGGTGCGCTCTACGCCTCGGGTACCGGGGTCAGCGAGAGCATCACCAACTCGGTCTTCACCGGAAACTCGGTGAATTCCACGAGCGGGGAGCACGCCGCCGGTGCTGCGATCTACGTGGCCAGCGGCAACCTGACGGTGACCGGCTCCACTTTCACCGGCAACACGCTGAGCGCCAGCGGCAGCGGCGTCATCGACGGTGGTGCGGCGATCTACACCACCACCGGGGCGGCGCTGCACTATGACCGCATCACCGGCAACACCGGCCAGGCGGTCACCACCGCCGGTAGTGGCACCGCCGATGTCGGTGACAACTGGTGGGGCTGCAACACCGGGCCCAACACCACCGGCTGCGACACCACGGGCGGTTCCGGGTTCTCCAACGCGACGTCGTACCTCAAGCTGGTCGCCAGCGCCGCACCCTCGCACGTGGTGGGGCCGAACGGCACCGCCACCATCACCGCCTCGCTCACCACCGATTCGCTCGGCGCCACGGTCGGCGGCTCGAACCTGACCGGCGCGTTCGACACGCTGCCGGTGACCTTCGCCGACCCGCCCGGCGACGCGACGGTGGCCGCCAGCAGCGCCGCGTTGAGCTCCGGTCAGGCCAGCGTGGGCTACAACTCGCACACCACGCTGGGTCCGGACAACGATTCGGTGACCCTGGACAACGCCACGGTGAGCGCCGTCATCGAGGTGGACGAGGCACCCGCCATCACCAGCGCCAACACCGCCACCTTCAACATCGGCAGCCCGGGCTCGTTCACGGTGACCACGTCCGGCTACCCGAGTGCGGCCCTCACCGAGTCCGGCACCCTGCCGACCGGGCTGGCCTTCACCGACAACGGCAACGGAACCGCGACCCTGGCGGGCACCGCCACCGGCAGCGGCGGCAGCTATCCGATCACGATCACCGCGAACAACGGCTACTCGCCCAACGCGACCCAGACGCTGACCATCTCGGTCGGCCAGCCGCCCGCCTTCACCAGCGCCAGCACCGCCACCTTCACCATCGGCACACCGGGCAGCTTCACCGTCACCACCTCCGGTATCCCGATGGTCAGCACCATCACCGAGTCCGGCACCCTGCCGGCGGGCGTCACCTTCGCCGACAACGGTGACGGCACCGCGACCATCGCCGGCACCCCGTCCGGTACCGGCAACACCTACCCGGTGACGCTGACCGCGACCAACGGGGTGAGCCCGAACGCGACGCAGAACCTCACCGTCCAGGTGAACCAGGCCCCGGCCGTCACCCTGAACCCGACCGACCAGACCGTGCAGCCGAGCACGTCGGTGACCTTCACCGCAGCTGCCTCCGGCGTGCCGACGCCGACCGTGCAGTGGCAGGTTTCCACCGACGGCGGTACGAGCTTCAGCAACGTGGCGGGGGCGACCACCACCTCCTACACGCACACCGCCACGCTCGGCGAGGACGGCAACCAGTACCGCGCCGTCTTCAGCAACGTGGCCGGCTCCGCGACGACCACCGCGGCGACGCTCAACGTGGGCACCGCGCCCAGCTTCACCAGCGCGGACAACACTCGTTTCCAGGTCGGCGTGGCAGGTAGCTTCGCGATCACCACCACCGGCATGCCGTCGGCCAGCCTGAGCCGCAGCGGAGCTCAGTTCCCGGTCTGGCTGACCCTGACCGACAACGGCGACGGCACCGGCTCGCTGACCGGCACGCCGCCGGCCGGCAGCGCGGGACAGTACGTGTTCACCCTGAAGGCAGCCAACGGCTTCAGCCCGACCGCATCGCAGACCTTCACGCTGTTCGTGGACGCCTCGCCGGTGATCACCAGCGCGGACCACACCACGTTCACCTCCGGCCAGGCCGGCTCCTTCGCCGTCACCACCACGGCCGGCTCGCCGACCACCACGGCTATCACCGAGACCGGCGCGCTGCCGGCCGGCGTCAGCTTCACCGACAACGGTGACGGCACCGCGAGCCTGGCGGGCACCCCGGCTGCCGGTAGCGGTGGCTCGTACCCGCTTACCCTGACCGCCACCGCGACCGGCGGGATCGCCCCCGCGGCGACCCAGTCGTTCACGCTGACCGTGCTGGCGCCGCCGGCCATCACCAGCGCGAACCACACCACGTTCGCGGCAGGCACCGCCGGCACCTTCACGGTGACCACG
>DATAKO010000170.1:0-4336 GCA_036261575.1 Jatrophihabitans sp.
TGGCAGCCGCGCGAAGGTGGACAGGCCCGCGTAGCGCGGCACCTTGGCGGCGTCGACGGGTCCGATCGGTTCGGTCATGCGCCCACGGTATCCCGCGCCGGATCCGGCCGATGCGTCAGAACTTCTCGATGGCCGGCACCAGCTGCTCGGTCAGCACATCCAGGGTGCGCAGACCACCGGCGTCGAGCAGGGTGCCGTGCGCGACGGTGAAGCCCAGCTCGGCGAGCTCGTGCAGGTGCTCGACCGTGCGCTGCACGTTCTCACCCTTCTCGCCCAGGTCGAAGCGCACCTGGACCGTCTTCTCGATGTCGTCGTAGTTCCGGCCGAGCCGCTGGCAGTGCTCGCGCAGCACCTCGAGCTTGCGTGCCACCTCCGGGCTGTCGAAGATGTTGCACGAGTCGGCGTACTGGGCAACCATGCGCAGCGTCTTCTTCTCCCCCGCCCCGCCGATCAGCAACGGCGGGTGCGGCGTGCTCAGTGCCTGCGGCGAATTCAGGGTCCGCTCGAGCTGGTAGTGCGTGCCGCGGTAGGGCCGTTCCTCGCCGCTCCACATCTGTAGGCAGATCTGGATCGCTTCCTCCAGCCGCTCGAAGCGCTCGGCAGTCGGCGGGAAGAACAGGCCCAGGCCACGCGACTCGTCCTCGTTCCAGGCCGCGCCGATGCCGAGCATGGCCCGGCCGCCGGAGAGCACGTCCAGCGTGGTGACAGCCTTGGCCAGCAGCCCTGGCTCGCGGTAGACCACGGCGGTGACGACGGTGAGCAGCTTGACCCGCTCGGTGCGGGCGGCCAGGTATCCGAGGGTGGTGTAGGCCTCCAACATCTCGTGCTCCGGCGGGCCGAGGTGCTCGATCTGCCACAGGTGGTCCATCACGCTGATCCGGTCGACGCCACCCTGCTCGGCGCGTTGTGCGATCTCGGTCAGTCGGCCGGCCAGCGCGGGCGCACCGCCGTCCCAGGTGAAGTCAGAGATGTGCAGGCCGACCTTCATCGGTGTCTCCTCACTGTCGGTTGTTCTCCCATCATATGGAGGAAGGCTCCGCATAGGTCGGGCTCGGGATCGGAGTTGGGCGGGACCTTGTTCCCTGGACCGGGCGCCGTCCGGATTCGACCATGGCTGCATGGCAACGCAGGGACGGGGCCTGAGTTTTCTCGGCCTGGTGCTGCACAACGTGACCGTCGCGAAGCTGCGGTTGGCATTCACCCTGCTGGCGGTGGCCATCGGGGTGATGACGGTGGTGACGTTCAACATCGTCAATCACAGCCTGCGCGCCACCGAGCTTGCCATCATGCAGACCGGCCGGGCCGACTTCACCATTGCGCAGAAGGGTGTCTCGGACCTGCTCAACTCCAACGTGGATGAGGCCACGCTGCGCCGGATTCAGACCGAGCCGGGCATCGCGAAAGCCACCGGCGTGCTGATCGGCACCACCAAGCTGAACGCGGCCAACCCGCTGTTCCTCGAGATCGGCATCCAGCCGGGCGAGCTCGGCGACTTCGGGGTGACCGTGGTGTCGGGCAGGCCGTTCACCCCCGATGCCGACCGCGAACTGCTGCTGGGGTGGCGTGCGGCCCACAACCTGGGCCGCGCGGTCGGCGACACCCTGACGGTGGACGGCACCCCCTTCCGCATCGTCGGCATCTACTCCACGGGTCAGGCCCTCGGTGACACCGGGGCGATGTTCCCGCTGGTGCCGTTCCAGGCCGCGCAGCGCCAGCCCAACGAGCTGACGCTGGTATTCGTCCGGGTCGTCGACCAGGCGCGCATCCCGGCGGTGCGAGCTCAGATCGAGGCCGACAACCCGCAGCTGGTCACCGTCCAGACCACGGCCGACTTCGGCCGTGCCGACCGCAGCCTGGCGCTGATCAACGCGGCCGACCGGGGCAGCACGATCCTGGCCGTGCTGGTCGGGGCCATCATCGTGATGAGCACGATGACCATCACCTTCATCGAGCGCACCAGGGAGTTCGGGGTGCTGTCCGCGATCGGTTGGACGAGGCGCCGGGTCACCGCGATGATCCTGGCTGAGGCCGGCTGTATCGGGCTGTTCGGCGCCGCGGCCGGCGTCGCACTGTCCTTCGCGACCACCCAGGCCATCCGGTCACTGCCCAGCCTGACCGGCATTCTGGACCCCCAGTACACCGCGAGCGCATTCTGGCGGGCGCTCTACACCGCCGCCGCGATGAGCCTGCTGGGCGGCATCTACCCCGCCCTGCGCGCCGGTCGGCTGGCGCCGCTGGAGGCGCTGCGGCATGAGTGACGTACCGGGCGGCGGCAGCCGCGGGGACCGGCCGACGACCGATGCGGTCGTGCTGCGGCAGGTCTACAAGCATTTCGATCAGGGCCTGATCCGGGCGCTGCACGGCGCGGAGCTGACCGTGCGCGGGGGCGAATGGGTGGCGGTCACCGGGCCGTCCGGCTGCGGCAAGTCCACCCTGATGCACCTGCTGGCAGGCCTGGACCAGCCGACGTCCGGCTCGGTGGTGGTGTTCGGACAGGACCTGGGCACGATGCGAGATCCGGCCAGGTACCGGCGCACCGAGGTCGGTCTGGTGTTCCAGCTGCACAACCTGCTACCGCAGCTGACGGCCGCGCAGAACATCGAGATCGCCATGTTCGGCCGGCGCGGTCGAGCCGCGCGCCGCCGGCGTGCGCTGCAGCTTCTGGCCGATGTCGACCTCGCCGGGCGGGAGGACCGGCCGCCGACAAGGCTGTCCGGAGGCGAGCGGCAGCGGGTGGCCATCGCGCGGGCGTTGGCCAACGAGCCACGGCTGCTGCTGGCCGACGAGCCCACCGGCAACCTGGACAGCGGCTCGGTCGAGCGGGTCGTCGAGTTGATCCAGCGGTTACGCGCGAACCGCCCGGAGCTGACGGTGATCATGGTGACGCACGATCATCGGGTTGCCGCCGCGGCGGACCGGATCGTGCAGATGAGCGACGGGCAGATCATCTCCCCGGGGACCCGGGCGCGCCCCGCCGCCGAACTGACCGACACCCCGCTCCCCGGCGCCGGGCCTGCTCGAGCCGACCTCACTCGTGCGGAGCGAAGCTGATCGGCGCGTCCGCCTCCTCGGTCGGAGCGAGGGTGGCTTGAGTCATCGAGATCAGGCACGCAGTGGTGGCACTGCAGACGATCCTGTTCGCTCCGAACGGACCGGCCAGCACCGGCAGCTGTGCCATCACCCGGCCCTGCGCATCCGAGATTACCGAGATCATGCCGGCCAGATTGCAGTCACCGGGTCCGGTCGCGGTGCCTTTCTGGGCGCACTGCACAGCCTGCAGCGCTTCGTTCGGACTGAAACCGGCGGCGGTGAGCAGCACCACCTGCTTGTCGTGCAGGCCGGTCGACGGGTTCACCTGCAGCGTGGGGTGCCGTGGGCCGCTGCTGCCCGCCGGCGTCGACAGCGTGGCCGAGGACGTGGGCGTGGCGATGCTGGTCGAGGGGGCCGGGCTGCTGGCGCTGGGCGTGCGCACCGCGGAGGACCCGCTGCTGCCACAGCCGGCCAGCGCGATCAGTGCCGCCAGCGCGGCCAGTGCCGCCGGCAGGATGCGGGACGGCGGCGCGAGGCCTCGGTCCAGTGCAGCCATCGCTCCTCCCCCCGCCGCGCTATCCCTCGCTCCGCTTTCCGGCGGGTGCCCGAACCGGCTGCCGGATCGCGGTCCCCTCAGCCTGCCGCGCCGTGCAGCCGGGCCACAGAGCCGAAGGTCCCGCGGCGGCCCAGACGAAACAGGACTTTCGTCCCGCCGGACAGGGGCGTTGGCTCCTACTGAGGGCCGGGACGGATTGCGAAGGTGGGTTCTGACCCTAAGGAGGCAACGTCATGACCACCACCCACCCACCGCTGCACCGTCCCGAGGTAGCCCAGCAACCGGGTCCTGCGCGAGTCACACCCGTCGCTCGCGCGATGGCGATTCTGCGCATCGCGCTCGGCTTCGTTTTCCTGTGGGCCTTCCTGGACAAGACGTTCGGCTGGCACTACTCCACCGCCACCACACCGAAATCCAAGGCCTGGATCCACGGTGGCTCGCCCACGAGGGGCTTCCTCAGCCACGTCGAGGTCGGCCCGCTGCAGTCGTGGTATCGCTCGATCGCCGGTCACACCTGGGCGGACTGGCTGTTCATGCTAGGGCTGCTCGGCATCGGCGTGGCGCTACTGCTCGGCGTCGCGGTCCGGCTTGCCTCCGCGGCGGGCGTACTGATGCTGGCGTTCATGTGGTTCGCGGAGTTCCCGCCGGCGCAGCACGACCGCACCGGCGCCCTGACCGGCTCGAGCAACCCGCTCACCGACTACCACTTCATCTACGCGCTGGCACTCCTCGTCATCGGGCTCGCCGTCG
>DATAKO010000175.1:0-20821 GCA_036261575.1 Jatrophihabitans sp.
AGCCGAACTGCGTCCGGGGACCGGTGAGTGCCGGGAACTCGGAGCAGGCGCCCGGAAGAGGTCGTGAGCCGGTCGCTGCAGGCCGGCCGGCAGCGCACCGGCCGCAGCCGCGGCGGCCGTGCCACCCACCAGCACCGCCAGCCCGAGTGCGGCACCGATGGCCTTGGGTGCCCGGCGCCGTCGTGGACGGTGCGGGGCAGGCGTGGGGCCCGTCCTGAACTGGGCGAGCGCCGCGTCCAACCCGCGTAGCTCGTCCGGCGTCGCCGGCCGGCGGGCGGCGCTGAGCACCTCGTCGACGGCCGCCTGCTGCTCGAGCTGCCGGCGGCGGTTCATCGGGCATCCCCGGCTCGCTCACCGAGACTCTTGAGCCCGCGGTGGGCCGCGACGCGAACCGCGCCCGGCCGCTTGCCCAGCACCTGACCGGCAGCCTTGGCGTCCAGCCCGATCACCGTGCGCAGCATCACCGCCTCGGCCTGGTCGGTGGGCAGCGATGCGATCAACGCGACGGCGGCCGTGGTCGACAGGCTGCTCAATGCCTGGCTCTCGGTGTCGTCCGGCCCGGCGATGGGGATGAACTGCTCCACCGGGACCGGCACCGACGGGCGGCGACTGCCGTGCCGGAAGTGATCGATCGCGCGGTTGCGTGCCACCTTCACCAGCCACGCGACAAAGCCCTGCCCGTTGCCACCGAAGCCGGCCAGGTCCCGGCACACCTGCAGCCACGTCTCGGCAGCGATGTCCTCGGCCTCGTCGTGGGCCAGCACCCGCAGGTAGCGCAACAGTCGTGGATGCACCGCGCGGTAGAGCTCGGCGAACGCGCTCTCGTCACCGGCCCTTGCCGCGGCCAGCAGCTCGTCCGGGACCAGCGGCGCGATGCTGACCCGCCGGGGCCGCTCAGTGGGCAGCGCGCCGAAGCCGGGCGTTGCATCCGCCTCTGCGCTCACCACCACCCCTGACCCGACCGGCGTCCGACGGTCAAGGGCTGAGTGTGCCATGTGTGCCGGCCGTGCCCGTCCCGCCAGGCAGGCAATTGGGTGTGGAGATGGTGCGGCCGGTCCGGGTGGGGGCCCGGACCGGCCGCGGATTCGGGCAGTCGTGCTGCCGCCGATCACCGCTGGCGGCAGGTGCCGTCGATCAGTAGTAGTGCCGACGGCCACCGATGCCCCGGCCCAAGGCGCCGGCGATGGCCAGGATGACGCCGACGACGATCAGGATGAGACCGATGGTGGTGAGCAGCGGGACGTGCACGATAAGGCCCAGGACGAGCAGCACGATACCGAGGATGATCAAGGTTTCTCCTTGTTTTCAGGGATGATTGTGAACCGCGCGGGGATCAGTAGCGCGGATCGACGGGGTCGTTCGGCTCGATGACGGTGGTGCCGCCACGCCGCTGGATGACATCGGTTCGCCGCCTGGTCGACATCAGGACCAGGGTGATGAGCAGGCCGACGACGCCGACCACCATCAGGATCACGCCGATCGTGCCGAGATCGACCCCGTTGACGTGCTTGGTGACGGCGAACTTCAGGACTGCGCCGACGGCTATCAGCAGCAGGCTTGCGCCGATGCGCATGGACTCTCCTCGCTCGATGCGGGGCGGTGCGTTTTCACCACACCTCTCAGAGCGCCACGGAGGCCGAAAGTGTTACAGCCGGCTCAGCCGGCCGCGAGTTCAGCCATGCCGTCGTCGAAGTCGTGCTGCGGCCGCCAGCCGAGTTCGGCACGGGCACGGGAGGAGTCCGCGGTGATGTGGCGCACGTCGCCCAGCCGGAACTCGCCGGTCACCACCGGGGCCGGGCCGCCCAGCGCTCGCGACAGCGATGCTGCCATCTCGCCCACCGTCCGCGGGGTGCCGGAGCCGGCGTTGAAGGCACGCAGGCTGCCGGCCGGCAGCGGCGTCTGGAAGGCTGCGACGGTCGCTGCGGCGACGTCGTCGACGTGAACGAAGTCGCGCCGCTGTCCGCCGTCTTCGAACACCCGTGGCGCCTCACCCCGTCGCAGCGCCGAGGTGAAGATGGCAGCCACACCCGCGTAGGGCGTGTCGCGCGGCATGCCCGGCCCGTAGACGTTGTGATAGCGCAGGGCCGCCGCGCTGCCCCCGGTGCTGCGTGCCCAGGTGCCGGCGTACAGCTCCTGGGCGTACTTGCTGATCGCGTAGGCATTACGCGGGTCGATCGGCGCATCCTCGTCGACCAGCGCCGGCTGCAGCGGCAGGCCGCAGTGCGGGCACGGGGGTTCGAACCGTCCCTGCTCGAGCGCTGCGGGTTGCCGGGGCGCCGGGCCGACCAGCCCGTCGGTGGCGCAGCGACCGAGCCCCTCGCCGTACACCACCATCGAACTGGCGACCGCGAGCCGTCCCACGCCCGCCCGGCCCATTCCGGCCAGCAGGGTCGCGGTGCCCGTGTCGTTGGAGCCGGCGTAGTCGGGCAGGTCCTGCAGATCGACCCCGAGGCCGACCTTGGCGGCCAGGTGCAGCACGCCGTCCACGCCGGCCAGCGCCTGATCCACCGCGGCCGGATCGCGCACGTCGCCGACCTGGAGTTCCACCCCGGCCGGCGGCGTCCACGGGGCACGATGCACGTCCGGCCGCAGCGAATCCAGCACCCGAACCTCGTGATCGGCGGCCAGCAACCTCCGCAGCACGTGCTGCCCGATGAAACCGGCGCCTCCGGTCAGCAGCACCCTCACGGCAGCTGGTAGGGCAGGTCGATTCCGGCCAGCGCCGTGGCGCAACCGCATTGCCCCTGCTCGGCGGGCAATTCGGCAAGCGTGGCCACGAGCAGCTCCCGCAGCCTCGGCAGGTTCGCCGCGAACATGCGCAGCACCTCGGCGTGTGTGACGCCCTGGCCCGCTTCCACCCCTGCGTCCAGATCCGTGACCAGGCACAGCGAGGTGAAGCAGAGGGCCAGCTCGCGCGCCAGCGCCACCTCGGGCATGGCGGTCATGCCGATGACGGCCGCGTCGCTGCGCTGGTATTCCCGGGACTCGGCCCGGGTGGAGAACCGCGGCCCGTTGATCACCACCAGGGTGCCGGTCTGCACCAGCTCGATGCCGGTGACGGCGGCCGCCCGGCCGGCCGCGGCCCGTCCGGTCGGACAGTACGGATCGGCGAAGGACAGGTGCGCCACGCCGTTGTCGCTGTCGTTGTAGGTGTGCGGGCGACCCCAGGTCCGGTCGATCAGTTGATCCGGGGCGACCAGGGTTCCTGGGCCGAGTTCGGGCTTCAGGCCGCCGACCGCGGAGCCGGCCACGATCTGGCGCACCCCTACCGAGCGCAGCGCCCAGAGGTTGGCTCGGTAGGGCACCCGGTGCGGCGGGAACCGGTGATCGGTCCCGTGTCGCGGCAGGAAGGCAACCCGCCGTCCGGCCAGCATGCCGATGGTCAGCTCCGCACTGGGATCGCCGTAGGGAGTGGTCACGGCCACGGTCTCGGGATCGTCCAGCAGGGAGTAGAAGCCAGACCCGCCAATCACGCCGACGTCGGCCAGTTGTTCGCTCACCGGCTCACCCTAGCCAGTCGGGGTGGCTCGGTTGGAGATCGCGGCCGCGCACGCAATACTGGAACTACTAGGACGTCCGACTAAGCCCTCGCCTGATTCACCTCTCGCCTGATTCGAGCCACCGGAGCCTGCGATGCAGCGAAAGCACTACGACGAGGACCAGCTCGCCTTTGCCGATGCGGTCCGCACCTTCATCGGCAAGGAGATCTCGCCGCACTTCCTGGACTGGGAGGCAGCCGGGCTGACGCCGCGCGAGCTGTTCCTGAGCGCCGGCACCAACGGCTTCCTGGGCCTGCAGGTGCCCGAACGCTTCGGTGGCGGCGGTACCACCGATTTCCGCTTCAACCAGGTGCTGGGAGAGCAGTTGGCGCTGGCCGGAACCGGCGGCGCGGCACTGGGTATCACGCTGCACAACGACATCTGCCTGCCCTATTTTCTGCACTACTGCACCGAGGAGCAGCAGCAGCGGTGGCTGCCGGGCATCGCATCCGGCGAGCTGATCACCGCGATCGCGATGACCGAGCCAGGCGCGGGCTCGGATCTGGCCGGCATCCGTACCACCGGAACCCAGGACGGCAGCGACCTGATCGTCAACGGCGCCAAGACGTTCATCACCAACGGGATCAATGCCGATCTGGTCATCACGGCGGTGCGCACCTCACCCGACCGGCACCGGGGCCTGACCCTGGTCGTGCTGGAACGCGGCATGCCCGGCTTCGAGCGCGGCCGCAATCTCGACAAGCTCGGCCAGCACTCGCAGGACACCGCCGAGCTGTCGTTCACCGATGTACGGGTGCCCGCTGCCAACATCCTCGGCGAGGTCGGCCAGGGCTTCTTCCAGCTCGTGTCCAACCTGCCGCAGGAGCGGCTGTCGATCGCGCTGGGAGCGGTGGCCTCAGCGCGGGCTGCGTTGAACTGGACCATCGACTACGTGCGGGAACGCAAGGCGTTCGGCAGCTCGCTGGGTGCCCTGCAGAACACCAAGTTCGTGCTGGCCGAGGTGGCCACCGAGGTCGACATCGCCGAGGCGTACATCGACCGGTGCGTGCTGGCGCTCAACGACGGTGAGCTGACCGCGGAGGACGCGGCCAAAGCGAAGTGGTGGGGCACGGAGTTGCAGGGCCGGGCGATCGACAAGTGCCTGCAACTGCATGGTGGTTACGGCTTCATGATGGAGTACCCGATCGCACGCGCCTACGCCGACGCGCGGGTGACGCGCATCTACGGTGGCGCCACGGAGATCATGAAGGAGATCATCGGGCGCTCGCTGAAGCTGAGCTAGGTTCGAGGAGTGCGCTTCGTTCTCGCCTCCGCCTCCCCCGCCCGGCTGAAAACCCTGCGTGCGGCAGGCGTCGAGCCCGAAGTGATCGTGTCCGGCGTGGACGAGTCGGTGATCACCGCTGACACACCACCCGAGCTCGTGCAGGCGCTGGCGCGTGCAAAGGCGACCGCGGTCGCCGCCGGCCAATCGGAGGGCCTGCTGCTCGGCTGTGACTCCATGCTGGAGTTCGGCTCGCAGGTGCTGGGCAAGCCGGAATCGGCTGATGCCGCGGTGGCCCGCTGGCGGGCGATGCGCGGCCAGTCCGGGGTGCTGCACACCGGCCACACGCTGATCGAGCTCGGCACCGGGCGGATCGCCGAGCGCGTGGTGTCCACCGAGGTGCGCTTCGCCGACGTCTCGGACGCCGAGATCGAGGCCTACGTCGCTACCGGGGAGCCGCTGGCGGTGGCCGGTGCGTTCACCATCGACGGCCTGGGCGGCTGGTTCGTCGAATCCATCGTCGGCGATCATCACAACGTGGTCGGGCTGTCCCTGCCTGCGCTGCGGCAACTGCTTGCCGGGCTCGGATACTCGATCGCCGACCTCCCCGCGGCTTGAGGTCGCCGGGGGGTCGGCGACGGCCCACCACGACCTTCGACGCGCCGCGACCTTTTCGTGCGCAACAAATTATGGGGCGCAACCACCTTTGGTGCGCAACCACTTCTGGTGCGCAACCACCTTCCTCCTGAACAGTGGTGAGTTCGGCCCCGCACCGGTGGCAAACCCACCACTCGCGACAGGCACGCCACCACGCAGCGCGCGAGCGGCGGCTCAGACCGGCGGGACGCCGTGACGCTTGTCGGCCAGCGGCCGGGCCTTCGCCTGCAGCGCGGCGAACCGGCGCACCAGCTCGGCGCGCAGCTCGGACGGCTCGATCACCGCATCGATCACCAGATCCGCGGCGAGCCGGAGCAGGTCCACGTCGGCCTCGTACTCGGCGCGCTTCTCCTTGACGAACTGAGCCTGCGCCTCCGGGTCGCTGATCTCGGCGATCTTGTTCGCGTACACCGCGTTGACCGCCGCCTCCGGGCCCATCACGGCTACCCGCGCGGTCGGCAGCGCGATGCAGGCATCCGGCATGAAGCCCGGGCCGTCCATCGCGTACAGGCCGGCCCCGTAGGCCTTGCGCACCAGCACCGACAGCTGCGGCACGTTCGCCTCGGATACCGCCGTGATCATCTTGGCGCCGTGGCGGATGATGCCCTGGCGCTCGACGTCCGAACCGATCATGAAGCCGGGCACGTCGGCCAGGTACAGCAGCGGGATGTTGAACGCATCGCAGAGCCAGATGAAGCGCGCAGCCTTGTCCGCCGAGTCGACGAACAGGACGCCGCCGCGAACCGCGGAGTTGTTGGCCACGATGCCGACCGGCCGCCCTTCGATGCGCCCCAACCCGGTGATCAGCTCGGCCGCGAATTCCGGCTTGACCTCGAAGAAGGACTCGTCATCGATGACGCCGTCGATCACCGCGTGCATGTCGAACGGCATGGACTCCGCGGCCGGTACCACGTCGTCGGCCAGCTCCAGCAGCGGCGCCTCGGCGGCGTAGCTCGGTGGTTGTGAACGCCAATTGCTCGGAAAATACGAGAAGAACAGCTTCGCCTGCTCGATGGCATCGGCGTCGTCGCTGGCCAGATTGTCACCGCAGCCGGAGACGGTGGCGTGCATCCGGGCACCACCCATCTCCTGCAAGCTCACCTTCTCGCCCACCACCATCTCGGCCATCCGGGGCGATCCCAGGTACATCGAGGCGTTGGCCTCGACCATGATCACGATGTCGCAGAAGGCGGGTATGTAGGCGCCACCGGCGGCGGACGGCCCGAACAGGCAGCAGATCTGCGGAACCTTGCCAGACAGCGCGACCTGGTTGTGAAAGATCCGGCCCGCGCCCCGGCGACCCGGGAAGAGCGCGACCTGGTCGGTGATGCGAGCACCGGCGGAATCGATCAGCCAGAAGATCGGCAGCTCCTCGGCCAGCGCGCGCTCGGTGATCCGGATGATCTTCTCCACCGTGCGGGCACCCCAGGAACCCGCTTTCACCGTCGGGTCATTCGCGACAACGAGCGCCGGCCGTCCGTCGACCAGGCCCTGCCCCGTCACCACCCCGTCGGTCGGCAGCCCGGTCGCCAGTGCGTTGGCCAGCTGGGAGTCCTCGACGAAGGATCCTTCCTCGAACAGCAGCGCGATCCGCTCCCGCACGTACAGCTTGCCGGCCGCGGCCAGCTTCTCGGCCGCCTTCGCCGCCGGCGCCAGCGTCGCCTGGCGCGCGGCCGCCACCTTCTCCGAGTCGCTCACGAGCGCTGATTCTCCTTTCGGGACGGGCAGAACCTACTCGACCGGCAGCCCGAGACCACGGGCGATGACCAGCCGTTGCACCTCGGAGGTGCCCTCGCCGATCTCGAGGATCTTCGCGTCACGGTAGAACCGCGCCACCGGGTACTCCTCCATGAACCCGTAGCCACCGAAGACCTGGGTGGCGGTGCGGGTCGCTGCCACCGCGGCCTCCGTCGAGTACAGCTTCGCGATTGCCGCGGCCTGCTTCACTTCGGCGTGCGGCCGGCCGGCGTCCTTGAGCCAGGCGGCCTTGTAGGTCAGCATCCGGGCCGCTTCGACCGCAACCGCAAGGTCGCTGATCGCGAACGCGATGCCCTGCCGGGATCCGATCGGCTTGCCGAACGAGGTGCGCTCCTTGGCGTAGCGGGTCGACTCCTCCAGACACGCCTGCGCCAGCCCCACGGCCAGCGCGGAGATGGCGATGCGGCCGTCGTCCAGGATGGCGAGGAATTGCCTGAAGCCGCGGCCGCGGGCGCCCAGCAGGTTCGCCTCGGGCACCCGGCAGTTGTCGAACACCAGCCCGTGCGTGTCGGAGATGCGCCAGCCGAGCTTGTCGTACGGAGGCTGCACCTCCAAGCCCGGGGTGCCCGCCGGCACGATGATGGCCGAGATCTCCGGCTTGCCGTCGGCCGTGCTGCCGGTGCGGGCTGTCACCGTCACACACGAGGTGATGGCCGAACCGGAGTTGGTGATGAATGCCTTCGCACCGTTGATGACCCACTCACTGCCGACCAGCTCGGCGCGGGTGCGGGTGGCACCGGCGTCAGAGCCGGCCTCGGGCTCGGTGAGCCCGAACCCGGCCAGCGCGCGACCGGCGACGAGGTCGGGCAACCACCGCTGCTTCTGCTCCTGCGAACCGAAGGTCAAGATCGGGTTGATGCCCAGCCCCACCCCGGCCGACAGCGTGATCCCGATGGACTGGTCCACCCGGCCGAGTTCCTCGATCGCCACGCACAGTGAGGTGAAGTCGGCGCCGCTGCCGCCGTACTCCTCAGGCACCACCAGCCCGAACAGGCCGAGCTCGCCCAGCTGGCCGACCAGTTCGGTGGGAAAGTAGTGCTCGCGATCCCAGCGAGCGACGTGCGGGCGAACCTCGGACTCGGCGAATTCGCGCACGACCTTGCGAAACAGCTCGTGATCGGCTGACAACTCGAACGACATTGGGGGCGCTCCGGCGGTAGGTAATTCGGCGGCTGGCAGTGTCCTGGCCCCGACGCTCGGTCACCCGGATCGCGGGTTGACGTTAACGTCAAGGTCAGGGTCTATGATAGCCCCGTGACCTCGCAAGCGGAACCGCGCACGACCTGGTCGGTCGGCGAGCTGGCCGACGAGTTGGGCGTGACCACCCGGACGTTGCGCTTCTACGAGGCCGAGGGATTGATCACCCCTGCTCGCTCCGGCACCGCGCGGGTGTACGACCACCGCGACCGGGCCCGACTGCGACTCATCCTGCGGGGCAAGCGATTCGGCATGTCGCTGGCCGAGATCGCCGAGATCGTCGGCATGTACGACGGGGCGGCGAGCTCGGAGCGCAAGCAGCTGGAAATCCTGCTCGACCGGCTCGGCGAGATCGCGGCCGACCTGCGGGCCCGCCAGCAGGACCTGGCGCGCACCCTGGCCGAGGTGACCGAGGTGGCCACCCGGTGCCGGGACCGCCTTCAGCAACTCCCCTGACCCAGCTCAGCCACCCCCCTTTCCGCATTGTGCGGCCCGAAAGGACCCGAAACAGGGTCCGACAGCGTCCTTTCGGGCCGCACAATGCCAAACGGGGCGGGGGATGCAGACTGGTGCGGTGACCCGCATCGAGGTATCCGCAGATCCTGTTGAGCTGGGCTTCGATCCTGGCAGGCTGGCCCGCATCGATCAGCGACTGGCCCGCTTCGTGGACGAGGGCCGGCTGCCCGGCTGGCAGGTGGTGGTGAGCCGGCACGGTCAGGTCGCCCACGCCAGCAGCTACGGCCTGCGGGACGTCGCCGCCAACCGGCCCATCGAGCCGGACACGCTGTACCGGATCTACTCGATGACGAAGCCGGTCACCGCGGTCGCGGCGATGCTGCTGCTCGAGCGCGGCGAGCTGCTGCTCACCGATCCGATCGCGACGTGGCTACCGGAGTTCGCCGAGCCGCGGGTCTACCTCGGCGGTTCCGACCTGGCGCCGGTGACCCGACCGGCCACCGAGCCGATCCGGGTCCGGCACCTGCTCACACACATGTCCGGGCTGGGCTACGGGTTCCTGCGCGGGCATCCGGTGTCGATGATGTACCTCAACGCCGGCCTGGATGAGCTCGGGCCGGCGGGCACCGGACTGGCCCGCACCAGCCTGGCCGAGCTGACCCGGCGCTGGGCGGCGCTACCACTCACCTTCGACCCGGGCCAGGAATGGCAGTACTCGGTCGGCATCGACGTGCTCGGCAGGCTCATCGAAGTGATCTGTGGCCAGCCCTTCGACGAGTTCGTGCAGCAGCACATCCTGGATCCACTGGGCATGTCCGAGACCTTCTTCACGGTGCCGGAGCAGCTGCGGGACCGGGTGGCGGTGCTGTACCAGGCCGGCCCGGGCGGCATCCGCCCAGCCGGCTCGCTGGCCGAGGCCGCCTTCACGCCGGGCTGGCCGTCCGGCGGAGCGGGCCTGACCAGCACGCCGTACGACTACTGGCGTTTCACGCAGATGCTGTGCGGTGGCGGCCAGGTCGACGGCGTCCGATTGCTGGCGCCCGGCACCGTGGCGATGATGCGCCGAAACTACCTGCCGAACGGGCAGGACCTGTCCCAGTCGGGCCGGCCGCTCTACGCCGAATCACCCATGTATGGCGTGGGATTCGGCCTCGGCATGTCTGTGACGCTGGATCCGGCGAAGGCAGGCATCGCGGCCAGCGTGGGCGACTTCGGCTGGGGCGGCCTGGCCAGCACCGTGTTCACCGTGGATCCGGCGCTGGACCTGACCTACGAGTTCTACACCCAGCTGGTGCCGTCCTCCACCCTGCCGATCCGGCCACTGCTGCGGCAGTTGGTGCACCAGGCGATCGTCGAGTGAGCAGGTTGGATCGCCTGATTTGCCGCACCTACCGCAGGTAGGCTGGCCGGCATGACGCAGCCGCTGATCGAGTCGCTGCGGCGCGCCGTGGCTGCCAGTCCGACCGACCTCCCGCTGCGGCTACACCTGGCTGAATTGCTGCTGGCTGCCGGTGATTCGGCTGCCGCGGTGGCCGAAGTCGCGGCAGCCCTGGCCCTGGCCCCCGCCGACCAACAAGCACAGCAGTTGATGGCGCGCGCCCTGGCGGCCGGTCAGCCGGGGCCGCTGCCGGCAGTCGGGCGTGAGGACGACAACCGGCTCGACACCGACTCACGCAACACTGAACCTCCGCTCGCCGCCGCCGCCGCCGCGGCCGCCGAGCCGAAGCCACCCGAGCCGGTGCCCGGAACGCCGGTGCAGTTCGACTGGTCCGCAGCCGAGGAGCAGCTCGGTCTCGACGTTCCACCGATGTTCGTCTCCGAGCCGGGCGGAGCGACGCCCGAGGCCGCGGGCGCCATGTCGGGCGACGCCGTCTTCGACCTGGAACGGCCCCGGCTGACCCTGGCGCAGGTGGGCGGTATGACGCAGGCCAAGGCGCGACTGGAGGCCGGCTTCCTGGCGCCGCTGCGCAATCCGGAGCTACGCCGGATGTATCGCAAGAGCCTGCGCGGAGGGCTGCTGATGTACGGGCCGCCGGGCTGCGGCAAGACCTACCTGGCGCGAGCGCTGGCCGGCGAGCTCCAGGCCGGCTTCATCAGCGTGCACATCACCGACATCCTCGATCAGATGCTCGGCAACAGTGAGCGCAACGTCCGGGAGCTGTTCCTGGCGGCGCGCCGTGCGGCGCCGTGCGTGCTGTTCTTCGACGAGGTGGACGCGCTCGGCCAGCGTCGCTCACAGACACGCAACAGCGCGCTGCGCGGAACCATCAATCAGCTGCTGACCGAACTCGACGGCGTGGAGCAGGACAACGACGGCGTGTTCGTGCTTGCCGCCACGAATCAGCCGTGGGACGTCGACCCGGCGCTGCGCCGGCCCGGCCGCTTCGACCGGACGGTGCTCGTCCTGCCGCCGGACGCCGAGGCCCGCGAGGCCATCTTCCGCCACCACCTGCAGCACCGGCCGATTGCCGGCATCGACACCGGCCGCCTGGCCAAGCGATCGGAGGGGCTGTCCGGCGCCGACATCTCCTACGCCTGCGAGCTGGCCGCCGAGCACGCCTTGATGGACAGCGTGGCGACCGGGCAGCCTCGGCCTATCGGCATGCCCGACCTGGAGCGGGCGCTGGCCGAGCTGCAACCGTCCATCGGCCCCTGGCTGGAGACCGCCCGCAACCTGGTCACCTTCGGCGAGGATGACGGAACCTACAAGGAGCTTCGTGCCTACCTGAAGAAGGCCGGCCGGCTGTGACGCAGCCGGGGCAGCTCGTGCGGCGGGCCCGGCTCATCGTCGAGGCCAGCCCGGCGGCCGCCATGCAGCTGCTGACGCCCTACCTGGCCAGCGAGCCGGACGATCCAATGGCACTGTGCGTCGCTGCCCAGGCACTGCTGAAATTGTCCAGACCCGATCAGGCGTGGCAACTGGCGCGGCGGGCAACCACGTTGAATCCGCGGGACGACTGGCCCCTGCGACTGCAGACGCTGGCCTGTCACGAGCTGCACAGGCACTGGGACGCTCAGGAATTGGCCCGCCGCAGCGTGGCGGTGAACCCGTCGAACTGGCAGACGCACTACCTGGTGGGCTGTGCCGACCTGTGGGCCGAACGGGTCAGTGAGCACTCGGCCGCGGCGGCCGCCAAGGCGCGGGAGCTTGCTCCCGCCGAGCCGCGCACGCACGAACTGGTCGGGCAGATCGCGCTGGCTCGCGGCCGCTCGCGGGAAGCGATCGCCTGCTTCCAGCAGGCCTTGCGGCTCGATCCGGACAACGCAGTCGCCCAGCACGAGCTGGCGCGCTCGGAGCTGCGCCGGGGCCGGCTCGGCCGCGCCCTGGTCGGGCTGCGCGCGGCGGGACGGCTGGATCCCCGACTACATCAGGTGCGCGTCAACCTCCACAACGTAGTGATCCGGATGGTCCAGGTGCTGCATTACATGCTCATGCTGGCCTGTTTCGGCAGTGTCGCATCCGCACCCATCGCCGGAGGCCTGTTGCTCGTTGCCATGGTGGCGACCGGTGCGTGGGCGTGGTCACGAGGCGGGCGCCCACTGGTCCTCGTGGTACGCGCAGTGCCGCGGAACGACCCGTTGCTGGCGGTGTGGGCATGCTGCCTGCTCACTGGAAGTCTGGTGCTATTCCTGCGCGCGATCCTGACGGTCGGCAAACCTGTCGGCACCTCGGCCGCGAGCCCGCTGATCGGCGTGGTGGTCGCGCTACTGGCGGCCGGCGTTGTGAGCACATGGCTGCGCGGGATGAGGCCGCCGCACCCAGACCAGTGGCAACGGTGAGCAACCACTCAGCGGCGAGGACGCAAGTGATGGGTAATCTCCCGATGGGCGACTGTCCCACAGGCGGACGGCCAGGACGAGAGGCAAGCAGATGCAACGAGTGCTGATCGCGAACCGGGGCGAGATCGCTGTTCGGGTGATCCGGGCAGCTCGGGACGCGGGACTCACCTCGATTGCGATCTACGCCGAGCCGGACGCCGACGCGCTGCACGTGCGGATGGCCGACGAGGCTTACGCGCTCGGTGGCACCACCCCGGGTGACTCCTACCTGGTGATCGACAAGGTGATCGAGGCCTGCCGCCAATCCGGGGCAGACGCGGTGCATCCCGGCTACGGGTTCCTGTCGGAGAACGCCGACTTCGCCCAGGCCGTGCTCGACGCCGGGTTGACCTGGATCGGGCCGTCGCCGCAGTCGATTCGCGATCTGGGTGACAAGGTGACCGCGCGGCACATCGCGCTGCGGGCCGGCGCGCCGCTGGTGCCCGGTACCAAGGACCCGGTTGCCGGCGCCGACGAGGTGATCGAGTTCGCCAAGGAGCACGGGCTGCCGGTGGCGATCAAGGCCGCCTTCGGCGGTGGTGGCCGGGGATTGAAGATCGCCCGCACACTGGAGGAGATTCCCGAGCTGTACGACTCCGCGGTACGCGAGGCGGTGAGCGCCTTCGGCCGAGGCGAATGCTTCGTGGAGCGGTATCTGGACCGCTCCCGCCACGTGGAAGCACAGGTTCTGGCCGACACCCACGGCAACGTCATCGTGGTCGGCACCCGGGACTGCTCGCTGCAGCGCCGCAACCAGAAGCTGGTGGAAGAGGCGCCGGCGCCGTTCCTGACCGACGAGCAGCGGGAACGGATCCACTCCTCAGCCAAGGCGATCTGCCGTGAAGCGTCATATCACGGCGCCGGCACCGTGGAATATCTGGTCGGAAACGACGGAGTGATCTCGTTCCTGGAGGTCAACACCCGACTGCAGGTGGAGCACCCGGTCAGCGAGGAGACCACCGGCCTGGACCTGGTACGCGAGCAGTTCCGCATCGCTGACGGCGAACCGCTGCGCATCACGCAGGACCCGACGCCGACCGGACACGCCTTCGAGTTCCGCATCAACGGCGAGGACCCCGGGCGCAACTTCCTGCCGGCGCCGGGCGTGGTGACCACGTACCGGGAACCGGCCGGTCCGGGGGTACGGGTGGATTCGGGCATCGAGGCCGACTCGGTGATAGGTGGCGCGTTCGACTCACTGCTGGCCAAGCTCGTCGTCTGGGGCCCTACCCGCGACGAGGCGCTGGCGCGGGCCAGGCGCGCCTTGGACGAATACGTGGTGGACGGCATGGCCACCGCGCTGCCCTTTCACCGCGCGGTGGTGCGTGATCCCGCCTTCGCACCGGCGGACGGGGCGCCGTTCACCATCTTCACCCGCTGGATCGAGACCGAGTTCGACAACCAGATCCCGCCGTTCACCGGCGGTGCCGCCGACCCGGCCGAGCAGGCCGAGGCCCGGGAGCGCATCGTCGTCGAGGTGAACGGCAAGCGGCTCGAGGTCTCGCTGCCGGCAGGGCTGCAGCTGGGTCGCGGTGGCGGCAACGGCACCGTGAAGAAGGCGCCCAAGCGCTCTGCCGCGAAGAAGGCCGGCGCGGCCGCCTCCGGCGATGCGCTGACCGCTCCGATGCAGGGCACGATCGTACGGGTGGCAGTCTCCGACGGTGACGAGGTTGCTGCCGGCGACCTGATCGTCGTGCTCGAGGCGATGAAGATGGAACAGCCGATCAGCGCGCACAAGGCCGGCACCATCACCGGCCTGGCAGCCGACGCGGGCGCGGTGGTCACTTCTGGTGCGGTGATCTGCGAGATCAAAGACTGACCTGCCGGCGTCGGAGGGTGGCGCCGGCATTAATGGCTGGCACACCCCGCGCAGTTTTGTCAGCATGGGCGGGTGACCGACCGCTTTTCCTGGGCGCTGCCGGGAACCGAGCAGCCCGCCGCGCCGACGGGGGTGCGTGCCCGGTTGCAGCGCCGGTTGCGCGACTTCGGCTGGTTCGATCTGGTGTCAGTGCTGATCGGGCTGCTGGTCTGGGACTTTCTGGTCGGCATTCTGCTGTCGGGCTATTTCTCCATCCGCTGCGGCGCGAATGCCTGCACGCTGCGGCAGGATCTGCACCGGGACCAACTGCTGTATCTGCTCATCCCGCTGGTGATGACGTTGCCGCCGGTGCTGGTGTCGCTGTGGCGGCGGCGGTTGCGGGTGCTGGTCGCCGGATTCCAGGTGGCGGTGCTGGTAGCCCTGCTGGCGCACACCGCCTACGACGCGAACGTGCAGCGCGAGCGGATCAACGGCACGGTGCCGTGCTGGAACGACCTGTATTCCCCGAAGGACTGTCCCTGGGGGAATAAGTAGCGCAGACACGGCAGCGGGCCGGGGCGCTGAACGCCCCGGCCCGCCACTGCTGGTTGCCCGATCTGCCTTGCCTCAGGCCTGGTCGAGAACCGCCTCGATCTCCAGCGTGATGCTGATCTTGTCGCCGACGACCACGCCGCCGCCGTCCATCGGCATGTTGATGTCCACACCGAAGTCCTTGCGGCTGATCTCGGTGGTCGCGGTGAAGCCGGCGCGGGTGCCCCCGTAGGCGTCCGGGCCGAAGCCGCCGAGCTCGAGCTTCAGGTCGACCGGCTTGGTGTTTCCCTTGATGGTGAGGTTGCCGTGCAGGACGTAGTCGCCGCCGTCGGCCTCGAGACCGGTGGAGACGAACTCCATGGTCGGGTACTTCTCCACCTCGAAGAAGTCGGCGGACTTGATGTGGGCGTCGCGCTGCTCCTGGTTGGTGTCGATCGAGGTAGCGTCGATGGTGGCGGTGGCCGAGGACTCGAGCGGGTTCTCCGTGGTGACGATGGTGCCGCTGAACGTGCCGAAGCGGCCCTTCACCTTGCTCACCATCATGTGGCGCACCGAGAAGGACACGTCGGAGTGGGCGGCGTCGATCTGCCAGGTGCCGACGACGTAGCCGGGGATGGTCGATGTGGTGGTCATGGGGCTGACTCCTCCAGGTTGTTTAGCGTTCAACTATTGCTGTCACAACTATCGCAAGCTCTGGCCTATTCCGCAAGCCCACGTCGCCCCGGTCACCAAGACTCGCGCCAGACTGGAGGCATGAACGACGAGCCTGATCACCCCGGACTCGGCCGCTGGCTCATCTATGCACTGGGCGGCACGCTGCCGGAGCGGTTCCACGTCTGGGTGTACCGCGATCTGACCGGCCCGGACTGGCGGCTGCGCGAGGCCGGACGGATCATGCTCTTCGCGGTGATCCCGATCGTGGTGCTGCTGCTGCTGCCAGGCCCGCTGGAGATCCGGATCTACTGCGCGCTCTTCGTGGTGATCGGCCCGCTGTTCATCGGGCTGGCCTACGGTGACGAGCTGCGTGACCGGCGGCTGCGCCAACACGGCCTCAAACCACCGCTGGGACCCGACCCGGACTGACAGCACCCTCAGACTTCGGGGCCCCCGGCATCCGGCTGCGCGCCGCGGCGTCCGTTGATCCGCCGGATCATCTCGATGCGCTTGTCCGCCAGCGAGATCATCTCGCTGGTGCGGGCAGCCACGTGGTCGGCGTCCGCACCCGGCGAGAACACCATCGCCCAGCCGTCCTCCTCCAGCGCAGGCACCCGCTCGACCAGCTCGGTGCGCGCGACGTGGTGAGTCCCGGCGAAGTCGTACTCGGCCGTGACGACGGCGACCAGCACGTGATCCTCGGGCAGCTCGGCAACCTCGGTCACGATGATCGAGGCGTTGTCGGCGAATACGCTCGCCGCCTGGATGGTGCGCTGCGAACGCTCGATCTGCTCCGGGGAGAGGTCCATACCCCCAGCCTAATCGCCGGCCTCAGTCCAGATCAGCTGTCTTGATCGGACCGGGCAACCCGTGACCGGCGTGCGTTGCCGGCCTCAGTCCAGATCATCGTGATGCATGAGCTGGCGGGCGGCCTCGGTCACCGATCCCGAGATGGAGGGATAGACGGTGAAGGTTGCCGCCACCTGGTTCACCGTCAGGCCGAGTTGCACCGCCATCGCGATCGGCTGGATCAGCTCGGACGCCGCCGGCGCCACCACCGCACCGCCGATCACCACACCCGTCGCCGGGCGGCAATACAGCTTGACGAAGCCGTCGGCCACACCCTGCATCTTGGCGCGCGCGTTGCCGGCCAGCGGTAGCACCACCGTGCGAGCCGGCACCTGGCCCGCGGTCACCGCGGCATGCCCGATACCGACCGTGGCGATCTCGGGGTGGGTGAACACGTTGGCCGCGACCGTCTTCAACCGCAGCGGCTGCACGGCCTCACCCAGCGCGTGCCAGACCGCCACCCGGCCCTGCATCGCCGCCACCGAGGCGAGCAGTAGCACGCCGGTGCAGTCGCCCGCGGCGTAGATGCCGGGCACCCGGGTCCGCGAGACCCGATCGACCGGCACGAAGCCGGCGTCGGAGAGCTCCACCCCGACATGCTCGAGGCCCAGATCAGCGGTGTTGGGCACCGAACCGACGCACATCAGCACGTGCGATCCGGTGACGGTCCGGCCGTCGGTCAGCGTCACCACGACCTCGTCACCCGTCCGGGTGACCGATGCCGCGCGGGCCTGCTTCATCAGCGTGCCACCGTGCGCGGTGAACACGTGCTCGATCACATCTGCGGCGTCCGGGTCCTCCCCCGGCAGCACCTTCTGCCGGCTCGAGACCAGCGTGGTGGGCACGCCCATCTCGCTGTAGGCGGAGGCGAATTCGGCCCCGGTCACGCCGGATCCGACCACGATCAGATGTTCGGGCAGGTCGGTCAGGTCGTAGATATCCCGCCAGGACAGAATGCGCTCCCCGTCCGGCTCGGCTCCGGGCAGCACCCGGGGGTGACCGCCGGTGGCCAGCAGCACCACGTCGGCCTGCACGGTCGAGGGCTCCGGCCCTGTCACCTCGATGGTGAAGGTACGGCCCGGCTGCTCGGCGGCGAACCGGCCACGTCCGGTGACGAGCGTGACGCCGAGTCCCAGCAGCCGGTTGCGGATGTCGGAGGACTGGTTGGCCGCCAGCTGCTTGACCCGCTGGTTCACCTCGGCCAGCCGCACCCGCACGTCAGCCGACGAGCACACGCCCAGTGCCGGCGCGTCGCGTAGCGCGGTGACCCGCTCGGAGGTGGCGATGAGGGTCTTGGACGGCACACAGTCGTAGAGCACGCACGCGCCCCCGACGCCGTCCGATTCGACCAGCGTGACCTGGGCGCCCAGGCCCGCCGCCACCTGCGCTGCTTCGTACCCGGCCGGGCCGCCACCGATGATCGCGATTCGAGTCACCGGGCCATTGTCCCGGTTGGCGTGGTCACACGGGTGCCTGGGGCGGCGGCAGGCATCGGTACGCTTCCTGTTCGTGCCCCTCTACGCCGCCTACGGCTCCAATCTGGATCCGGCTCAGATGCGCACCCGGTGCCCGCACTCCCCCTTCGCGGGCACGGGCTGGATCACCGGCTGGCGGCTCACCTTCGGCGGCGAGGACCTGGGCTGGGAGGGCGCACTGGCCACCATCGTGGAACAGGGACCCGACGACCCCGCCTCGGCGGTCTTCGTCGGGCTGTACGACATCACCGACTACGACCGGATCGCCCTGGACAAGTGGGAGAGCGCGGACACCGGGCTCTACCAGACCATCCGGCTGCGGGTGTCGACGCTGGAGTCGGACGTGCTGGCCTGGACGTACGTGCTGAACGGTTACGAGGGCGGACTGCCATCTGCGCGCTACCTCGGCCTGATCGCCGAGGGTGCGGAGAGGGCGGGCGCGCCGGCGGACTACGTGTCCGAGCTGCGCCACCGGCCCTGCCGCTCGATCGGCTGAATCCTGGTCGGACCGCTTCTCTGACTATGTCAAGCGTGCTTGACAGCTGACGATGCGTCAAGCACCCTTGACACCGTGCGGAACGACGTGCGGGAACTCCGCCAGGCGGGGGGACTCTCGCAAGCGGCACTTGGCGACGCCCTTGCGGTGTCGCGCCAGACCGTCAACGCCATCGAGACCGGCAAGTACGACCCGTCGCTCCCGCTGGCCATCCGGATAGCGCGCTATTTCGGCACGCGGGTCGAGGAGGTATTCCATGTCGACTGACACCACCACCGGCAGCCGATGGCGCGTGCCGGCGCTCTGCCTGGGCTTCGGCCTGGTGTACCTGATGATCGGGGCGGTCAAGCAGGACTGGACGCTGGGCATCGGTGGCCTCGCCATCATGCTGGCCTACGGGGCTCTGCTGGTGATCTTCGGACGACGCAACGAGGCGGTCGGAATGCTCGGCGACAGCTTTCCCGACGAGCGTAGGCGCGAGCTGCAGCGTCGTACCGCGGCGAGCACCGGCTATGTGCTCGTGCTCGTGCTGGTTGCCGGCTCGCTGATCACGATGGTCACCGATTCCCCCGATGCCGGCCCGTTCGCCGGCCTCACCGCCCTGGCCGGCGCGACCTGGATCGGCTTCACCATCTGGCACGTCCGTCGCGGCTGACCACGCGGTCGCGTCAGCCGAAGACCTCATCCAGCAGCGCGGCGGTGAACCGGACACCGATCGCCAGGGCGCGCTCGTCGATGTCGAAGTCGGACTGGTGCAAGTCGCCGGCCGGCCCACCCGGCGTCCGCACGCCGAGCCGGGCCAGCGCGCCCGGCACGGTCTGCAGGTACCACGCGAAGTCCTCACCGCCCATCGACTGCGGCGTGTCCGACACCGCCTCGGCGCCGAAGGCCGCGATCACCGCCCTGGTCTGCAGGGCGACCAGCTCGCCGTCGTTGACCACGGCGGGCACCCCCGGGTCGTAGTCGATCTTGAGCTCCACCCCGGTCGGCGCGACGATCTGCTCGGCAAGCTCGGTGACGATGGACGACAGCTGCCCCCAGTACTCGCTGTCCAGCATCCGGATGGTGCCGGACAGCGTGCCCGCGGTCGGGATCGCGTTCGGTGCGACGCCCGAGTTGATCGCACCCCAGACCAGCGAAACCGCAGCCCGCGGATCGATCCGGCGCGACAGCAGGCCGGGCAGCTCGGTGATCAGCTTGCCCAGCGCGTAGACCACATCCGCCGTCAGGTGCGGGCGCGCGGTGTGGCCACCGGACCCGGTCACGCTGATCTCGAGCTGGTTGAAGGACGCGGTGATCGGGCCGACCCGCAGTCCGAGCTGGCCGACGTTCAGCTTCGGATCGCAGTGCAGCGCGAAGATCCGCTGCACCTGCTCCAGCGCCCCGTCGTTCACGGCGACCTCGGCACCGCCCGGCATGCGCTCCTCGGCCGGCTGGAAGATCAGCCGGATCCGCCCGGGCAGTTTCTCGACGCCGGCCAGCACCGCCGCCACGCCCAGCAGGATGGCCGTGTGGGCGTCGTGACCGCAGGCGTGGCAGGTGCCCGGATTCTGCGAGGCGTAGGGCACCTGCTTGTGATCGGGCAGCGGCAGCGCATCGATGTCGGCCCGCAGCGCCGTGACCGGACCGGTGCCGTCACCGAGCTCGACCACGCAGCCGGTACCCACCGACAGCCGCCGCGGCGTCAGGCCCAAGGACGTCAGGACAGCGATGATCCGGTCCGTGGTGCGGTGCTCGGCGTAGGCGATCTCCGGGTGCTGGTGCAGATCGCGCCGCCAGCGGACCAGGTCCTCGCCGCAGCGGCCGAGCCAGTCGACGGCGGCGGCGTGCAGGCGAGGGATGGACACGACAAGCACCATAACCGCAGCGCCGGGCCGCCGGCCGATCAGCCCGCGGACTCAGTCGAACACGCAGAACTCGTTGCCGTCCGGGTCGGCCAGCACATGCCAGCGGATGTCGCCGCCCTTGGGACGCAGCAGCGTCGCGCCGGCCGCGACGAGCGCGTCGGGATCCGCTTCGACATCCCAGTGCAGCCGGTTCTTCACGGTCTTGGGTTCGGGCACCGGGCCGAACACCAGGTACTCGAAAGGCATCCCGGGCACGGCCCGGACCCCGACGCCGTCCCAGTCCTCGTCCGGCTCCAGCTCCGCCCCGAAGACCTGCGCCCACCAGCGCCCGATCGCCGCCGGATCAGGCGAATCGATCACCACCTCATACAGCCGGTAGTCCGGCGGGGACTCGCGGACGAAGGCACAGAATTCCTGCCCTTCCGGATCGGCCAACACCGTCCAGCGCGGGAACGCGGCCAGCTGCCGGGCCCCGAGTGCGGTCAGTTCATCCAG
The DNA here is from genome assembly GCA_036261575.1 of Jatrophihabitans sp. Taxonomy (GTDB): domain Bacteria; phylum Actinomycetota; class Actinomycetes; order Mycobacteriales; family Jatrophihabitantaceae; genus Jatrophihabitans_A. The sequence goes on from DATAKO010000175.1 coordinate 20,815, forward strand.
CGCGCCG
>DATAKO010000176.1:0-10317 GCA_036261575.1 Jatrophihabitans sp.
TCCTGCCTTCCTGCCGGCCAGCAGCCGGCACAGTGGCGAAGGGACTCCGGATGAGGCAGCTGACCCGTCGCAGCCTACTTGCGCTCGGCGGCTCGGCGGGCCTGCTCGGCCTGGCCGGCCCGGCCCAGGCGGCGGCCAGGCCGACGCGAGTCGCGGGGTTGGGCACCGCCGCGCCGGCCATCGGTCCGCGCTCGTCCTTCGGGCACCTGCTGGGCCGGACGGTGCTGGTCACCGGTCCCGATGGCAGCCGGCGACTGACGCTGGCGCGCATCGCCGACGTCAGCCAGGCAGCTGCGGGAGATGAGAACGCATACAACTTGCTCTTCGCGGTGCCGTCGGGTCCGCCTTTTACCGACGGTATCTACCAGCTGTCCGCGCCGGGGCTGCGTCCCATCCCCTTATTGCTGACCACTATCGGCGCGCCTGGAGCCGACCAGCGCGTCCAGGCAGTGGTCAACCACAACCGCCGGTAAAGGCCGCGGCCGTCCTCCGGCCGCGGGTGCGGAAGCTGCCGCCCGGTCCGCCGGTGCTGACTCGCGTTTCCACCACGGCGGAAGTCGACCACAGCTGTTCGACTCCGTCGCCGAGCCGTCCCGGGCATTCCGACCATCTGAGCAGCGCGCTCCGGGATGTGACTCAGGCCACAATTGACTGCGGACGGTCATCGGCCGACCCGGATCTCGGCGTCGCATCCCGAAGCTTGACCGGTTCGTCCGGCGTGCCGCCGTGGCCGATCAACGCGGGCGCGCCCGCTGCGCACCGCTGCCACTGACGCCAGTGTCAGCGGCGCACCTCGCGAAGCCGTCGTCGTTGGCACAACTGGCACAAGCTGTTGCGGTACGGCTGAAACGGCTGGACCAAGTCAAAATTTTGCATTGAGTGAATATGCAGAATACTTTCTGATCAAGATGGGAACTATTTGGGGTAGCCGAAGACTCTTCCGCGGTCTTTGGAGTTAGGCTCCATCTGTAATCTCGCCGCGGGAATTCGGACAAAATGGAGCTGACTGTATGCCCCGATCGACGCAAGAAAAGGCGGCGGCAAAGCGTGCGCCGATCACGACCGAACTACTGGTCGACACCGCCATCGATCTGATCGAGGCAGACGGGCTGGAAGCGCTGTCGATGCGTCGGCTCGCCGATCGGTTCGGCATCCAGGCGGCGTCGGTCTACTGGTACGTGGCGAGCAAGGAGCACATGCTGGATCTGGTGGTCGACCGGCTGCTCGGACTGGCGTACGAGAACGTCTTCGTGCAGAACGTGGAACAGCGAGGGACTGAGGACGAGTCACCCGAGCAGCGCCTGCGACGGATGGCGGTGGCCTACCGCGCCTTCCTGCTCGCGCATCCCGATTCGGCCAAGGTGGTCTCGAGCCGACTGGTGATCGGAGCGAATCTGGCCAAGTTGATCGAGCCGCTGCTGGAGCTCTTCGGCCAGCTCGGTATGGACCAGCGGACTGCGGTGCACGCCGGCTACGACCTGCTGGTCTACGTCCAGGGCTTCGTGCTGCACGAGACCGCGCCGCTGTCCAACGTCACCCTGCGGCCCAATGACGAGCGCGGCTCGACGCTCAAGCAGATGGAAATCACGCTGAGCGAGCTTGATCCGCAGCGGTTCCCGCTCACTCGAGCCGCTGCGGGCGATCTCGCCAAACCCGACCTGCCGGCACGTTTTTCGTTCGGGCTGGACCGGCTGCTTTTGGGTCTCGCCGCGAAATAGCCGACCGCGCGGTAGGTATATTTTCGTGCACATTTTGGCCCTACATGCGTATGTATCTAACAGTTGTAGATGTAAGGCCACCGAGTCGATCATGGATCGTTCACGAGAGTCCGTGACGGGCAGGCCAGGTCACGTCCTGCCGAAGGGTTCGCCAGGAATGACGGGCAGACCCTGGCGAAGCATCCCGGCATGAGTTTCACTGGGTCGCATGGCCGATGCTGCCGCAGACCACAGCCCGCGCGATGCGGCACGCGCCCACGAGGATTTCCTCGCCACCGGTGACCGGCCGCCCTCGTTACGCAGCGTGATAGCGGAATCCTGGGTGCGCTCGGTGGCTGCCGGTGTTGCCGCCGAGGGCGGCACCGCACCGATCACCATCGCAGCCGACCTGCTGGCCGACTACCGGGCGGCGCACCCGCTCTCGCGCGTATTCCCGCTGCTCTACGACGTGCTGGGGCGCGCGGCCGAGGACTGCGACAGTTTGATGGCGATCGCCGACGCCGAGGGGCAGCTGCTCTGGGTGTGTGGGCGGGCCCCGGTGCTACGCCGCGCCGAGGCGATTCACTTCGTGGCGGGCGCCCGCTGGGACGAGGACCACGCCGGCACGAATGCGCCCGGCACCGCGCTGCGGCTGGACGCCCCGGTGACGGTGCGAGCGACGGAACACTTCGCCCGGCCGGTACAGCGCTGGAGTTGCGCGGCCGCCCCCGTGCACGACCCGGAAACCCGTGCGATTCTCGGCATCGTGGACGTCACGGGCGGCAGCGAGATGGCCTCACCCCAGACCATCGCCATGGTGCGTGCAGCCGCCCGGATGGCCGAGTCGGAGCTTGCCAGGCTCATCGTGGTGGAACGCTCCAACCGGCTGCTGCGCTCCCCCTCGCCCGAGGCGCCGCCGGTGCCGGTGCTGCGGCTGGAGGCCCTCGGCAGGCCGGACTGTGTCGCCATCCTGGGCGAGCGGACCGTGCGATTGAGCCCGCGGCACAGTGAGATCGCGGTGATCCTCTCGCACTACCCCGAGGGGCTGTCCGGCGAGCAACTCGCCATCGAGCTGTACGAGGGCGAGATGATGTCGTCCACCCTGCGCGCGGAGCTGGTACGGCTGCGCAACCTGCTCGGCAAGGATGTGCTCGCCTCACGGCCCTACCGGCTACTGGCAGACCTGGACACCGACTGGACGGCAGTCACGGCCGAGCTGGCGACGGGTAATGTCGCGGCTGCCGTGCGCCATTACCGAGGCCCGCTGCTACCCGGCTCGGACGCTCCCGGCGTGCGCCGGCTACGGAACGAGCTGGAGCGGCAGCTGCGCGCGGCGGTGCTCGGATCCGGCCGGCTCGAGCTGCTGGTGGCCTGGACGCGAAGCCGCTGGGGCGCCGAAGACCTGCCAATGTGGCGCGCCCAACTGGCACTGCTGCCGCCCGGTTCACCCTTGCGTCCGCTGGCCGTTGCCGAGGCGCGCCGTCTGGATGCGGAACTGCGCGGCTGACGCCTTCCTCCGGCACTGTCCCGGTACGTTGCGGCACGCAACCTCGTTGCAACGTGGTTGCAACCTTCGGCCGCCTACTTTGCTCGGCACGGGCGCGCTCAGGGTGAGCGCGCACTCCGACCTAGGGAGAGAACGGCACATGGCGAAGTATGCAGCCCCGGGCCAGGACGGTAGCCCGGTCACCCTCGAATCCCGCTACGACAACTACATCGGTGGTGAATACGTGCCGCCGAGCAAGGGCGAATACTTCGCCAACATCACCCCGGTCACGGGTCAGGAGTTCACCGAGGTGGCCCGCTCGACCGCCGAGGACGTCGAGCTCGCGCTGGACGCGGCCCACGGCGCCAAGCTTGCCTGGGGTCGCACCTCGACCACGGAGCGTGCCAACATCCTGAACAAGATCGCGGACCGGATCGAGCAGAACCTCGAGATGCTCGCGGTCGCCGAGTGCTGGGAGAACGGCAAGGCCGTCCGCGAGACGCTGGCAGCCGACCTGCCGCTCGCCGTGGATCACTTCCGCTACTTCGCCGGCGCGGTCCGGGCGCAGGAGGGCGGCATCTCCGAGATCGACCACGACACGATCGCCTATCACTTCCACGAGCCGCTGGGCGTGGTCGGCCAGATCATCCCCTGGAACTTCCCGATCCTGATGGCGGTCTGGAAACTCGCCCCGGCGCTTGCCGCCGGCAACTGCGTGGTGATCAAGCCCGCCGAGCAGACGCCGTGGTCTATCCTGAAGCTGATGGAGGTCATCGGCGACCTGCTGCCGCCGGGCGTGTTGAACGTGGTCAACGGCTTCGGCGTCGAGGCGGGCAAGCCGCTCGCCTCATCCAGCCGGATCGCCAAGATCGCGTTCACCGGCGAGACCACCACCGGCCGCCTGATCTCCCAGTACGCCAGCCAGAACCTGATTCCGGTAACCCTGGAACTCGGCGGCAAGAGCCCGAACATCTTCTTCGAGGACGTCGCGGCGGCCAAGGACGCCTTCTACAACAAGGCGCTGGAAGGCTTCACGATGTTCGCGCTGAACCAGGGCGAGGTGTGTACCTGCCCGTCCCGGGCGCTGGTGCAGGAGTCCATCTTCGACCAGTTCGTCGGCGATGCGATCGAGCGCGTCCGGGCGATCAAGCAAGGGCACCCGCTGGACACCGAGACCATGATCGGCGCCCAGGCGTCCAACGACCAGCTGGAGAAGATCATGTCCTACCTGGACATCGGCAAGCAGGAGGGCGCCAAGGTGCTGATCGGCGGCGATCGCGCCGATCTCGGCGGTGAGCTGTCCGGCGGCTACTACGTGAATCCGACGGTCTTCGAGGGCCACAACGGCATGCGGATCTTCCAGGAGGAGATCTTCGGGCCCGTCCTCTCGCTGACCAAGTTCACCGACGAGGCCGACGCGCTCAAGATCGCCAACGACACCCTGTACGGCCTGGGTGCGGGTGTCTGGAGCCGCGACGGCTCCCGGGCGTTCCGGGCGGGCAAGGAGATCCAGGCCGGCCGGGTCTGGACGAACTGCTACCACCAGTACCCCGCGCACGCAGCCTTCGGTGGCTACAAGCAGTCCGGCGTCGGCCGGGAGAACCACAAGATGATGCTGGATCACTACCAGCAGACCAAGAACCTGCTGGTCAGCTACTCCCCCGACGCTCTCGGCTTCTTCTAGATCGCGAGCTACGGTCACCTCATGACCAGCGAGACCACTGAGCCCACCCAGCTCAGCCGGGTCGAGTTGAGCGGTGCGGCGGCGGACCTGCTCCGTCGCCTCACCGCTCGACACGGTCCGCTGATGTTCCACCAGTCCGGCGGGTGCTGCGACGGTTCGTCGCCGATGTGCTACCCGGACGGCGAGTTCCTGACCGGCGATGCCGACGTGCACCTGGCAGACCTCGCCGTCGAGGGGCTGGGCCGTCCGGTGCCGTTCTGGATGTCGCGGTCGCAGTACGAGTACTGGAAGCACACCCACCTGACCGTGGACGTTGTGCCCGGCCGTGGCAGCGGATTCTCGGTCGAGTCACCGGAGGGCGTGCGCTTCCTGATCCGGTCACGGTTGATGACCGAGGCCGAGCTCGCGCACTTCGACCTGGTGTGAGGCCCGGCCGGAGGCGCACCGCATGCCGGCCATGCCGGGTACCGTGGCGCATACGCCGCCGTGGCGGACAGCCCGATCCGCCCTTTCCCCGGCGCCGGAGGCCGCAGCATGACCAGTGGAGTTCCCGCAGCACAGCTCTCCGATGAGCAACTGCGCCATGATCTCGCGCACCTGAAGGGCAAGCAGCACGACATCGCGCAGGACGGCACCGCCGATCAGCAGCGCAATCACGCCGACCGGACGGCGGAGCTGGAGGCCGAGTTCGTGCGCCGCTTCGGCGCACCGGGCGACGGCTCGGACGGCGCGCATTCGAGCGGCACCGACTCGACCGGCGGAACCTGACCGGCCGCGCCGGGGCGAGCGCCTGCCCGGCAGCAGGCCGTCAGCTCGGTTCGCTGGTGTGCCGGTCCAGCGCGCTCAGGAACGACTCGGCCCAGTGCTGGATGTCGAATTCCTTCACCCGCCGGCGCAGTGAACGCATCCGGCGGCGCGCCTCGGCCGGCGTCACGGTCGACGCCGCCACGATCGCGTCCTTCAACCCTGCAATGTCGTGCGGGTTGATCAGGAAGGCGGCCGTCAGCTCGTCAGCCGCGCCGGTGAACTCGCTCAGCACCAGCGCTCCGGTCTCGTCGTACCGGCAGGCGACGTACTCCTTGGCGACCAGATTCATCCCGTCCCGGAGCGAGGTCACCAGCATCACGTCCGCGGCGAGGAAGAGTGCCGCCATCTCCTCCGGCGGGTAGGACTGGTGCAGGTAATGCACCGGAGCGCTGCCGACCTCGCCGAACTCGCCGTTGATCCGGGCGACGGTCACCTCGACCTCGTCGCGCAGGGTGCGGTACTGCTCGACCCGCTCCCGACTGGGGCTGGCTACGAGCACCAGCTTGGCCTCAGGCGTGGTGAGCCGGCCGTCTGTCAGCAGCTCGCCGTAGGCCTTGAGCCGGTGGCCGATGCCCTTGGTGTAATCCAGCCGGTCCACCCCCAGCAGCAGCACCTCGGGGTTACCGAGCGACTCCCGGATCTCCCGGGCCCGGACCCGCACCTCCGGCCGTCGCGCCACGGTCTCGAAACCGGCGGAGTCGATCGAGATGGGAAAAGCCCCCACCCGCACCAGGCGATCGCCCACCCGCACCGTGCTGCCCTTGGTGGTGAGACCGGCCGCCCGCCGGCAGGCTCGCAGGAAGTTGGTCGCGTCGCTCTGCCGCTGCAGCCCGATCAGGTCCGCACCGAGCAACCCCTCGACGATCTGTCGCCGCCACGGCAGCTGTGCATAGATCTCGTAGCCGGGGAACGGGATGTGATTGAAGAAGCCGATCCGCAGGTCGGGCCGTGCCTCCCGCAACATGCCCGGCACCAGTTGCAGCTGGTAATCCTGCACCCAGACCAACGCGCCCTCGGCCGCCTGGCCGGCTGCCGCCTCCGCGAAGCGCCGGTTGACCCGCACGTAGGCGTCCCACCAGGCCCGGTGAAATTCCGGCGGCACGATCACGTCGTGATACAGCGGCCAGAGCGTTCCGTTGGAGAATCCCTCGTAGTAGTAGCGGACTTCCTCCTCGCTCAGGCCGAGCGCGACCAGCCGCATGCCGTCTGCGTCGAAGGGTTCGAAGGAGTCGGCGCTGCCGGACCAGCCCACCCAGGCGCCGTCGGCCTGTTGCATCACCGGCTCCAGGGCGGTGACCAGGCCGCCCGGACTGCGCCGCCAGCCGGTCTGCCCGTCAGCCTCGGTGACGCGATCAACCGGAAGCCGGTTGGCCACGATCACGAAGTCGTAATCGCCGAAGCTGCTGCTCACCTGCAATCCTCCGTGCCCTTGGGCAGAACGCGCGAAGGCCGGGTCCGGGCCATGACGGGTGCTGGCGTTGCCCGCTCAACCCTATCGTGACCGTCGCCGGCCGGGTCGGCGACCCGATCGGTGCCATTCTCCTGGCGAGCGGAACCGTCTAACCTTGATCGACGACAGGCAACCACCCAGTGCAACGGCCGACCCTGCGCTGGTCATCGAAGGATAAGGAACCACGTGCCGGATAACCCCACGCCGGAGGACACCGTGTCACCGTTGTACCTGGCGCAGCAGTTCGCGGAGGTAGCCCGACGGCTGAGCAGCGTCGAAGGTGAGGCCGCGACGTTCGAGGCCATCGTGCAGGCAGCGCTGACCGCGGTCCCCGGGGCGCAGGCCGCCGGCCTGACCATCATGCGTGGCGAACAGTTCCGCACCGTCGCTCCGAGCGAGGAGATCGTGGAGCAGGTCGACGCGATCCAGTACGAGCTTCGCTCCGGGCCGTGCGTGGATGCCATCCTCGCCGAGACGATCTTCCGCACCGGCGATCTCGGGCATGACCAGCGGTGGCCGAACTTCGGCAAGCGCGCCGTGGTGGAGTGCGGGGTGCACAGCATGATCGGGCTGCGGCTGTTCCTCGGCGACATCGACTCCACGGACGAGACCGTCGCATCGCTCAACCTCTACTCCCGCGAGCCCGACGCCTTCGACGAGAACGCCGCCGTGACCGGCAGCATCTTCGCCACCCACGCCGCACTCGCCGCAGCCACCGCCCGGGTGCACGAGCAAGCGGCGAACCTGCGCCGTTCGCAGGAGTCCAACCGTGAGATCGGGATGGCGATGGGCGTGCTGATGAGCCGGCACGCGCTGACCCAGGATCAGGCTTTCGACCTGTTGCGGATGGCCAGCCAGCACACCCACCGCAAGCTGCGCGATATCGCGGCGGATGTGGTGCAGACCGGCATGCTCGACTTTCCGCCCACCGCGAAGGAGTCGACGAAGTCGAATAGTCGAATAGTCGAATAGTCGGAGTAGCCGGTCAGCTAGCCGAGCTGCTTGCGCTCGTCACCGGTCAGCGGGCTCAGGTTCGTTCCCGACACGGTCACCGACGCGTCCGGATGCACGGTGGTGGTGTCCACCCGTACCTCGCCGGTCTTGCGGTCGATCGACAGCAGCAGGAACGGTGCGTTGTTGCGCGGCGTGGTCAGCCCGCCGATGCCGTCGCCCGCGCCGTGACCACCGGTGCTGCCCAGGATCACCTTGCGCACCACACCGGAGGGCGTGCTGATGTCCTTGCTCGGCTCGCCGTCGTAGGAGTGCCCGCCGATCACGAGCGGCACGCACCCGCTGTCGACCACACCGTTCAGCAACTCCTTGTCATGGGCGTAGACCAGCATCGGCTTGTCGGCGCAGGCCTTCTGCTGCAGCGCGCTCGCCACCGAATCGGTCGTGACGGCCGGATCCTTGAGCCGGGCGGCCTGCCCGAAGTTGACGATGTAGGGGCTGTTCGAGCCGATCGCCGGCAGCCCGGCAACCTTGTGCGGGTCGCCGTCGGCGACGGTGATGTGCAGCTTCTTGGCATATGAGACCACCGTCGGGGTGTCGTGCCTGCCCAGCGAGCTGTAGATCGGAATGGTCTTGGCGTACTGCGCAAGCACGCCCACCGTGTAGCCATTCAGGTAGGACAGGTAGGACTCCTGAGGCGTGCCGGTCGCGGTCAGGTCGCCCAGGTTGAGGATGGCGTCGGCATGCAGCTTCTGCGCCGCCTCAGCGACCGTGCGTGCCATGCCGCTGGTGCCCTGCAGGTCGTCCAGCACGACGATGCGCACGAAGTCGCTGTCGCGCGGCAAGCCGTCCGAACCGTAGTAGTCGCGGTAGGCCTGGTCCCGATTCTTCGCGACCTGGTCGTAGAAAACCTGCTCGCTCTTGGCGAGGGAGTCCACGCTGGTGGCGGCCTGCCGGATGAGGTAGGTGAACGGCCCGGTCAATTGCCAGCCGGAAAGGAAGGTGCCCGACAGCTGCGGGTCCGGCTGGGTCGTGCTGCTGCGGTTGGTCAGCGGTGACAGCACGTACAACGCCGGCAACACCAGTGCCGCGGCAAGCACGCCGGCGACCCAGTGCACCACCGTGGACTCGCGCTGGAACAGCGGCCGCGCGCGCATCGGCAGTCGGTCGAGCTGCAGCTTCCGCCGCTTGAGGTAGAGGTAGCCGAGCAGTTCGAGGCTGGCCAGCAAGTACACGGTGACGCAGAAGATGCTGCCGTAGTAGCGGAACACCTGGCCTACAATCCGGTCCCGTTCGGCCCGCTGGGCCTTCGGATCGGAGAACAGGTGACCGATGACGTCGATGGTGGCCGTGTCCAGGGCGCCCTTGGCATCGAAGAGCGAGAGGTTCAGGTCGCTCGGTCTGATGTCGAAGCCGACCGGCTTGCCGAGCAGCACGGGTGCCTTGGTGCGCAGGCCACCCAAGAGCGCCGAGTCGATATCCGTGCTGCCCTGGCCGAGCCGGAGCCGGATGTCCAGATCCAGGCCGTCCAGGCCGACGTCGTGGAGCCGGACCGCCGGCGCGACAGCGATCGCGAGCACACCGCCGCACAACGGGGTCAGCACCAACACCAGCAGTAGCACGGCGCGACGCAGGTAATACATTGGCTTGAGGTTAGCCGGTGCCGCTGTCGGGCGGTCGGTCGCGGCTACTCGGCCTCGCCTGCCGCCGTCCGGCGGGCTGCCTCCTCGGCGTCCAGACGGGCAGCCTGTTCGGGCGTGGGTGCGGTTCCGCCGAGGCGGGCCGGCACGAACTTCAACTCCGCCCCCTGCAGCTGCGGGTAGCTGCGCTGGGCCTGATCGAGCAGCTCGGCCATGGCCGACTTCAACCGCTCGTTGACCGCGTCGAAGTCGTCCTTGCGCGCGACCGCGATGGGGGCGCCGACGGCGATGACGATCGGAATTCCGGTGCGGCCCAGGCGCTTCGGGTGGTCCTTGGTCCAGACCCGCTGGGACCCCCAGATGACCGTCGGCAGGATCGGTACGCCGGCGGAGGCGGCCATCCGGACGGTGCCGCTCTTGAACTCTTTCAACTCGAACGACCTCGAGATGGTGGCCTCGGGAAACACGCCCACGATCTCGCCCTGCTTGAGCGCGGTCACGGCAGCTCGGAACGAGGCCGCGCCGGCCTCGCGGTCGACCGGGATGTGCTTCATCCCGCGCATCAACGGCCCGGAAACCGGGTGCCGGAACACGCCTTCCTT
>DATAKO010000179.1:0-25892 GCA_036261575.1 Jatrophihabitans sp.
TGGCGCCCGGGAGCCGGGCCGAGATGCCGGCCGCGCGCAGCACCTCGCGCGCGGCGGCCAGCTCGTTGCCCAGCGTCACCTCGCGGTAGCCGCTGACCGCGGCGCGGACATCGGTCAGGGTGCGCCGGGTCAACTCCTCCACCTCCGCGATCTCGCTGGCCGCCCGTGCCGGATCGGTAGCCGACAACCGGTGTGCCAGCTGTGCTTTCACCGAGATGGTGGTCAGCGAGTGACCCAGCAGGTCGTGCAGGTCTCGCGCGATGCGGGCCCGCTCGTTCTCGGTGGCCAGCCGGGCCACCTCGGTGCGCGCGGCCGCCAGCGCGGCGTTCGAGCGCAGCACGGCGAAGAAGCCGTACATCGCCAGCGCGATGATGCCGATCGCCACCGCGGTGGAGCCACCGGACTGATCGTGCCAGAGCCAGTCCGGTACCAGCACCGCGATCACCGCGTAGAGCGCGATGACGGGCAGCCCGCGGTACCAGAGCGCGGCCACCGTCATCACCGCGACGTAGACCAGCATGACGAAGGCATCACCACGGGCGAACACCGTCTCCACGGCGGTGGTGGCCAGCATGCCTACGTACAGCCACCAGAACAACCGCGGGGCGCTGTTGTTGCGGCCGACCACCATCGCGCTCAGGTAGCAGGCGCAGAACACCGCGATCAGCGCCATCCCGATCAGCACGCCCACCCCGCGCGCGTGCTTGAGCACGCCCGCGCCCGTCTGGACCAGATAGATCAAGAAGACCGCGGGAAAGACGAGCTGGCGCCAGTTGTCCACCCGGGACGTGGTGTCGCCGACGATCTCGATGGCTGACAGCTTGCGCCGCTGCTGCGACTCGCTCATGACGCCAGCTCCCTCGCCCGGTCGGCTCAGGCTCGCCCGGTGTCCCGGCGATACGCCCAGACGGCACCGTATACGAACAGCGCCGACCAGGCCGCCACGGTGACCCAGCCGCGCAGCCCCCAGGCATTGCCGCCCACGGCGACGTGACCGGCCTGCACCGTCCAGTAGGACGGGACGAACTTGGCCAGCTGCTGGATGACGGAGTGTTGTCCGCCGAGTGGGCCGAACGCGCCGCCGAACAGCGACAGCAGCGACATGCCGCCACCCATGATGGGCCCCATCGCGTCGGCGCGGACCAGGTGTCCCAGCATGATGCCGACGGCGGCGAACGGGATGAGTGACACCAGGATCAGCGCGGTCAGCTCCAGCCAGCGCAGCGCCGGCATCCGGACGCCGAGCGCGCCGCCCACCAGGTAGAGCAGGACGATGGTGCAGGCCGCGGTGATGTAGCAGCCCAGCACCTTGCCGCGGAAGTAGGCCCGCGGCGACAGCGGCGAGATGCGCAGCTGGCGGGTCCAGCCGAGCTCACGTTCGACCGCGATCCGGGCGCCGCCGCTGACCGTGGCGCCCATGCCGCCGAAGGCGATCATGCCCGCCATCATGTAGGTCGGCCAGGACAGGCCGGCGATGCTGCCGTCCCGGTTCTGGCCGGCGATGATCAGGTACAGCAGGGTCGGCAGCAGCAGCGAGAACACGAAGGTCTGCCGGTTGCGGAAGATGCGCAGGACCTCGTACTTGTAGTAGGTGGCGTTCATCGCGCCGGCTCCATTTCGTCGGTGGCGGCGGTCGGGGGTACGGGCCGGCCGGCCATCGGCTGCTCCGCCTCGCCGGTCAGCGCCAGGAACGCCTCTTCCAGCCCGGCACCGCTGATCTCGATGTTGCGGGTTGCCGGGTACCGGGCCAGCAGTGCCCGGATGGCGGCGTCCGAGTCGGTGCAGCTCAACACGAACGCCTCGCCGCGGCCCTCGGCAGTCACCACGCCGGGCAGCCCGGCCAGCAGCGCCGGGTCCACCCCGGGCAGCACGGCCCGGATGGTGCGGCGACCGACGGTCGCCTTGATCTCGTTGGTCGGCCCGTCGGCCACGATCCGCCCGCGCGCCATCAACACGATGCGGTCGGCGTAGCTGTCGGCCTCCTCCAGGTAATGGGTGGCGAACAGCACCGTCTTGCCGCTCGCGGCGACCTCGCGCATGAAGGTCCAGAACTGGTGCCGGCCCTCGACGTCCATCGCGACGGTGGGCTCGTCCAGCACCAGGAGCTCTGGGTTGGCGACCAGCGCAACCGCCGCCCGCACCCGCTGGATCTGGCCGCCGGACAGCTTGTTCGTCCGCTTGCCGGCCAGTTCGGCCACGCCCGCGGTCCGCATCGCCTCCTCCACCGGCAGCGGGTTCGGGTACAGCGAGGCCATCATGCTGACAAGCTCGCGGACGGTCAGGTACTGCACCAGCGCACCGGTCTGCAGCATGGCGCTGACCTGGCCCGCCGCGACCGCCTCGCGCGCCGGCTTCCCGAACACCCGCGCGGTGCCCGCATCCGGCGGCAGCAGGCCGAGCAGCATGTCGATGGTGGTGGACTTGCCCGCCCCGTTGGGCCCGAGCAGGGCCACCGTCTCGCCCGGAGCGATGCTCAGGTCGATGCCCCGGACGGCAGCGACCGACCCGAAGCTCTTGCTCAGTCCGGCGAGCTCGATCCCGCCGTGCAGTGTCGTGGTCATGCCAGAGATTCTGGCCAATGCCGGAAATCACGCCTAGTGCATTCCTCGGGCACTGGACCATGACATTCGTCAGCGGCGGTGGCGGGCTGCGGGCGGCCGGCCGCGCGTCGATAGAGTTTGCAGAGTGACCTCGGACGAGCTGCCCCCCGCTGACGACGACGACCTGCCTGAGCAGCTGCGGATCCGCAGGGAGAAGTACGACCGGCTGCTGGCCGATCCGGACCGGCAGCCCTTCCCGGTGGCGGTCCGGCGTACCCACACCCTGGCGCAGATCCGCGCGGCCTACCCGGACCTGCCGGCCGGTGCCGAGACGGGCGAGACGGTCAGCGTGACCGGCCGGATCATCTTCGTCCGCGACGCCGGCAAGCTGGCTTTCGTCACGCTGCGCGAGGGCGGCGTGGAGCTGCAGGCGATGCTGTCGCAAGCCAACGTGGGCGCCGACGAGCTCGCTCACTTCAAAGCGGATGTCGACCTGGGCGACCAGATTCAGGTCACCGGCGAGGTGATCGCCTCCCGGCGCGGCGAGCTGTCGGTGCTGGCCGACTCCTGGCGGATGACGGCCAAGGCGCTGCGACCGCTGCCGGTGGCGCATCGCGCGATGAGCGAGGAAAGCCGGGTCCGGCAGCGCTACGTGGATCTCATCGTCCGGCCCGAGGCGCGGCGGATGGTGTTGATGCGGGCGCAGGTGCTGGCCTCGTTGCGGGCCAGCCTGAACGGGATGGGATTTGTCGAAGTCGAGACGCCGATCCTGCAATCGGTGCACGGTGGTGCGGCGGCGCGGCCATTTCACACCCATCTGAATGCTTTCGACCAACCGATGTCACTGCGCATTGCCACCGAGCTCTACCTCAAACGCGCACTGATCGGTGGAATCGACCGCGTCTTCGAGATCGGCAAGACGTTCCGCAACGAGGGAATCGACTCGACGCATTCTGCCGAATTCACCATGCTCGAGGCTTATGAGGCGTACGGCGATTACCACACCGTTGCCGACTGGACCCGTGCGCTGATCTGTGACGCGGCGCGCGCGGTCGGTGTGGAAACGCCCCGCACCGGCGCCGGCATCGAAATCGACCTGAGCGCGCAGTGGCGGTGGGCATCGATCTACGATTTGGTTTCCGGCGAACTCGACACCGACATCACGCCGGACACCGACACTTCCAGACTGCGGTCCCTGGCGGTGGCGCGAAATGTCGCGCTGAAGCCCGAGTGGGACGCCGGTGAGATTGTGCTCGAAATCTACGAGAAGCTCATCGAGCACACGCTTATCCAGCCGACCTTCGTCTGTGATTACCCCCGTTCGGTCCGGCCACTGGCGCGCGCCCACCGCACCGACCCCAGGCTGGCCGAGGCCTGGGACCTGATCATCGGCGGGGTTGAGATCGCGCCGGGTTACACCGAACTGGCCGATCCGGTCGAACAGCGTCGGCTGCTGACCGCGCAATCGCTGGCCGCGGCCGCGGGTGACCCCGAGGCGATGGAACTGGACGAGGAATTCCTGGTCGCCCAGGAATACGGCCAGCCGCCGGCCGGCGGCATGGGGCTGGGCGTGGACCGGCTGCTCGGCTTGTTCACCGGTCGCGGAATTCGGGAGACGATCCTTTTCCCGCTGCTCAAGCCGCTGACGTAATTGCCCGCCCGGGCCTTTGGATTCGCATAGAACCGCCGGGCTTCAGCAGTTCAACTCGCCAACATCGCGCCGGCACGGTTTAATGTTGAGCGCGCCTCAATGCGCGACCCCCATTCACCAGATTGGACGCACCATGGCACAGAAGATCCAGGTCCTGCTCGTCGACGACCTCGACGGTGGCACCGCCACCGAAACGGTCAGCTTTGCCCTTGACGGGTCCGGATATGAGATCGACCTGTCCGCCGAGAATGCCAACACATTGCGCGAGGCGCTCGCGCCATATATCGGCCATGCCCGCCGGGCAGCGCGCGGCGGAGCGCGCACCGGCTCGCCGAACCGTCCGGCTCGGGGCAACGCCCGGATCGACCGGGAGCAGACGCAGGCGGTACGCGAGTGGGCGCGCAACAACGGCCACAAGGTGTCCGAGCGGGGCCGCATCCCGAGCAGCATCCTCGAGGCCTACAACGCGGCGAACTGATCCCGGCCGGCGTGGTGCGGAGAAGGGCCGTTGGGCCCTGTCGCTCATCAGTGACTCATGTCAAGCTGCCGTGAGGTTGGCTGGAGGGGCGGGTTCCACCCGCTCGCACCGGTCCGGTACCGGCATGGCTTCGGTTCGGTTTCGCCCAGAGCAGAGTCGGGTGGATCTGGACCGGTCTTGTCGTTGCAGTGATTAGAGTCGTAGGAGCACGACGCGTTCGATCCCCACTGGATTGAATCCGGACATGGCGTCCGGTCCGAAGTACCTGCCAGAGCCTGCTGGGCGGGTCTGCGAGGCGTCGAGCGGTAAGGAGAGTGAGCGACATGTTCGAACGGTTTACCGACCGCGCCCGGCGAGTGGTGGTCCTGGCCCAGGAAGAGGCCCGGATGCTCAACCACAACTACATCGGGACCGAGCACATCCTGCTCGGCCTGATCCACGAGGGTGAAGGCGTGGCCGCCAAGGCCATGGAGTCGCTCGGCATCTCCCTCGAGGCCGTCCGCCAGCAGGTGGAGGAGATCATCGGGCAGGGCCAGCAGGCCCCGTCCGGGCACATCCCGTTCACCCCGCGGGCCAAGAAGGTGCTCGAGCTGTCACTGCGCGAGGCGCTGCAGCTCGGCCACAACTACATCGGGACCGAGCACATCCTGCTCGGCCTGATCCGTGAGGGTGAGGGCGTCGCCGCCCAGGTGCTGGTGAAGCTCGGCGCCGACCTCAACCGGGTGCGGCAGCAGGTCATCCAGCTGCTCAACGGCTACCAGTCGAAGGAGCCGGCCGGTGGCACGTCCGCTGAGGGCGCCCCGTCCACCTCGCTGGTGCTCGACCAGTTCGGCCGGAACCTGACCCAGGCGGCCCGGGAGGGCAAGCTCGACCCGGTCATTGGCCGGGAGAAGGAGATCGAGCGCCTGATGCAGGTGCTGTCGCGACGCACCAAGAACAACCCGGTGCTGATCGGCGAGCCCGGCGTCGGCAAGACCGCCGTCGTCGAGGGCTTGGCCCAGGCGATCGTGCGCGGTGAGGTGCCCGAGACGCTGAAGGACAAGCAGCTCTACACCCTGGACCTGGGCTCGCTGGTGGCCGGCTCCCGCTACCGCGGTGACTTCGAAGAGCGCCTGAAGAAGGTGCTGAAGGAGATTCGCACCCGCGGCGACATCATCATGTTCATCGACGAGATCCACACGCTGGTCGGGGCAGGCGCCGCCGAGGGTGCCATCGACGCCGCCTCGATCCTGAAGCCGATGCTGGCCCGCGGCGAGCTGCAGACCATTGGTGCCACGACGCTGGACGAGTACCGCAAGCACCTGGAGAAGGACGCGGCGCTGGAGCGTCGGTTCCAGCCGGTGCAGGTCGGTGAGCCGTCGGTGGCGCACACGATCGAGATCCTGAAGGGCTTGCGGGACCGGTACGAGGCGCACCACCGGGTGTCCATCACAGATTCCGCTCTGGTGGCCGCGGCCGGCCTGGCCGACCGCTACATCTCCGACCGGTTCCTGCCGGACAAGGCCATCGACCTGATCGACGAGGCCGGTTCGCGGATGCGGATCCGCCGGATGACCGCGCCGCCGGACCTGCGGGAGTTCGACGACCGGATCGCCGATGTCCGCCGTGACAAGGAATCGGCGATCGACGCCCAGGACTTCGAGAAAGCCGCGTCGTTGCGCGACAGGGAGAAGAACCTGCTGAACGAGAAGGCGCAGCGGGAGCGGGAGTGGAAGGCAGGCGACCTCGACGTCGTCGCCGAGGTGGACGACGAGCAGATCGCCGAGGTGCTGGCCAACTGGACGGGCATACCGGTCTTCAAGCTCACCGAGGAGGAGACCGCCCGGCTGCTGCGGATGGAGGACGAGCTGCACCGGCGGGTGATCGGTCAGCAGGACGCCATCCGTGCCGTCTCGCAGGCAATCCGCCGCACCCGAGCCGGCCTGAAGGACCCCAAGCGTCCCGGTGGCTCGTTCATCTTCGCCGGCCCGTCCGGGGTGGGTAAGACCGAGCTGGCCAAGACGCTGGCGGAGTTCCTGTTCGGCGACGACGACGCGCTCATCCAGCTCGACATGTCCGAGTTCCACGACCGGTACACCGTGTCGCGGCTCGTCGGGGCGCCTCCCGGCTACGTCGGCTACGACGAGGGCGGCCAGCTGACCGAGAAGGTGCGGCGCAAGCCCTTCAGCGTGGTCCTGTTCGACGAGGTCGAGAAGGCTCATCCGGACGTGTTCAACACGCTGCTGCAGGTGTTGGAGGACGGCCGGCTGACCGATGGCCAGGGACGCATCGTGGACTTCAAGAACACGGTGCTGATCCTGACCACGAACCTGGGCACCAAGGACGCCTCCAAGTCCGTCGGCGGTCTCGGCTTCTCCGGTTCGAACGACACCACCTCGAACTACGACCGGATGAAGCAGAAGGTCAACGACGAGCTCAAGCAGCACTTCCGGCCCGAGTTCCTGAACCGCATCGACGACATCGTGGTCTTCCACCAGCTGTCGCAGGAAGAGATCGTCGAGATCGTCGACCTGATGGTGGCCCGGGTGGACACCCAGCTGCGGAACAAGGACATGGGCCTGGAGCTCACCCCGGCGGCCAAGGCCCTGCTGGCCAAGCGCGGTTACGACCAGGTGCTCGGTGCCCGGCCGCTGCGGCGCACGATCCAGCGCGAGATCGAGGACACGCTGTCGGAGAAGATCCTGTTCGGCGAGCTCGGTGCCGGGCACATCGTGGTCGTCGACACCGCCGAGGACGTCGACGGCAAGGAGCAGTTCACCTTCCGCGGCGAGGCGAAGGCTGAGGTGCTGGTTCCTGCGGCTCCGGCCAGCGAGTCGGCCGTGGGCCAGAGCTTGGACTGATCGACTGATCCCGACCGGCCAGGCGCGCCTGATGGCTGGCCGGTCTGCGACGCCACCTAGATCGACCAGGGCCCCGCCTCCGGATTTCTTCCAGAGCGGGGCCCTGGTCGTCTGTGGCCGGGCTCAGACGAGGAAGCGGGCCATCGGGCTGTCCGGCGGCAGCAGTTGGATGTTCGGCGTCGCTTGCTTCATCCGCTCCATGAGCAGGTTCAGGTCCTCCGGGCGGCCCAGCTCGATGCCGACCAGTGCCGGGCCGGTCTCGCGGTTGTTGCGCTTGACGTACTCGAAGAGGGTGATGTCATCGTCCGGCCCGAGCACCTCGTCCAGGAACTGCCGCAGCGCTCCCGGCTCCTGCGGGAAGTCGACCAGGAAGTAATGCTTGCGGCTCTCGTGCACCAGCGATCGCTCGATCACCTCGGCGTAGCGGCTGACGTCATTGTTGCCGCCCGACAGCAGGCACAGGATGGTGCTGCCGGGCGCGGCGAAGATGGTGTCCCGGAGGGCTGCGGCCGCCAGCGCGCCGGCGGGCTCGGCGATGATGCCGTCCACCTGGTAGAACTCGAGCATCTCCGTGCAGATCCGGCCCTCGGCCGCCGCCACCACCTCCGCACCGGCAGCGCGGGCGATCTCGAAGGGTAGGGTGCCGACGCGGCGCACCGCAGCCCCGTCGGTGAACGTGTCCAGCTGGTCCAGCTCGACGGGCCCGCCAGCCTTGAGCGCTGCGGCCATGCTCGCCGCCCCCGCGGGTTCCACACCCACCACGCGCACCCGGGGGTGCTCGCTGGACAGCCATGCCAGGGTCCCGGCGAGCAGTCCACCGCCACCGACCGGTACCACGACCAGATCCGGGGTCACGCCGAGTTCAGCGAGCTGCGTGAACGCCTCCCGTACCACCGTCCCCTGCCCGGCGACGGTGTGCGGGTGGTCGAACGGAGGCACCATGCTCGCCCCGGTCCGCTCGGCGAACTCGGCCGCGGCGCGCGCGGCGTCGTCATAGCTGTCGCCGACGAGCTGCACCTGCACGTGCTCACCGCCCACTGCCGCGATCCGGTTCAGCTTCTGCCGGGGCGTGGTCCTGGGCACGAAGATGGTGCCGTTGACGTCCAGCGTCGCGCACGCGTAGGCAACGCCCTGGGCGTGGTTGCCGGCGCTGGCACAGACCAGGCCGGCGGCCCTCGCCTCGTCCGAGAGCTGCGCGATGAGGTTGGACGCACCTCTCACCTTGTAGGACCGGACCGGTTGCTGGTCCTCCCGCTTGAGCCACACGTCGGCGCGCATGCGCTCGGACAGCCGCTGTGAACGGTGCACGGGGGTGGGCTCGAGGAAGGCGAGACGTTGCGCGGCGGCGTCCACATCGGCAGCGGACACGGGCAGATCGAGGTTGACCGGAAACATGGGAGGAACTCCGAGGTGAGTGTGGCGAGCGGCTGACTGGTCATGGCCACCGTCAGCGGCGGAGCAGCAGGCTGCTCCATGGCTGGGGCCGGGAACCGGAATCGCGCGGACGCCCCGTCTCGGCGATGAGCCTCGGGCGCCGCGCTAGCTAATCGTCAGGCGCTGCACATGCACGACCTTCCCATCGGCCGCAGTGCCGGTCAAGCTGAGCCGGCCAGTACGTTCGGTTTGAACTCCGGGACGGACATCTCGTATTCGGAGATTTCCTCGGCGTGCCGCAGGGTGATGCTGATGTCGTCGGCGCCTTCCAGCAGCCGTTGCCGGATCGCCTCGTCGAGTTCGAAGCCGATCGCCTGTCCGGCGAAGCGGACCTGCAGGTTCACCAGATCGACGGTGATCTCCAGGCTCGGATCGGCCTCGATCAGCTTCCACAACTGCTCGATGACGTCCTCGTCCAGAATCACCGTGAGCAGCCCGTTCTTCAACGAGTTGCCGCGAAAGATGTCGCCGAAACGGGACGAGAGCACGACCGAGAAGCCGTAGTCGTGCAATGCCCACACTGCATGCTCGCGCGAGGACCCGGTGCCGAAGTCGCTGCCCGCCACCAGGACGGTGGCACCGGCGAACCGCTCGTCGTTGAGCACGAAGTCCGGATCGGTCCGCCAGCTCGCGAACAGCGCATCCTTGAAGCCGGTGCGGGTGATGCGTTTGAGGAACTCGGCCGGGATGATCTGGTCGGTGTCGACGTTGGACCGGCGCAGCGGCAGGCCCCGTCCGGTGTGAGTGGTGAATGCATCCATCGCGTGCTGCCTTTCGTGCGGTTGAGCCGTGCGGTTGAGCCGTGCGGGAGGCCGGCCTTTCGAGGTGGTCGGCGCACCCGGATGGGTCGGCGCTAGAGGTCGGCCGGTGCGGTCAGTGTCCCGGTCACCGCGGTCGCGGCCGCCACCGCCGGAGAAACCAGGTGAGTGCGGGCGCCCTTGCCCTGCCGGCCCTCGAAGTTGCGGTTGGAGGTCGAGGCGCTGCGGTGGCCGGCGGCAACCTTGTCCGGGTTCATGCCCAGGCACATCGAGCAGCCCGCACCGCGCCACTGGGCGCCGGCGTCCAGAAAGACCCGGTCCAGCCCCTCCGCCTCGGCCTGCGCCCGCACCTGCGCCGAGCCCGGCACCACCAGCATGGTGACCCGATCGGCCACCGTGCGGCCCTGGAGCACCGCCGCGGCAGCGCGCAGGTCCTCGATCCTGCCGTTGGTGCACGAGCCGACGAAGACGGTGTCGATCTCGATCTCGCGCAGCGGCGTGCCCGGCTGCAAACCCATGTAGGACAGCGCCCGCTCAGCCGCGCTGCGCTCATCGACGCTGGTGAACGACTTGGGATCCGGCACCCGGCTGCCGATCGGCGCACCCTGCCCCGGGTTGGTGCCCCAGGTGACGAACGGGGTCAACGTGCTCGCCTCGATCGTCACCTCATGGTCGAAGGTCGCGTCCTCGTCGGTGAACAGCGTCCGCCAGTACTCCACCGCGGCCTGCCACTGGGCGCCCTTCGGCGACTCCGGCCGGTCGGCCAGGTAGGCGAAGGTGGTCTCGTCCGGCGCGATCAGCCCGGCCCGCGCGCCGGCTTCGATCGACATGTTGCACATGGTCAGCCGGCCCTCCATGCTCATCTCGCGCACCGCCTGGCCGCGGTACTCGATGACGTAGCCTTGGCCGCCGCCGGTGCCGATCTGCGCGATGATCGCCAGGATCAGATCCTTCGGGCTGACGCCGTCCGGAAGCGAACCCTCGACGGTGACCGCCATCGTCTTCGGCCGCGGCATCGGCAGCGTCTGGGTGGCGAGCACGTGCTCCACCTGGCTGGTGCCGATGCCGAAGGCCAGCGCACCGAACGCGCCGTGGGTCGAGGTGTGCGAATCGCCGCAGACGATCGTCATGCCAGGCTGCGTCAACCCGAGCTGCGGGCCGATCACGTGGACGATGCCCTGATCCGGATCGCCCAGTGAATGCAATCGGATCCCGAAGTCGGCGCAGTTCTTGCGCAGCGTCTCCAATTGCAGGCGGGAGATCGGGTCCGCGATCAGGTCGAGGCTGCGGCCGGTGACGGTGGTCGGCGTGTTGTGGTCTTCGGTGGCGATGGTGCGATCCGGCCGGCGCACCTGCCGCCCCGCCAGGCGCAGGCCCTCGAAGGCTTGCGGGCTGGTCACCTCGTGTACGAGGTGGAGGTCGATGTAGAGCAGGTCGGGCTCGCCGTCGGCCCGGCGGACCACGTGCGCATCCCACACCTTCTCGGCCAGCGTCTTCCCCATGTCCTGCTCGCTTCCCATATAATGAGACGTTATTCCCACGATGTGCACCATGGAAGGTACACCGGAATGCCGCCGCGGGACAGCGCCGGGCGGCGGGCTGTGCCGGATCAGGCAGGCAGGCTGAAGCGCCCGTCCGGCAGCGGGTCCACCAGGCCGTCCACTACGAGCGAGTCGAGCGCTCTTTGCAGCTGCGCCGCGTCTGGCCAGTCGATGTCGAGGGCGGCGGCCGGGACCGGCCCCGGCGACGCACGCAGCACATCCAGCAGCCGGCCGCGCACCTGGCGGTCGGTGCCGGAGAACTTCTGCGACCGAGCCAGCGGCCCGGTGTAGGCGGGATAGCCGGCCGAGCGCCAGCTGCAGGCCGCGGCGACCGGGCAGGCCGCGCAGCGGGGCGTGGCGGCGGTGCACACCACCGCACCCAGCTCCATCACCGCGGCGCAGAAGCGGGCGGCGATCGGGTCCGATTCGGGCAGCACCGACTCCATCAGCGCCAGGTCTCGTCGGGTCGAGGGCGGCCCACACTGCCCGTCCCCCGACACGGCCCGAGCAAGCACCCGTCGCACGTTGATGTCCACCACCGGAGCGCGCCGGCCGAAGGCGAAGGCGAGGACCGCGCGTGCGGTGTACTCGCCGACACCGGGCAGGCCGAGCAACGCCTCCAGCTCGTCGGGCACCACACCGTCGAAGCGCTCCACCACGGCGAGCGCGCACGAGTGCAACCGCAGCGCACGGCGGGGGTAGCCGAGCTTGCCCCACATCCGCACCGCTTCGCCGGGCGCTGCGGCGGCCAGCGCCGCGGGCGAGGGCCAGCGCTGCAGCCAGGCGCGGTAGGCCGGCAGCACCCGCGCCACCGGAGTCTGCTGCAACATCACCTCGCTGACCAGCACAGACCAGGCTGGGATGCCCGGCTGGCGCCACGGCAGGTCGCGTGCTTGCGCGGTGAACCAGGCCAGCAGCGGCTCGGCCGGCAGCGGCTGCTGCTGCAGCGGGGGAGTGTCCATCTTGCCGTCGATCCTGGCATGCGGCCGGACGCGCCTCCATCCGGTGCCGGCACCGCTCCACTAGGTTTGCGGGCAGATGTTGCACCCGGTCGGCAGTCGTCCCCCGTCGGTCTATTGGTTCCGGCGGGCGATGCTGCTTGCCCTCATCCTGCTCGTCGTGCTCACGGTCTATGCCGTGTTCTTCCGCGGCGGCGGTGGCAAGCCGACGGCCGGCGCCGACTTCACGCCGACGGGCCAGCTGAGCCCGTCCACCACGGTGACTCCGCCGAGCCCGACGGCCAGCTCCGGCAGTCCCACCCGGGCCAGGTCGACGGCGGCCGCCGTGCCGCAGCCATGCACGGCGCCCCAGCTGTCGATCGCCGCCTCGACGAGCGCGCCGAGTTATCCGGCGCAGGCCAAACCGGTGGTCGCGATCGTCGTGACGAATACCGGTCCCGCTCCCTGCGTGCAGGACCTGGCCGACAGCCAGATCGAGTTGCGCGTCTACAACGGCAGTGCGCGGGTGTGGGGCAGCCACGACTGCGCCATCGCGCCCGGCGTGTCGAAGGCGACGCTGCCGGTGGGCCAGCCGATCCGCCGGGAGATGGAATGGACCGGCTTGTCCTCGCAACCGGGCTGCGCCGGGACGCGGACCCGGGTCGGCGCCGGCACGTACACCTTGCATGCGCTGCTCGCCGGCCACGAGGGCAAGACGACCACGTTCACCCTGGCCGGCTGACGCACCGCGCCACCGGCATGCACGGGCGGCACCGGCATGCGCGTCGGCCGGTCCCACCAGGGCGGGCGGATGCGTTTACAGTCGAGGCGATGACTGCGCCCGAACCCGGCCTCGTCCGCTACGGCGACGCGAGCCTGTCCGACCTGTTGCCGTCCGTGCTCGCCTCGCTGGGCGTCGCCGCGGAACCGAACCCGCTGGCGCTGGATCCGTGCACCAGCGCCGTGGTGCTGCTGGTCGACGGGCTCGGCTGGAACCTGCTGCGCGCGCATCCGGACCAGGCGCCGTTCCTGTCCGGGCTGGCCGGTCGCAGCCTGACCGCGGGCTTTCCGACCACGACCGCGGCCAGCATCGCCTCTCTCGGCACCGGCCTGCCGCCGGGCGAGCACGGTCTCACCAGCTATACCTCCCGGTTGCCGGAGCTGAGCGAACCGATCGGCTGGCTGAGCTGGCAGGGTGCCTACTCCGGCAACAACCTGCTCGAGACGGTGTCGCCGGAGCAGTTGCAGCCTCGGCCGACCGCGTTACAACGTGCTCAGGCCGCGGGCATCGAGGTCTGCGTGGTGTCCGCGCGGGCGTTCGAGGGCAGCGGACTGACCCGAGCGGTACTGCGTGGGGGCCGCTACGTCGGCGTGCTGACACCTGCCGAGATGGCAGCGGAGGTCGCCGTTGCGGCTGCCGGGCCGCAACCCAACCTGACCTACTGCTACCTCAGCGAGCTCGACCTGGTCGGTCATGGCAACGGGGTCGGCTCGGACGCCTGGCGGGTGCAGCTGGGGCTCATCGATCGCACCGTGGAACTGCTGGCCGCCCGGTTGCCGCACCGGACCAGGCTGCTGATCACCGCAGATCACGGGATGGTCGACGTGCTGCCACAGGACACCGTCGACTACGACGCGGAACCCGCGCTTTCCCACGGGGTGCGCCTGATCGCCGGTGAGGCGAGGGCCCGCTACCTGCACGCGGATCCGGCAGATCTGGCGCGCGTCCGGCAGACCTGGCTCGAGCGGCTCGGTCCGCAATTCGAGGTCTGGACGCGCGAGCAGGTGATCGACGCCGGTTGGTTCGGTCCCACAGTGTCGCCGCAGGTCCGGGAACGGATCGGGGATCTGATCGTGCTGGCCACCGGCCGCGGCGCCATCGTGCGGGGCCGCGCCGAGAAGCGGCTGTCGCAGCTGGTCGGTCAGCACGGTTCGACCACCGAGGACGAGCTCCTGGTGCCGTTGCTGCAACGCTGAGACCGATGCTGAACACGACTGCCCGGAAAGGGGAAGCTGTGCCCGAGAGCACGCCAGAGTTCGTCCGGCGGGTCGGCGCGAAGGTCGATCCGGTCGCCGATCCGGCAGCCGTCGTGGTGCGCGGGCCGGCCCGCTTCACCGTGCTGACCGATCGGCTGTTACGGCTGGAGTGGGCACCCGACGGCCAGTTCGAGGACCGCGGCTCCTACGCGTTTCCGGTGCGACGCTCGAGCGTGCCGGACTTCACCGTCAGCCAGGACGGCGACCTCACGGTGCTCGACACCGGTGCGCTGGTGCTGCGCTACCAGGCGACCGGCCGGCCGTTCACGGTCGACAACCTGAGCATCGAGCTGCGCTCGCTGCCCGGCACGGTGTGGGCACCCGGGCAGCGGGACCGACTGAACCTCGGGGGCGCGCGCCGGACGGTGGACAACTGTCGCGGTGGCGCGAGCCTGGAACCGGGCCTGGTCTCCCGGGCCGGTTGGGCGCTGCACGACGACGGGGCGTCCATGCTGTTCGACGAGCAGGGCTGGGCGCTCGGCCGGCCAGCCGACGACCGGCTGGACTGGTACTTCTTCGGCTACGGCCACGATTACCCGGCCGCGGTGCGTGATTACACCCGCTTCGGCGGCAGCGTGCCGCTCATCCCGCGCTGGATGCTCGGCGCCTGGTGGTCGCGGTACTGGCCCTACCGCGACGAGGAGCTGCGCGCGCTGGTCACCGAGTTCGCCGAGCGCCGGCTGCCGCTGGACGTGCTGGTGATCGACATGGACTGGCACCTGCCCGATTCCTGGACCGGCTACACCTGGAACAAGGAGCTGTTCCCCGATCCGGCAGCCTTCCTCGGCTGGCTGCACGAGCGGGGCATGCATGACACGCTGAACCTGCACCCGGCGCTCGGCGTGCAGCCCTTCGAGGCCGCGTACCCGGACTTCGCCAAGGCCATGCAGCTGTCCGACGGTGCTGCGGTGCCGTTCCGGGTGGGCGATCCTCAGTTCATGCAGCACTACTTCGAGTTGCTGCACCACCCCCTGGAGGACGAGGGGGTCGACTTCTGGTGGATGGACTGGCAGCAGGGCCGCACCTTCGGCGACGACACGATCGACCCGCTTCCCTGGCTGAACCACCTGCACTTCACCGACCTCGGCCGGCACCCGGACACCCGCCCCATCACGTTCAGTAGGTGGGGCGGCCTGGGCAGCCACCGGTACCCGATCGGCTTCTCCGGCGACTCGTTCGCCCGGTGGGCGGCGCTGCAGTTCCAGCCGCGCTATACCGCGGCCGGCGCGAACGTCGGCTACGGCTGGTGGAGCCACGACATCGGTGGTCACGTCGGGCCGGATGAGCCGGAGCTGTACCTGCGCTGGGTCCAGTTCGGGGCCTACTCGCCGATCCTGCGGCTGCATTCCAACCAGGATCCGGCGTCCGACCGGCGGCCGTGGGCGTTCGGCGAGCCGATCCTGGCTGCCGTACGGGAGGCGTTCGAGCAGCGGTACCAGCTCGTTCCCTATCTGTACACCGCTGCCCGGACGGCTGCTGACACCGGCCGGGCGCCGATCCGGCCGCTGTCCTGGCTGGCGCCGGGGGAGGACAGCGCCTACGCCGCCCGCTTCGAGTACCTGCTCGGCGACGACCTGCTGCTGGCGCCGGTACTGACCCCGATCTCGCCGGAGACCGGGCTGGCGCAGGTGGACGTCTGGCTGCCGGCAGGGGAGTGGCTGGAGCGCACCACGCTGGAGCGGTTCACCGGTCCGGCCTGGGTCCGCCAGTTCGCCGACCTCCACCGGATCCCGCAGTTCGTCCGGCTCGGGACGGTGCTGCCGCTGGCGGCGGTGGCCGCCACCACCTCGGCCCAGCCGGAACTGCTGACGCTGTCGGTGTTCGGTGGCGCGGACGGCGCTGCCCGCGTCTACACCGACGACGGTGCCAGCCGGGCGTACGAGGACGGGCGCTTCAGCTGGCTGGCAGCCTCCGTGCGGACCCCGTCGGACAGCTCCTGCGAGGTGTCGGTCGACGGCCCGGTGGCGGCGGTCCGGTTCGAAGGGTCGGCCGCGACCGAGGTGCTGGTGGACGGCGCGCCGTGGACGCACTGGCAGCAAGATGGTGCGGCGACCGTGGTGACCCTCGCCGGGCGTCCGGGACCGGCCACGGTGACCGCGACCGCCACCGGTCGGCTGTTCAGCTTCGGCGCCGAGCTGAACGCGCGGTTGCGCGACGCCGACCTGGCCCGACTGATCGGCACTACGTCAGTGAGCGAGGTGGCCGCGGACCACTTCGGACGCGCCGCTGCCATCGCCCGGTTGGGCGGTCCGGCGATCCACGTGCAGGAGCACACGGCTCCGGACGAGGCAGCCAACGTGCTGGGGCGGCTTGTCGTGGGCAAGGCCGCCGGCGAGGCAGCCCGGGTCTCCTGCGAGTGGACGGTGCACCGCGGCATCGACGTGGAACGCTTTCCGGTCGAGCCGATCGAGGTGCCGGACGGTGGCCTGGTGCTGGAGGCGCCGTGCGGCTGGGACGGATCCCGGACGCCGACCCGCTGGTCGGTCGAGGTCACTGCTGACTGGCACGCGCCCTGGGGCCCGGAACGGGTGCGGCAACGGTTCGACAGCCAGGTGCTCTCACCGGACGTGACCTCCTGGGCGGTGGCGCTCATCGACGAGGACCGGTCCGCGCAGCGCCCGGCCGAACCCGGCGTCCGTGACTGGCGGTTGTACGAGGCCGACCCGACCGATCCCGACTTCTCCGAGCTCACCCAGGCTTTCGAGGTGCCGGATCAGTGGGGGCCGATGCCGCTCACCGACGTCGTGGTGCACGCCCGCACCCGGCTGACCGCGGCCGAGGACTGCCAGGTCGCGCTCGAGTACGTTGCCAGCAGCCCCGAGCTGACGGTGCTGCTCGACGGGCAGCCGATCGAGACCGACGTGACTGGGGCGGCCCCGAGCCTGCACTACGACCTGGCGCCGACACCGCGTCGCACCGCCAGCTTCGCGCTGAGCGCGGGCGAGCACGAGCTGCTGCTGCGCTGTCCCAAGAGCGCGGAGCTGTACTGGCATCAGTGGACGCTGTCGGCCCGGGTCGTCGATTCCGGCACCGGGCAGGTACGGCTGGATGTCAGCTCGGACGCCTCGAGGTTGATCGCCCGCTTCTGACGCCCCGCCCGGTCCGAGCGGGCCAGCTCAGGAGTAGCGCTCGATGATCGAGGCATCGGCCAGCCGGGACAGCGCCTCGCGGATGGTGCGAGCCCGGGCATCGCCGACCCCCTCCACCGTCTGCAGCTCGTCGACGGTGGCGGCGAGGACCTTTTGCAGGTTGCCGAAGTGGTCGACGATGCGGTCCAGCACGGTGCTCGGAAGCCGGGGCACCCGGGACAGCAGCCGGTAGCCGCGCGGGCTGATCGACTGTTCCAACGTCTCCGGAGTGCCGGGATGGCCGAGTGCCTTGGCCACGATGGTCAGGTCGAGCAGCTCGGCTGCGCTCAGCTCAGACAGCTCCGACAGTGCCTGCTCCGGGGTTCGGCTGCGTCGGCCGGAAGGCAGGTAATCCCGCACGATCAGTTCCCGGTCGGCCTCGACGCCGGCCATCAGCTCGTCCAGCTGAAGGGACAGCAATCGGCCGTCGGTGCCCAGTTCTGCGCCGTAACCGACGATCTCGTCCGCGATCCGGCTCACCATCTCCAGCCGCTGCGAGACCGAGGCCGCGTCCCGGACGGTGACCAGGTCCTCGATCTCCAGCGCCGACAGGGTTTGAGAGACCTCGTCCAGCCGTGCCTTGTACCGCTCCAGAGTCGCCACTGCCTGGTTCGCCCGCGACAGCAGGGAGGTGGAGTTCTCCAGCACGTGCCGGCGATTGCCCAGATACAGGCTGATGATCTTCATCGACTGGGACACCGAGATGACCGGGAAGCCGGTCTGCTGGGCGACACGCTGCGCGGTGCGGTGCCGGGTGCCCGATTCCTCGGTGGGAATCTGCGGGTCGGGCATCAGGTGGGTGGCCGCACGGATCATCCGGCTCTTGTCGGTGGTCAGCACCACCGCGCCGTCCATCTTGGCCAGCTCCCGCAGCTGGGTGGCGGAGAACTCGACGTCGAGCGGAAAGCCACCGGTGCAGATGCTCTCCACCGTCTTGTCATAGCCGAGCACGATGAGCGCGCCGGTGTTGCCACGCAGGATGCGCTCGAGTCCGTCCCGCAGGTCGGTGCCAGGAGCGAGTGCGGCCAGCACCGAGCGCAACGTCTCGTCGCGGTCGTTGGCTGCCATCGACTCACCCCCCTTGGATGCCTTCACTGTCGTCCAATACCTCGAGTAGTCGCCGGTTGTCGACCAACAGTCTGCCTTGGCACCAAACTATCGCGACAGCGCTCTGTCGGCCGCCTTCACCGGCGGCGCGCGTAGGGCACCGTACAAGTCTAGGTAAGGCCGGCGAAGTCCCGTCCGAGCTGGGACACCAGCTCCCAAGCGGTAGCGACGGTAGGAACCTCCACCACCTGGATGCCGGCCACGTGCGACCACTGCGAGCCGGCCGGGATCAGCGCCTTGCGAAAGCCCAGCCGGCCGGCCTCGGACAGCCGTCGCTGCACGCTGGAGACACGGCGGATGTCACCGGACAGCGATACTTCGCCGATGGCGCACAGCGTCGGCGGCAGCGCCGACATCTTCACCGCCGACGCCATCGCCAGCAGCACCGCCAGATCCACCGCCGGCTCGCTCAGCTTGATGCCGCCTACGCTTGCGGCGTACACCTCGAGGCCATCCAGCCGCATGGTCGCGTGCCGGCTCAATACCGCGAGCAGCATGTTCGCGCGCGAGGAGTCGACGTCGGTGAACGAGCGCCGGCCGCTGCCGCCGTTGCTGCTGGGGGCGACCAGGGCCTGCACCTCGGCAAGCATGGGCCGCCTGCCGGTGACGGTCACCGTCACGCAGGTGCCCGGTACCGCGATGTCGCGGTTGCTGACGAACAACCCGGACGGGTCCGGGAGCTCGTCGATGCCTTCCTCGTGCATCTCGAAGCAGCCGACCTCGTCGGTCGCGCCGTATCGATTCTTGATCGAGCGGAGCAGGCGCAGCGAGGAGTGCCGGTCGCCTTCGAAGTACAGCACCACGTCGACCAGGTGTTCGAGCACCCGCGGTCCGGCGATGGAGCCGTCTTTGGTGACGTGGCCGACCAGGATGGTGGCGATGCCGCGCTCCTTGGCGACCGCGCTGATCGAGGCGGTGACCGCCCTGATCTGCGGCACTCCGCCGACGACGCCGTCGACGGTGGAGCTGGCGATCGTCTGCACGGAGTCGAGAATGAGCAGGCCCGGTTTGACCTCGTCGAGATGGGAGAGCACTGCGCCGAGGTCGTTCTCGGCCGCCAGGTACAGCTCCGAGTGCATGGTGTGGGTGCGGTCGGCGCGGGCGCGCACCTGCGCGGTGGACTCCTCGCCGGTCACCATCAGGGCCGGGGTGCCGGTGATGGCCGCGAAATTCTTGGCGACCTCCAGCAGCAGCGTGGACTTGCCGACGCCCGGCTCGCCCGCCAGCAGCAGCACGGCACCCGGCAACAGGCCGCCGCCGAGCACCCGGTCCAGCTCGCCGATGCCGGTCGGCCGCGGCCGCGCGACAGTGGCGTCCTGCCTGCTGATAGGCAGCGCGGCGACCCGCGGGGCAACCGGTGCGGGCAGGCTCAGCGCGGCAGCCCTTACGCCCTCTTCGGCCATGGTGCCCCAGGCCTGGCACTCCGGACAGCGGCCGACCCAGCGGATGGCGGTCATCCCGCACTCGGTGCAGGCGTAGGACGTGCTGGCGCGCCTGCCCCTGCCGCCCGTCCCGCCGCTGGAGCCGTTCGAGCCGGATGATCTGGTCACGAAACCAGACGCTACGGGTGGCCTACGACAAAAGCCGGATGCCGCACCGGCAGCGTCAGTTGCCGTTCTCCACCGGCTGGGTGGCGTCGCTGATCACGGGCGCCGAGGGCGGGTTCGAGCTCAGCTGGACCGGCAGGTCCGACTGGATCGTCTGGCTGCCCGCGCCCGCACCGGAGCCGGTGCTGAAGGTGAAGGTGACCGGAACTGACTGGGCCGGGTACAGCGGAGCGGTCAGGCCCTGCAGCAGGATGTTCGGCCCGACGACGCTGAAACCGATCTGCACCGATTGGCCGGCCGCGATCTTGATCGGCGTGCTGGCCGAGGCCGCGGAGCCGCTCGAGTTCGAGGTGGCCGGTGCGGAGCCGGACAGCGAAGCCGATCCGGACGGCGAACCCGAGGTGGACGGGGAGGCCGAACCGGAGGCCGACGACGAGTCGCTCGGCGAGGACGAGCCGGACGCAGCGGCCGAGTTCGAGCCACCTTGCGGCACGCCGGCCGAACTGAGCACGGTGCTGGCGGCTGCCGAGGTCGACACCCCGGTCAGCGTGACTTCCTGCGAGCCGGTGTTGACGATGACCAGCTGCAGCAGCGCGCTGCCACCCTGGGCGTAGGAGTCGCCACCTGAGCCGGAGACGATGGCCGCGGTCCGGATGGACACGTCGCCGGCGGTGGCCGAGGCCCCGTCGATCGGCGGCCGCTGGTTCACCGTCTGAGCGTCCTGCCCGGCGCCACACGCAGCCAGCAGCAGCACGGCGGCTGCGGCGGTGGCGGCCACGGCGGTGAGTCGACGGATTGGCCCGGCTTGGCCCGGCAGCTGCTTCGACACGGTTCGCTGCTCCTCATCACAAGACACGTCGCTACGTGCTTCTGCTACGCGCGGTGGGCCCGGCCGGATGAGCGGTGGGCGTCCCGCAGGTGGTCCGCTGGTGAGATGGTCCTCTCCGGCCACAGCCTAGCGAGGGCGGGGCTGAGGCCGAGGTCGAGGGTGCCGCCGAGGACTGTTGATCGTGCCTTTACCACACTGCAGGCCCCAATTCATCGGATCGAACCGATGGGCGTGTCGCTCTCACGTGTTACCCTTAACAGACCGAAAGGGGTTGCCTCTATGACTTTTGAGGTCGGCGAAACCGTTGTATATCCGCATCATGGCGCTGCCAAAATCGAGGCAATTGAGACGCGCATAATCAAGGGCGAAGAGAAGACCTACCTGGTTCTCAAGGTCCAGCAGGGTGATCTGACCGTTCGGGTCCCGGCCGACAACGCCGAGATCGTCGGGGTGCGTGACGTAGTGGGCCAGGAAGGTCTGGACCGGGTGTTCGAGGTGCTGCGCGCCCCGCACACCGAGGAGCCGACCAACTGGTCGCGCCGGTACAAGGCGAATGGCGAGAAGCTCGCTTCGGGTGACGTCAACAAGGTCGCCGAGGTGGTCCGCGACCTGTGGCGGCGCGAGAAGGATCGCGGCCTGTCCGCAGGCGAGAAGCGCATGCTGGCCAAGGCCCGCCAGATCCTGGTGAGCGAGCTGGCATTGGCCGAAGGAACCAACGAGGACAAGGCCGAGCTGGTGCTCGACGAGGTGCTGGCAGAGGCGGTCGCGTAGCAACCTCGCGTCGCCACGACAGTCACGGCGGTAACGTTCACCTGTGAGCGTTGCCGCCGTTGTCGTTGCTGCCGGCTCCGGCGATCGGCTGGGTGCCGGTCAGCCGAAGGCCATGGTCCGGCTGGGCGGCAGCACCATCCTGGACACGGCCCTGGCGGTCTTCCTGCAGCACCCCCGCGTGGCCGAGGTGGTGGTGGTCGCACCGCCCGACCTGGCCGAATCGCTGGCACGCGCCACCGGCGTACGAGTGGTACCGGGTGGCAGCACCCGGGCAGACTCGGTGCAGCGAGGATTGTCCGCCGTGTCCGAGCAGGCCGAGCTGGTGCTGGTGCACGACGCCGCCCGGCCACTGGTTCCGGCCCGGGTGCTCAGCAACGTCATCGATGCACTGCTGGCCGGTGCGACTGCGGTGGTGCCGGTGCTGCCCATGATCGACACCGTCAAGCAGGTGGACGAGCAGGCGCGGGTGACGGCCACGGTGCACCGCGACCGCCTGCGCCGGGTGCAGACCCCGCAGGGCTTCCGGCTCGAGGTGTTGCGCGCTGCTTACGCGGCGGCGGGAGTCGCGGCCAGCACGGACGACGCCGGCGTGGTCGAGCTGCACGGCGTCACGGTGCTGACGGTGCCGGGTGACGAGGAGGCTTTCAAGATCACCACACCACACGACCTGCGCATCGCCGAACTGCTGGTGCACGGCCGATGATGCTGCCGCGCACCGGGATCGGGGTGGACGTGCATCCCGTCGAAGCCGGTCGGGAATGCTGGATAGCCGGCTTGTTCTGGCCCAACGTGGCCGGCTGCGCCGGGCACTCCGACGGCGACGTGGTCTGCCACGCCGCGGCGGACGCGCTGCTGTCGGCGGCGGGCCTCGGCGACCTGGGCGCGGTGTTCGGTACCGACCGCCCGGAATGGGCGGGAGCGAGCGGGGTGGAGCTGCTGGCCGAAGTCGTCAGCCGGCTGGTCCGGGCGGACTGGACGATCGGCAACGTCGCCGTCCAGCTCATCGGCAACCGTCCCAAGCTCGGGCCGCGCCGCCTGGATGCCGAGGCGCTGCTGTCGGACGCGGTCGGTGCGCCGGTCACGCTGGCCGCCACCACCACCGACGGCCTCGGCCTGACCGGGCGTGGCGAGGGCATCGCGGCGATCGCGACCGCATTGATCGCGCGCTGACCGGGCCAGGCCGGCGTCAGCCGTCGAGGGCCTGACTCAGGTCGGCCCACAGATCCTCGACGTGCTCGATGCCCACCGACAGCCGGATCAGCTCCGCCGGGGTGCCCTGTGCCTGCTCTCCGGGATAGCTGCCACGACGCTCCATCAACGTCTCGACGCCGCCCAGGCTGGTGGCGTGCGTGATCAGGCCTACCCGTCGGCAGACCGCGTCCGCGGCCTGGACCGAGTGGAGGGCGAAGGACACCACCGCGCCACGATGAGCGAGCAGGCTGCCGATCCGCTCGGCATCCGGGTGATCGGTGAAGCCGAGGTAGTCGACCCGCGCAACCGCCGGGTGCTCCCGCAGCCGCTGCGCCAGCACCGCTGCGTTCGCGCAGCAACGCTCCAGCCGGACTGCGAGGGTGCGCAGGCCCCGCAACGCGAGATAGGACTCGAGCGCCCCGGGAACCGCGCCGGTCAGGTTGCGCTGTGTCATCAGTCGGTCGTAGTGCTGATCGTCGGCAACCGAGAGCACCCCCATCAGCAGGTCGCTGTGCCCGGCGATCCACTTCGTCGCCGAATGCATGACCACGTCGACGCCGTGCTCGAGGGGCCGGATGCCCAGCGGGGTCGCCAAGGTGGCATCGACGACGCTCCGTGCGCCGGCCTCGCGCGCGGCGGCAGCCAGCACCGGCAGGTCCGGGACTCGCAATTGCGGATTCGTCGGCAGCTCCAGCCAGAGCAGGTCAGCCCCGGGCAACGCGGCGCGCACCGCGGCTGTGTCGGTCACCGGCACCACCCGCACTTCGCCGAGCCGGCCGAGCGTCACCTCGTTGTCGAAGAAGGTTCGGTGGTAGTTGTAGAACGAGTCGGGGATGACCAGCACCGCACCGGCCGGCAGCCCGGCGAGCACAGCGGCGGTGGCCGCCATGCCCGAGCCGAAGCTGACGGTCCGGCCACCCTCCAGCGCACCCAGCGCCGTCTCGAAGGCCAGGCTGGTCTCGGTGCCGGCCCGGGCATAACCGCGCGGACCGCCGTGGTGATAGGTCGAGGCGAGCACGACGGGCGGGTTCACCGGCGCGTCCGCGGCCGGTTCCGGGCGGCCGGCGGCGACGGCGATGGATTCGGGGCGAAGGCGATGATCCATTCCTGAAACCTAGCGCCACCCGTCGCGGCGGCGGGTGTCAGTGTCGCCCGCGCGAGCCGCCGCCACGGTCCTGACATGGCGGCTACGGTGGCGACCGCTGTCGTCGGGACGGGTCGCGGCGCCGCGGCACTTAGACTTGCCGGGTGACGCTCAGGCTGTATGACACCGCGACCCGTTCGGTGCGGGACTTCGTTCCGCTGGAAGCCGGCCGGGCGTCGATCTATGTCTGCGGCGCGACAGTGCAGGGTGCGCCGCACATCGGCCACCTGCGGTCCGGGCTGAACTTCGACATCCTGCGCCGCTGGCTGAGCTTTCGTGGCTACGACGTCACCCTGGTGCGCAACGTCACCGATATCGACGACAAGATCATTGCCAAGTCGGCCGAAGCCGGGCGCCCGTGGTGGGCGCACGCTGCGCTGTTCGAGCAGGCGTTCCGGGACGGCTATGCCATCCTCGGCTGCCTGCCCCCGACGATCGAGCCGCGGGCCACGGGACACATCACCGAGATGATCAGCCTGATGCAGCGGCTGATCGAGCTCGGCCACGCCTATGCAGCCGACGGTGACGTCTACTTCGACGTGCGGTCCTACCCGGCCTACGGTGCCCTGTCCGGGCAACGCATCGACGAGGTGGCACCCGCCGGCGATTCGGTCGGCGACGACCGCAAGCGCGACCCACGCGACTTTGCCTTGTGGAAGTCGGCCAAGCCCGGCGAGCCCAGCTGGCCGACCCCCTGGGGTGACGGCCGGCCAGGCTGGCACCTGGAGTGCTCTGCGATGGCCGGCAAGTACCTGGGGGCCGCCTTCGACATCCACGGCGGCGGGCTCGACCTGATCTTCCCCCACCACGAGAACGAGATCGCGCAGTCGGTGGCAGCCGGCGGCGGCTTCGCCCAGTACTGGATGCACAACGGCTGGGTGACCATGGCCGGCGAGAAGATGTCGAAGTCGCTGGGCAACACTGTGAGCATCGCCGAGATGGCCAAGCAGTGGCGACCGGTCGAGCTGCGCTACTACCTCGCCGGGCCGCACTACCGGTCCGCGATCGAGTACTCGCCGGCCGCGCTGGGCGAGGCGGCCACCGCGTACGCGGGTCTGGAAGCCTTCGTTCAGCGTGCGGTCGAGGTGGTCGGTGAGCCGGCGCACCTGCCCGAGCCGCCGGCCGAATTCGTCGCGGCGATGGATGACGACCTGAACACCTCCAGCGCGCTCGCCGTCATTCACGGCGCGCGCCGGGCGGGCAACACCGCGCTGGCCGCCGGGGACAAGGCGGCCGCCGCCGCAGCGCTGGGCAGTGTGCTGGTGATGACCGACGTGCTGGGATTGAACCCGCTGGCCTGGCAGGCGACGACAGCGCAGTCGCAGGCGCTGAGCGAGACGGTGGACCGGCTGGTCACGCTGGCCCTGCAGCAGCGCCAAGCCGCCCGTGCTCGCAAGGACTACCAGGCATCGGACGAGATCCGCGACACCCTGACCGCCGCCGGCATCGTGGTCGAGGACACCCCGGACGGCCCGCGCTGGACGCTGGCCCGGTAACCGGGACGAGCGGCACAAACCCTATCCGCTGAGCGAGAACAGGTAAGCAATGGCAGGCAATTCATCCCGTCGGGGTGCGGTGCGCAAGGGCAAGAAGGGCGCCACCGTCGGCTCCGGCGGCAACCGGGCTCGCGGCCTGGCCGGCAAGGGTCCCACGCCGAAGGCGACCGAACGCAAGGGGCACCCGGCCGCGCGGCGGGCGGCCGCGGCCGAGCGGCGAGCCGGTGGCGACACTCGCCGCCGGAGCGGGCCGAAGAACCCGGACGCACCGGAGCTCCTGGTCGGACGCAACCCGGTCGCCGAGGCGCTGCGCGCGGCCATCCCGGCGAACGCGCTGTACGTGGCTGTCGGCGTCGAGGCGGACGAGCGGATCACCGAGGCGATCCATCTCGCCGCCGACCGCGGCCTGCCCATCCTCGAGGTGAGCAAGGCCGAGATCGACCGGCGCACCGGCGGCATCCT
>DATAKO010000181.1:0-7385 GCA_036261575.1 Jatrophihabitans sp.
GGCCGAGCCGCGGGCCAAGTTGTCGCGCCACGCGATGCGGTGGGCGCTGGAAGGGATCGTGCTCGCGCACCTCACGATCGCCCGTGTCGCGGAGGGCCTGGGCCTCGCGTGGCACACCGCCAACGACGCCGTGCTGGCCGATGGCAGGCGGGTGGTCACCGTGCTCATCGACCTGACGCCGGTGCGTGATGGGACCGGCCCGGCGCGGCTGCTGGACATGGTCGAGGGCCGCTCGAAGCAGGTGTTCAAGAGCTGGCTCGACGCGCAGGACCGAGCCTTCCGGGACGGGATCGAGGTCGTGGCGACGGACGGCTTCACCGGGTTTAAGACCGCCGCGGCCGAGACCGTGCCGGACGCGGTCGCGGTGATGGGCCCGTTCCACGTTGCTGCGCTGGCCGGCGACGCACTGGATCGCCGCCGACAACGCCGCCAGCAACAGATCCACGGTCACGGCGGCCGCACCGGCGACCCGCCCTACGGCATTCGGCGGGTGCTGCGCACCGGTTGCGAATATCTCACCGAGCGCCAGACCCAGCGCCTGCACGCCGTGTTCGCTGACGACCGTAACGTCGCGGTCGAGGCGACTTGGGGCATCTACCAGCGCATCATCACCGCCTACCGCAACCCCGATCGCCGCGCAGGCAAGGTCGAGATGCGCAGCTTGATCGACGCGATCAGCCGCACCGTCCCCGACGGCCTGGCCGAGCTGACCACGCTCGGCCGCACGCTGCGTCGACGCGCCGCCGACGTCCTGGCCTACTTCGACCGACCCGGCACCAGCAACGGCCCGACGGAGGCGATCAACGGCCGACTGGAACACCTGCGAGGCTCCGCGCTCGGCTTCCGGAACTTGACCAACTACATCGCCAGATCACTGCTCGAGAACCGGCGGCTTCAGACCGCAGCTACACCCTCGATCGCGATGAGCCGATAACGTCGATCAGTTCGGATACCTCGTGCTCGGGCAGATCTGCGAGGCGAATGCGTATCCAAAGCCGCTTGTCGAGGTAGGGCGCCGGTCCGATCGCTTTCGGATGGCGGGGTCTTTATCTCGTCCACCTTCTCGGCGGTGTCCTTGACCACGATGGCTCCCGGCCCAGGGAAGCTAACGATCGTGCTCCCGACCTTGGACAGCTAATGCTCCTCACGCCACGCACTGACCGGTCAGGCTTCCGGCTTGGCGAGCGCGCACTGCAGGGCCTCCGCCGCGTCCGTACATGCAGTTACTACCACAGCCCCTCCGCTGCCAACAGCGACTGACCAGCTCATGTCCGGCCGGCGACCGACCCTGCGACGCCCGCCCCGGGCTCCCGTGCGAAACTGGGAGACATCAGCGCAGTGAAGGGAAGCGACGTGAAGATCCGGGTCCTGGCGATCGCCTGCACTGCAGGCGCGCTGTTGCTCACCGGCTGCCAGACCAAGGTGGGTACCGCCGCCATCGTGAACGGGGACAAGATCTCTGAGTCCACCCTGGCCGGCTACCTCACCCCGGACGCCAAGCCGCTGCAGAGCTCCAACGGCACCGGCAGCATCGCGCCGCGGACGTTCGTGCTGCAGTACCTGATCAGGTCGAAGATCTTCGAGCGGGTGCTGTCCAGCAACGGTTTCCCCGTGACCGACGCGCTGCTGAACACGGCGAAGAGTCAGGCGCTCAGCGGCAGCACGGAAGACGACCTGACCAAGCAGGTGACGGCAATCGGGTTGTCGCCGTCGTTCGAGCCGGTGGCGCTGCGTTACGACGAGCTGTACAACCTGATCGGTACGAAGTTCGACGCGGGCTCCGACAACGGCGCCAGGGCGAACGCGGCGCTGACCAAGACCACGAGCGACATCAAGGTCAACCCGCGCTACGGCAGCTGGGATGCCAAGACCCTGAGCCTGGCGGACCTGAGCAAGGCACAGCTGCCGTCCTTCCTGCAGTTCGACACCACACTGCCGGGCGACGCACCGCCCTCCCAGTGACCACGTCGCTGGACCAGCTGATCGAGGCCGTCCGGGTGATGGACCGGCTCCGCTCGCCCGGCGGTTGCCCGTGGGATGCGGCCCAGACGCACCAGAGCCTGGCGCCCTACCTGCTGGAAGAGACCTACGAGACGCTCGAGGCGATCGAGCTCGGCGACCCGCGGGCGCTGCGCGAGGAACTCGGCGATCTGCTGCTGCAGGTGCTGTTTCATGCTCGCCTTGCCGAGGAGGCCGGCGATGGTTCCCGGTTCTCCATAGACGAGGTGGCCGGTGATCTGGTCGCCAAGCTCGTCCGGCGGCATCCACACGTCTTCGCCGATACCCCGGCCGACACCGCGGAGCAGGTGGCCAGCAACTGGGATGAGATCAAGCGCGCGGAGAAGCAGCGGAGCTCGGCTATCGAGGGAATCGCGATGGGCCAGCCGGCGCTGTCGCTGGCTGCCAAGCTGATCGGCCGGGCCGGTAAGGCAGGGCTGGACGTGCCGCTGCCGGCCGGTGACGGCATCGGTGAGCGACTGCTCGCCCTGGCGGGCGAGGCGGTGCGGGCCGGCGTCGATCCAGAACTCGCGCTGCGCGCCGCGGCCCGCAACTACGCCCAGGCAATCCGCGAGGAGGAGAGCGATGCGTCCGCAAGCTGACGACCAGTTGCCAGAGAAGCGGATCGACCCGCCGACCGCTGCCGATGAGAAGGCGACCCTGCTGGCCTTTCTCGACTACCAGCGTCAGACCCTGCTGCTCAAGTGCGCCGGTCTCAGCCCGGAGCAGCTGCTGGCGCGGTCGGTGCCCCCGTCCTCGCTCTGCCTGCTCGGGCTGGTGCGGCACCTGACCGAGGTCGAGTTCGGCTGGCTGCACGTCCGGTTCGCCGGCGAGCCGGACCGGGAGATCTACGGTCCGGGCGATGCCGATCTCGAGGTCAGCGAGGCCGATGCGCAGTCGGTCGCCGAGGCGTTCGGGCGCTACGCCGAGTTCGTTGCGCGCTCGCAGCAGATCGTTGCCGGGGCCGACCTGTCGCAGCTGACCTGCACCCCGCACCAGCGGACTGGCGAGCACTTCTCGCTGCGCTGGATTCTCGACCACCTGCTGGAGGAGTACGCGCGGCACAACGGCCACGCCGACCTGCTGCGCGAGGCCATCGACGGGACTGTCGGGGAGTAGCCCGGCGACGTGGCCGGTAGCCGCCCGCCGGCCTGCCGATAGGCTTTGCTCGATTCACACCACCGCGGTTTCTGACAGCGAAGTCAGTCAGCGACACCAGCGAAGTCAGCACGAGCGCAACCGGAAGGAACAGCTGTGGCCAGCATCGAAGCCGTCGGAGCCCGGGAGATCCTGGACTCGAGAGGCAATCCCACCGTCGAGGTCGAGGTAGCGCTGGATGACGGGACGTTCGCCCGCGCCGCCGTGCCGTCCGGTGCATCCACCGGCGCGTTCGAGGCCGTCGAACTGCGCGACGGCGGGGACCGCTACAACGGCAAGGGGGTACTCAAGGCGGTGGCTGCCGTGCTCGATGACATCGGGCCGGAGATCATCGGCTACGAAGCCAGCGAGCAGCGGCTGCTGGACGCCGCCCTGATCGATCTGGACGGCACCCCGGACAAGTCCAAGTTCGGCGCCAACGCGATCCTGGGCGTCTCGCTCGCCGTCGCCAAGGCGGCCGCGTCCTCGGCGGAGCTGCCGCTGTTCCGCTACCTGGGTGGCCCGAACGCCTTCCTGCTGCCGGTGCCCATGATGAACATCCTCAACGGTGGCGCGCACGCCGATTCCAACGTCGACGTGCAGGAGTTCATGATCGCGCCGATCGGCGCGCCCACCTTCGCCGAGGCGCTGCGCAGCGGTGCCGAGGTGTACCACGCGCTGAAGTCCGTGCTCAAGGCCAAGGGGCTGTCCACCGGGCTGGGTGACGAGGGCGGCTTCGCGCCGTCGCTGGAGTCCAACCGGGCCGCGCTGGACATCATCGCCGAGGCGGTGGACAAGACCGGGCAGAAGCTGGGCACCGACATCGTCTTCGCGATGGACGTCGCCGCGACCGAGTTCTACTCCGATGGCGCTTACCAGTTCGAGGGGGCTGCCAAGAGCTCGGAGGAGATGATCGCCTACTACGCCGACCTGGTCGCCAACTACCCGATCGTCTCGATCGAGGACCCGATGTCGGAGGAGGACTGGGACGGCTGGGTGGCGCTGACCAACCAGCTGGACGAGACCATCCAGATCGTCGGCGACGACCTGTTCGTGACCAACCCGCAGCGGCTGGCCCGCGGCATCCAGGTGGGTGCGGCCAACGCCCTGCTGGTGAAGGTGAATCAGATCGGCACGCTCACCGAGACGCTGGACGCGGTGGACCTGGCGCACCGCTCCGGCTACCGCTGCATGATGAGCCACCGGTCCGGTGAAACCGAGGACACCACGATCGCCGACCTCGCGGTGGCCACCAACTGCGGCCAGCTCAAGACCGGCGCGCCGGCCCGCTCCGAGCGGGTCGCCAAGTACAACCAGCTGCTGAGGATCGAGGAAGAGCTGGACGACGCCGCGCGCTACTCCGGCGCGTCGGCTTTCCCGCGCTACCAGCTTCCGTCAAGCTGAGTCGGCATCGAGCCAGGGACCAGCGAGGAGCAGACTGACGTGGCATCTCGCCTGTCGAAGGTTGGCGGTGCCGGGGTGCGGCTTGCCCGTCCCCGGCTCACCGGCCGGACCATGATGGTGGCCGCGATGGCGCTGTTCCTGCTGGTCGTCCTCGCCTCGCCGTTCCAGACCTACCTGAACCGGCGCGCCTCGGTGGCGACGTCGGAGAAGCAGCAGCGGGACCTGGCGGCCAAGGTGGCCGGCCTGCAGGCGCAGAACGACCTGTGGAAGGACCCGGCCTACGTCGAGCGACAGGCACGGGTCCGGCTGCAGTACATCCGGCCCGGCGACACGCTCTACACGGTGCTCGACTCGCACGGCCAGCCTCTGGCGCCGGCAACTCCGCTGGCTGCACCGGCCAAGGTGGCCAAGCCGAGCCGGCTGCCCAGCTGGAACTCCCAACTATGGGCAAGCGTGCAGGACGCCGCTCGCTAAGCTCGATCAGTGATCTCCGCTGCTGACCAGCAGGCCGTCGCCGAGCAGCTCGGCCGCCCGCTGCGCGGCGTCACCGAGGTGGCGCACCGCTGTCCCTGTGGCAATCCGGACGTGGTGCAGACCGCGCCCCGGCTACCGGACGGGACGCCGTTCCCGACGCTGTACTACCTGACCTGCCCGCGGGCGGCCTCGGCGATCGGCACGCTGGAGGCCTCCGGCCTGATGGCTGAGATGACCCATCGGCTGGCCGAGGACACCGCGCTCGCCGGCGCGTACCGGCACGCGCACCAGACCTACCTGGACCGCCGGGATGCCCTCGGTCAGGTGCCGGAGATCGCCGGTATCTCCGCCGGTGGCATGCCCGAGCGGGTCAAGTGCCTGCACGTGCTGGTGGCGCATGCGCTGGCGGCCGGTCCCGGGGTGAACCCGCTGGGGGATGAGGCGCTGGCCGCCCTACCCGACTGGTGGGCAGCCGGGCCGTGCGTCCAGCCGGCCGGGTGCGGGCCGTGACCCGGGTCGCCGGAATCGACTGCGGCACGAATTCGATCCGGCTGGTGATCGCCGACCTGACCGCGCCGGGTGGCACGCCCACCCTCACCGACCTGCATCGGGAGATGCGGGTGGTGCGGCTCGGCGAGGACGTGGACCGGACCGGCCGGCTGGCCCCGCAGGCGCTGGCTCGCACCCGGGTCGCGCTGGCAGATTACGCCGCGATGATCGAACAGTTCGACGTCGAGCGGGTGCGCATGGTGGCCACCTCCGCCACGCGCGACGCGGCCAACGCCGACGAGTTCGTAACGATGGTGGTGCAGGTGCTCGGCGTCGAACCGGAGGTGATCACCGGCAAGACGGAGGCGCAACTGTCCTTCACCGGTGCCGTCGGCCGGCTGCGAGGCTTGCCGGCACGGGTGCTGGTGGCCGACATCGGCGGCGGCTCCACCGAGCTGGTGCTGGGCAGCACCACACCGCCGGCCGTGCTGGCCGCGCACAGCATGGACGTCGGCTGCGTCCGGATGACCGAGCGCCACCTGCACAGCGACCCACCGCGGCCGGCCGAGATCGAGGCCACCGTGCGCGACCTGCGGGCCGCGCTGGCGGCCGCGGCAGCCGACGTGCCGTTCGCGCGGGCGCAGGCATTCGTCGGGGTGGCCGGCACGGTGACCACGATCGTGGCGATCGCGCTGGGCCTGCCCGGCTACGATCCTGTCGCCATCCACGGCGCCACGATCAGCTTCGACCAGGTGTCCGCGGTCACAGAACGGCTGGTGCGGATGACCCGCGGCGAGCGGGCCGCGCTGCCGGTGATGCATCCGGGCCGCGTCGACGTGATCGGCGGCGGTGCGCTGGTGCTGCGCACGGTGATGGAGTGCCTGGGCGCCACCGAGGTGATCGCCAGCGAGCACGACATCCTGGACGGCATCGCCCTGTCGCTGGGCTGAGCTGCGCCACGACCGGGT
Organism: Jatrophihabitans sp.; assembly: GCA_036261575.1. GTDB lineage: Bacteria > Actinomycetota > Actinomycetes > Mycobacteriales > Jatrophihabitantaceae > Jatrophihabitans_A. Next base: position 6,471 of record DATAKO010000181.1, read on the forward strand.
GCGCTCGGGCCTGCTGCAATTGTGTGGCTCAGGCGGGCTGTTCCTCGGCGTGCTTCGGCCGCGGCGACGGCGTGCCGGTGAGGGCGCGCCAGACGGTGTCGGCGCCCTTGGTGGTGATCAGCTGGGCAACGGCGGCCCCGATGCCGGTCAGCCCGGCCCAGATCAGCGCGTCGGTCCAGTTCACGTCGACATCCTTGGGGTTGACGTTGCCGGCCTCCGGGCGCGCCTTGACCCATGCCGCCGTGGTGGCCTTGGTGACCGCGCGCCCGACCGGTATCGCGACCGCAGCCGCCACCAGCTTGAACCCCAGCCTGCTTGCCGCTCCGGCCATCGTGTCGCCCTCCCAGTTCCCGACGTTGCTCCCACCCTAGTCAGCCGGCCGGTGCGGGCAGGATGCGGCGATCGATCCCGGCCGCGCCCGGTTTCGGCCGCGGCCGGCCGGTGCCGGAATGCGAGGATGTGCGGGACGCGCCCCCATAGCCCAACTGGCAGAGGCAGCGGACTTAAAATCCGCCGAGTGTCGGTTCGAATCCGACTGGGGGCACCGCTCGGGCCACCAACCCGTTAAAAGTGCCCAGTTCTGTCGAAGTATTGACGTAACGTGCGCATCACGCCACGGTGAACCTGCTCGCCCCCGAGAGGACCCCGTGACCAGAATCGTCCAGCCGACCAGCGGCGCCATTCGCGCGGCCAACCGCGCCAGCCTGGTCCAGGTGCTGCGGCACGCCGGCTCTGCCACCCGGGCTGAACTGGCCGTGCAGACCGGGCTGTCGCGAGCGACCGTGTCCAGCCTGCTCGGCGAGCTGGCCGACCGAGGGCTCATCTCCGAACGCCGCTGCAGCGACGGCCGGGAGCAGGGCCGGCCCGCGGCGAAGGTGGCGCTGAACCGCTCGGCCGGCATCGCGATTGCGGTCG
>DATAKO010000182.1:0-2950 GCA_036261575.1 Jatrophihabitans sp.
GAAAAACTGCCGCTGCCAACCCGCCACGTTGTCGCCCGTGCTCGGCGCATCGTGCCCACCGGCACGCCAGCGCACCGTCACCGGCGCGCCCGCCGCGGCGATCTCGCGGGCATTCGCGTCTGCCTCGCTCAACGGGAACAACGAGTCCTGCTCCCCCTGCGTGAGCAGCACCGGTGCCTTGATCCGGCTCAACACGGTCGCCGGGCTGGACCGGCCAAGCAGTTGCAGTGCGGCAGCGTCGACCGGGCCGCCGCCGGCCGCCGCCGCGTACAGGGCGCAGAGCTGGGGCGCGAACCTTCCGCACGCACCGGCAGAGACCGGATCAGCCGCCGGTGCCGACGACGCGCCAGAATCGGAGCCGAGACCCCCGGCCTGATCAGCGCCCGCTGCCGAACCGCCCGTGGAACCACCCGCGGAGCCGCTCGTGAAGCCGGCCGAGAACAGGTAACCGGCCCACAGCTTCTTGAACACGCCGGGCGAGTCGCCACCTTCATTCGGAAACAGTGCGTGCGCGAGGTTGTTCCAGGTGATGTCGGCGGCAACCGCGTGGATCCGGGGGTCGGTGGAGCCGAGCATGAGCGCGAGCGCGCCACCATAGGAGGAGCCGGCCACGCCGATCTGGGGACGGCCACCGGCCCGGGCGACCTCGGGACGGGCCTGCAGCCAGCTCACCAACCGGCTGGCGTCAGCTACCTCGTAGTCGAGCGAATCCAGGTGAATCAAGCCGCCTGACCTGCCGAATCCCCTGGCAGAATAGGCCAAAACCACGTAACCGTGCTGCGCCAGCGAGCGAGCCTGCCCGGCCAGATCGGCTTTGGAGCCGCCGAAGCCGTGCGCCAGCAGGATGGCCGGCGCCGGGACACGCGCAGGCAGGTAGAGCGTGGTGTCGAGCTGGACCGGGACCGCACCCTCCGGCACTCCGTCGATGAACTGGGCTGAGGTGCGCACGGTGGGCGAGCCGGACAGCGCAAGGCCGGTGACACCTGCGGCCAGCAGAACCGCGAGCACGACGATCGAGGCGACCGCTCGCCGCCGGGTGCGCCAGAGCCAGCAGACGGGCAGCCGGGTGCCCAGCCGGCGCATCCGCTGTCCGAAGGTCACCAGCCGAGCGTACGGATCTGCTCCGACAGCGCTCGGCCCTTGCTGAGTGCTGTCTCAGCGAGCTGGGCCTGGAACTCGCTCACCCTTGCACGCAGGGCGGAATCCGCGCTCGCCAGCATGCGTACGGCCAGTAAACCGGCATTGCGGGCGCCACCGATGGACACCGTCGCGACCGGGACACCGGCGGGCATCTGCACGATCGAGAGCAGCGAATCCATCCCGTCCAGGTATTTCAGCGGTACCGGCACGCCGATCACCGGCAGCGGGGTCAGGGATGCGACCATGCCGGGCAGGTGCGCCGCGCCGCCCGCCCCGGCGATGATCACCTTGAGCCCCCGCTCAGCGGCCGATCGGGCATAGCTGACCATGCCCTCCGGCGTGCGATGCGCGGACACCACCCGCACCTCGAACGGCACCCCGAACTCCTGCAGCGCCTCGGCGGCGGCGCGCATGACGCCGAAGTCCGAATCGCTGCCCATGATGATGCCGACGGCAGGAGGCTCATCCGATCGGTCAGTGATGCCGACGGCAGGAGGCTCAGTGGCGGGCTGCTCACTCATGTGCGTTCACCTTCGCTCGATCGCCAAGGGCGAGGTAGTCGGCCGCGGCCCGGGCGCGGTCACGCACCTCCGCCAGCGAGGCGCCCAGGGCAGTGACATGCCCGACCTTGCGGCCAGGCCGGAATCCCTTGCCGTACAGGTGAATCTTCACATCAGGCCAGCGCGCCATCAGGTGATGCACCCGCTCGTCCAGCGGCGGCGTGGTGTCATCCGGGCCGCCGAGCACGTTGGCCATCACGACCACCGGTGCGGTCGGCGCGGTGTCACCCAGCGGGTAGTCGAGTACCGCGCGTGCGTGCTGCTCGAACTGGGAGGTGCGGGCGCCTTCGATCGTCCAATGGCCTGAATTGTGCGGCCGCATCGCAAGCTCGTTGACCAGCAGCCGGCCCGAGCGCTCCACGAACAGCTCCACCGCCAGCACGCCCACCACACCCAGCTCGTCGGCGATGCGCAGGGCCAGCCGGGTGGCCTGCTCGGCCTGTTCGGCGCTGAGGCGGGGAGCGGGTGCGATCACCTCGGTGCAGATGCCGTCCTGTTGGACGGTTTCCACCACCGGCCAGGCGGCTCCCTGGCCGAACGGTGACCGGGCGACGACGGCGGCAACCTCGAAGTCGATGTCGGCCTTGGCTTCGGCCAGCAGCGAGGTGCCGCTGGCCAGCAACTCGGCCGCCTGCTCCAGCGAATCCAGCACCCAGACGCCCTTGCCGTCATAGCCTCCGGTGCTGGCCTTGAGTACCAGCGGCCAGCCGACCCGCTCACCGAAGCGGGCCAGCTCAGCCCGCGCATCCTCGGCCTGGCTCAGGTCGGTCCACTCGGGCGCGGGCAGGCCGAGTTCGGTCAGCCGGGACCGCATCACCGCCTTATTCTGCGCGAATTGCAGCGCGTCCGGCCCGGGCAGCACGGTCACGCCGTCTGCAGCCAGCGCGCGCAGGTGATCGTTGGGCACGTGCTCGTGGTCGAAGGTGAGCACGTCACAACCCTCGGCGAAGGCGCGCAGGTCCGCCAGCGACCGGTAGTCACCCACCTCGACGTCCGCGGCGATCAGCGCGGCCCCGTCATCCGGGCTGTCGGCAAGGATCCGCAACGACTGTCCCAGCGCGATCACTGCCTGGTGGGTCATCCGAGCCAGCTGCCCTGCTCCGACCATGCCGACCACGGGCAATCCGGTGCGCTTGTCCACACCAGAAATCTAGCCGGTGTGACGGGGGCTACCGCATCCACCCGCTGCCGGGAGCCGAATCACTGCCGCCGCCCACCCGGCGACGGTTCCGCCCCCTCCCGAGAGGCTC
>DATAKO010000183.1:0-11453 GCA_036261575.1 Jatrophihabitans sp.
CGACCAGGGCCCGATAGATCCCCCGGCCTCGCCAGCCGGCCAGCGTCGAACCGCCCCACAGGCCGGCGAACTCGGTGCCGGCGTTGAACACCAGCCAGGCTGCCGACACCAGCTCACGGTTCGAGCCGTACGCACCGAAAACGCGCAGCAGATCGCCCTCGGACGCCCGGCGGGCGATCAGGTCCTCGGCCAGCCAGCTCCAGTCCTCGCCCCATACCTCGGATTCCATCCGGCCGAGCGCGTGGAAGTCGTCGGCGCCGGTGATCTCGCGCAGCACGACGCCCTCGACGGCCGGCAGCTCGGTCAGCTCGGCGGCACGTCCGACCAGGACGGTCTCCAGTGCCTCCGCGACGAACCCGTGCGCGGCCAGCCGGTCGGGCAGATCGGCCGGATGGTCGTGCTCATGCCACTTCCATTCGAACGGCTCACCACGCCGGTCGAAGTAGTCGATCGTGTCCTCGATCAGGGCATCCAGCTCCGAGCCCACCAGGCCGGCCAGGTCCCGGTAGCCGACGAAGCCACGGAAACCGCCGGCAACCCGGACGAGCGGGCCCTGCCGGGTCAGTTCCCGGCCGGCAGGCAACCGGTTGGCCACCGCGGTCCGCACCTGCTCGTCGTAGGCGCGGCGCAGTCCGGCCACCTGATGATCCAGCGGGACGTGAGCCGGCGGGAGGTGATCCGGCGGGAGGTGAACCACAGCGCCCAGTAGATCAGCCGGTGCAAGCGGAATCACCGTCACGCCAGGCCGTGCCGGCCGTTGTTCAGGCAGGTGGATTCATGAGCGGAGTGCGAAGGAGTCAGGATGGCCGGGGCATACCAGACCGTGCTTGTCGGGACCGACGGTTCCGAGACCTCGTTCCGCGCCGTCGAACGGGCGGCCGCGCTGGCCCGGGATGCCGGCGCGGCGCTGGTCATCGTCTCGGCGTACCGCCCTGACGACGACAGCGCGCTCGCCCGGGAGAAGGACCTGCTCGGCGCGGAGGCCTACCAGCTGGTCGGCTCCGCGCCGGCCGAGGACAACGTCGGGCGTGCCCGGGACCGGGCGGCCAAGGTCGGGGCCCGCACGATCGACACCCTCACGGTCAGGGGCGAGCCGGTGGACGTGCTGCGCGAGGTGGCCGAGAACCGGGAGGCGGACCTGATCGTGGTCGGCAACCGGGGCTTGAACCGGCTCGGTGGTCGCATCCTCGGCTCGGTGCCGGCCGACATCGCCCGCCGGGCCGGTACCGACGTGCTCATCGTGCACACCACATGAGCGCCCGGCCGCCCGGATCGCGCCGAATACTCTCACCGGCATGACCAACCCGCTGGCCGATCTGGAGGCGGTGCTGCTGGGCGGTCGCCCCCGTTACACCCGTGCGCAGGCCGCCGCACGGGCCGGGCTGCCGGTCGAGGAGGCGGATCAGATCTGGACCGCGCTCGGCTTCGCCACCGTTGCCGACGACGAGATCGCCTTCACCGACACCGACGTGGAGGCATTGCGCCAGGCCAACGGTCTGGTCGGCCTCGGCCTGATCGAGGCCGGTGCGCTGCGGACCGTGACCAGGATGGTCGGGCAGAGCATGTCCCGGCTGGCGGACTGGCAGAGCCGGCTGGTGCTCGAGACCGTGGCCAACCGGCCCGAGGTGCTGGGGCAGGACGGGTTGCCGGAGTTCGTCGGCCAGCTGGTCCCGGTGCTCGAGCGGGTACATGCCCACGTCTGGCGGCGCCAGCTGGCCGCCTCGGCCCAGCGCTTGCTCTCCGGTGACGCCGAGCAGGCCGAAGGCCCGCAGACGGTGGGCTTCGCCGACCTGGCCGGCTACACCAGCCTGACCCGGCAGCTGGCGGTGACCGAGCTGGCGGTGGTGCTGGAGGAGTTCGAGACGCTCGCCTCGGACCTGATCGCCGAGCATCGCGGCCGGGTGATCAAGACCATCGGCGACGAGGTGCTGTTCGTGGTGGAGAAGCCGGCCGCCGCCGCCGAGCTGGCGCTGTCCCTGCAGGAGCGGATCGCTGCCGCCGACCGGCTGCCGCCGTTGCGCATCGGCCTCGCGCTCGGCGAGGTGCTGGACCGCTACGGCGATGTGTTCGGCCCGGTGGTGAACATCGCCAGCCGGCTGACCGGTGTCGCCCGGCCGGGGACGGTGCTGATCGATCACGAGCTGGCCCAAGCTTTGCGCGGCGACGACGCCTTCTCGCTGCAGCGGATCCGGACCACGTCGGTGCGCGGCTACCAGCACCTGACCCCGTACCGGCTCCGGCGCGGCTGACTGGGCTGACGGGACGGGCCCGCCTCAGACGTCGGCGAATACAGGGACGACCGGTGCCGGGATGGCGCCGGCAGCAGCCGCCCGGCGGGAGAACTCGACGATGCCCGACACCTGGCGGCTGCCGAGCGAGAAGTCCAGCGTGCGGAAGTAGTTGGCCAGTGTCGGGGCGTCGAACACCTCCCACCGGCAGGCCTGCTCGGCGATCTCATCGACGTTGGCCAGCGCCTCGTCCCGGCTGTTGACGAAGGCATGCTGGACGTCCTTCACCAGCCCCGGGTTCGCCAGCGCGAAGTCGCGGCGAGCGGCCCACACCGCGAACACCATCGGCAGCCCGGTCCAGGACTTCCACGCCTGGCCCAGATCGTGCACCTGCAGGCCGCGGCGCGGACCCTCGTAGGTGGCGCGCAGCGCGACGTCGCCGATCACCACGGCGGCGTCGGCCTCCAGCATCATCGCGGTCAGATCGGGCGGGCAGCCGAAGTAGGCGGGCTGCACGCCGTGCACCTCGCGCAACCACAGCTGCGCCAGCAGTACGGAGGTGCGCGAGGTCGAGCCGAGTGCCACCGGCCGGCCGTCCAGCTCGGCGAGCGGGCGCTGCGAGACCAGCTCGACCGAGAGCACCGGGCCGTCCGAGCCGACCGCGATGTCGGGCAGCAGCAACAGCTCGTCGGCGTGGCGCAGGTACTCCACCAGCGAGATCGGTCCGATGTCGAGCTGACCCTCGACCAGCAGCCGGTTCAGGTTGTCCGGGGTGTCCTTGGTCAGTTCCAGATCGAGCAGCGCGCCCGAGCGGACCAGCCCCCAGTAGATCGGCAGGCAGTTGAGGAACTGGATGTGCCCTACCCGGGGCCGGCGGGCAACGTGGCTTGACGGCATTGTCACGGGTTCGAGGCTACCCACGTCCGGTGGCGGCGCACGGGCGCACCCGGCCCCGCACTAGGGTGGCTGGCTGTGACCCTCGCCGACGATCTCGCGCTGGCCGAATCCCTCGTGCGAGATGCGGGAAACCTGGCTGCGCGCATGCTCGCCGGTGGGCTGGAGACGTTTCACAAGACCTCCATCTCGGACGTGGTCTCGGCCGCCGATCATGAGGCCGAGAAGCTGATAGTCAGCAGGCTGCGGCAGGCCCGACCGGACGACGGGCTGATCGGCGAGGAGGGCACCGCGCACCCCAGCGCCAGCGGCCGGACCTGGGTGATCGACCCGGTCGACGGCACCTACAACTTCCTGTCCGGCATCCCGCTGTGGTGCTCGGCGGTAGGGCTGGCCGAGCGTGACGCCCCCGACCAGCCGTGGCGGCCGCTGCTGGGCGCCGTCTATCACCCGGACGCCGACGAGCTGTGGTCCGGCGGTCCGGGCAACCCGACCCGGCTGAACGGACGGCCGGTCCCGCCGCTGGACCAACAGCCACTGGACGAGCTGTCCCTGGTCAGCTACCTGCATCCGGCCGCGCTGGACGATCCGGCCGTCCGTGAGCCGCTGCTGCGAGCGATGTCCGGCGCCGCCACGGTACGGATGCTCGGCTCGGGCTCGGTGGAACTCGCAGCCGTCGCCGGCGGCCGGCTCGGCGCCTGGGTGCAACGCAACAGCCTGGACTGGGACTGGCTTCCCGGCGCCGCCCTGGTTCTCGGCGCAGGGGGGAGCACCCGGCTGGTGCCGCATCGCGGGCTGACCTGGCACCTTGCCGGCAACGCCCGCGCGGTCGCCGACGTCGCGCGGCTGCTCGTCGGCTAGCGGCTCGTCAGCGGTCCTTGCGGTTGCCGTACACCACGATGCCGGCCACCGGGATCAGCAGCCAGACCCACCAGACGCCGAAGATCAGGAACAGCCCCAGCGCGATGAACGGGCTGAGCGCCACCGCGGTCTCCCCGAGCCGGCCGAACAGCGGCCTGCCCGTCCGGCCACTCGCGTGCTGCCGGGCAGCCGCCTCCGGCGGTTGCTTGCTCAGCTGGACCGGCGGGGCGGCAATCGCGTGCGGCGCCGGTAGGTCAGCGAAGACCGGTGCCAGCTCGCCCCGGGTCCGCGCGGAAGTGACCAGCCGGGCGCGCTCGTCGAATTCGGCCAACTCGATCCGGCCCGCCGTCAGGTGCTGCTGCAGCGCGGCGAGCGCGGCTTCGCGGTCGCTGTCGCCGATGCGGGTCTCGTCGGTCACGGCACCATTCTGACCAGTGTCGGCCCGCGGAGGTAGTGCCGGCGGCCGCCGGCTACTGCTCCGGCGTCTCGTCGCCGGACAGCCGGGCGTCCAGGTCCTGCACCCGCGCCTGGCGGGCGTCGACGCGCTGCTCCAGGTTCGCGGCCAGCCGCTGCCGCTGCCGGCGCAGCAGCACGTAGGACAGCGGCACCGAGAGTACGATCGCGATCAGTGCCGCCAGCAGGTTGGGCACGCGGGCCAGCCACAGCAGGAACCACAGCACACCGAACAGTCCGAACCGGAGCAACGTGTAGAGCCACATCGCGCCAAGGGTCTGCCCGGCGGACGGCTTCTGCGGGGCGCTCACGCTCAGGCCCAGACTGCCTGCGGCTCGCTGCGCCGCTCGGCCAGGCTGACCGGGCCCTCGTACTCGCGAATGACCTCGTACCGGGTGTTGCGCTCCTTGGGCGTGAAGCCCGCATCCCGGATCAGGTTGAGCAGATCGTCGCGGGTCAGCTTGTCCGGCGTGCCGAAGCCGTCGGCGTCGTGGGTGATCTTGTACTCGACCACCGAACCGTCCATGTCGTCGGCGCCGTAGTTCAGCGCCAGCTGCGAGGTCGACAGCCCGTGCATGACCCAGAAGACCTTGACGTGCGGAAAGTTGTCCAGCATCAGCCGGGACACGGCGAACGTCTTGAGCACGTCGGCCGGCTGAGCCATGCGCAGGTGGGAGAGCCGGTTGTTGTCGTTGTGGAAGCGCAGCGGGATGAACACCTGGAAACCTGCGTCGGTCGTGGCGAGGGACTCGTCCTGCAGCTCGCGCAACCGAAGCACATGGTCGACCCGGTGCCGGGGCTCCTCGATGTGCCCGTACAGCATGGTGGCCGGCGTCTTCAGGCCCTTCTGGTGGGCCAGCCGGTGGATGCGCGACCAGTCCTCCCAGTGCGTGTCGTGGTCGACGACCTGCTTGCGCACCTCCCAGTCGAAGATCTCGGCGCCGCCGCCGGTCAGCGATTCCAGGCCGGCATCGATCAACTCGTCGAGGATCTCCGAGGCGCTCAGGCCGCTGATCTCCTCGAAGTAGTGCACCTCGGTGGCCGTGAAGGCTTTGAGCGCGACGTCGGGCAGCACCGCCTTGAGCTCGCGCAGCACCCGCGGGTAGTACTTCCACGGCAGCGTCGGGTGCAGGCCGTTGACGATGTGCAGCTCGGTGAGCCCGTCGTCCTTCATCGCACTGGCCAGCTCGACGGCCTCCTCCACCCGCATGGTGTAGGCGTCCTTGGCGCCGGGCTTGCGCTCGAACGAGCAGTAGGCGCACGACGCCCGGCAGACGTTGGTCAGGTTGAGGTGCCGGTTGACGTTGAAGTAGACGACCTCACCGTTCTTCGCGGTCCGGACCCCGTGCGCCTGCGCGCCCAGCCAGGCCAGGTCGTCACATTCGTACAGATCCTCGCCGTCCTGGCGGGTCAGCCGCTCGCCTGCGGCGATCTTCTCGGTCAGCTCGGCCTTGCGGGCGTTGTTCCATGCCATGCCCCCAGAGTACGTTTCCGGCTTGATCCGGCTGGCAGCATGGTGTTCATGTATGTGCCAGCGCACTTCGCGGCCACCTCGGACCAGGTGCAGCGGTTGCTCGGGGCCGGTGGCCTGGTCGACCTGGTCTCCCCGGGCGGCGACGGACTGCTCTGCACCCCCCTGCCGATGCTCTACCTGCCGGACAGCTCCTGCCTGGGCGTGCTGCAGGGACACCTCGCTCGCAACAATCCGCACTGGTCGGCGGTGCGGCCGGGCGAGCAGTCGCTGGCCATCGTGCGCGGGCCGGATGCCTACGTCTCACCCGGCTGGTACGCCAGCAAAGCCGAGCACGGCCGGGTGGTGCCGACGTGGAACTACCTGACCGCGCACGTCTACGGCGAGCTGGTGGTGCACGAGGACACCGGCTGGCTGCGCGGGCTGGTCACCCGGCTCACCGAGCTGCACGAGGGCCGGCTGCCCGCGCCGTGGCAGGTCTCCGATGCGCCGGCGCCGTTCATCGACGGTCAGCTTCGGGCCATCGTCGGGGTGGAGCTGGTGATCAGCCGGATCGAGGCGAAGGCCAAGCTGTCCCAGAACCGGTCCGAGGCCGACCAGGCGGGCGTGGTGGCAGCCCTCGGCCCGGACTCGGCGATCGGACAGGCCATGATCGACTCTGGCGACCAGCGGTGACTTCGCCACCGTTGCGGTGGCAGAGTCAGCACTGGCTGCCGGTTTCGCGGCTGGGGCGGTCGGCGTGATGGCCTGGCGGGAGAACCGGCGGCGAACTCCTTTGTACGGTGGGCTGCTCATCGTGGCCGCGATGCTGGCCGGCCTGCTGGTCTCGCAGCTGGACGTCGCGACCCCGCTCCGGGTCGTGGTCTACCTGGTGGCATTGGTCGCTGCCCTGGCCGGCGTGCTGATGACCTTGCGCGACCAGTTCTGAACCCCGGCCGAGTTTTCCCGTGGCCCCCGAGGGGGTGGTCAGACCGGGTCCAGACGTCAACCAGGTAGGCGCTGCACACCGCCACCGAGGAACCGGCAGTTACCCACGATGTCCGCGCCATCGAAGGCGAACACGACGGCGTGCGCGTTCTCGTGGGAGCGGCGGCACTGCTGCACGCAACGCCCGAACCGGTCAGCGGCGCGCGGCCAGAACCTTCAGCGCGGTGTCGGCGTGCACGTCCATGTTCAGCTCGCTGCCGATCTCCTCGATCAGGCGCGAATCGGTACCGATGACGAACGTGCGCCGTTTCACCGGCAGCGGGCCGAAGCGGCGCTTGACGCCGAAGATCCGGGCCACGGTGCCCTCCACATCCGACAGCAGCGGATAGTCGAACCCGTTCAGGTCGGAGAACTGCTTCTGCTTGTCCACCGAATCGGTGCTGATGCCCACCCGCTGCGCACCGGCGGCGCGGAACTCCGCGGCCAGATCGCGGAAGTGACAGCTTTCCTTGGTGCAGCCACCGGTCATCGCGGCCGGGTAGAAGAACAGCACCACCGGACCGTCGGCCAGCATGGTGGACAGCCGCCGCGGGGTGCCGGTCTGGTCAGGAAGCTCGAAATCGGGAACTGCGTCGCCAGGTTTCACATCGGTCCTTCGGAGCCGGGGCGCAAAGCGGATGGGTCAGCCATCGGACGCGCCCGCTGCCTGCACCCTGCCCTCGAACCGGGTCGAGAGCACCACGGTGGAGCGGGTGCGCGCGACGCCCTTGATCGTGGTGATGTCGCGGATGGCCTGCTCGAGCCCCGCCACGTCCGGCACCCGGACCTTGACCACGAAGGATTCCTCACCGGCCACGAACCAGCAGTCCTCGACCGCGAGCAGGGCGCCCAGCTTGTCCGCCACCTTGTCCGGGTCAGCCGTGTCGGACAGGAACACGCCGACCAGGGCGCTCATCGAGTAGCCCAGGGCCTCCGGCGCCACCGCGGCGTGGTAGCCGGTGATGACGCCCTGCGCCTCCAGCTTGCCGACGCGCTCGTGTACCGCCGGCGCGGACAGCCCCACCTCGCGGGCCAGCTCGGCGAAGGTCGCCCGGGCGTTGGCCCGCAGGGCATCCAGAAGTGAACGGTCGACTGCGTCCATCCTTGCAGTCTGTCAGGCTTTTCGGCCGTCCGGGGATGATTCTGTTCGGCGTCCGGCGCGGGCTGCACCCAATTCGCCGGTCCAGCGAGTGATCAGCGAGTGCTGCACCCCGAGCACGTCCAGCACCTTGGCTGCTACGAAATCCACCAGCTGCTGCAGGTCGGCGGCCCCGGCGTAGAACGCGGGGCTCGCCGGCAGCACGGTGGCGCCTGCGTCGTACAGGGCGAGCAGGTTCACCAGCGTGCTGCGCGCGTAGGGCGTCTCCCGCGGCACCACCACCAGCGGCCGGCGCTCCTTCAAGCTCACGTCGGCAGCTCGTTGCAGCAGGTCCTTGGACAGTCCGAGCGCGATGCCGGCAACGGCCGCGGTGGAGGCCGGCACCACCACCATCCCCCGGGTCCGGTACGACCCGCTGGCGGGCCCGGCGGCGAGGTCCGTCGCCGTCCAGTACCGCGCGGCCTCGACGTCGCGCTGCAGCCACTCGGCAAGGTCCTGCTGCCAGTGGTTGTCACGCAGCCCGATCCCGGTCTCGTCCAGGATGGTCAGCCGCGCCGCCCGGCTGACGATGACGTCCACCGGCTCACCTGCGTCCAACAGCGCCGTCAGCACCGCACGGGCATAGGGCGTTCCGGAGGCGCCGGACACCCCGATCACCCACGGGACGCGGCTCACGGCGACAGCCCGTGCACGACGAGGTCGACCAGGGCGAACAGGAACAGCTGGATACCGACGAAGCCGTTGGCGGTGAAGAACGCTCGATTCACCCGGGACAGGTCCTGGGCGTGCACGATGCAGTGCTCGTAGACCAGCACCGCCGCGGTGATGGCCAGCCCGAGCCACCAGACCCAGCCGAGGCCGGCCGCCAGCCCGAACCAGGCGTAGCAGACCACCGTAACCACGTGCGTGAGGGACGACCAGCGCAGCGCGGCCGGTATGCCGAACCGCGCCGGGAAGGAGCGGGAGCCGATCTTCCGGTCGATCTCGGCATCCTGGCAGGAGTAGATCAGATCGAACCCGCCGATCCAGGTGCCGACCGCCAGACCGAGCGCCGTCGCCGGCCACGCGAAGCCGCCGGTGACACCCATCCAGGCCCCGATCGGTGCCACTGCCTGGGCCAGGGCCAGCAGGACCTGCGGGAAGTCGGTGAACCGCTTTCCGTAGGAGTACAGGATGAGCAACCCGACCGCGACGGGGCTCAGCAGCAGCGGCAGCCAGCCGAGCAGGCCGGCACTGAGCAGGAACACGACGAGGGCGACCGCGAAACCTCGCCAGGCGGTGGCCACGCTGACCACGCCGGTCACCAGTTCCCGCTGTGCGGTGCGGGGGTTCAGCGCGTCGAAGCGCCGGTCCAGGATGCGGTTACCGGCCATGGCCACCGTGCGCGCAGACACCATGGCGACCACGATCAGCAGCAGCTGCCAGTAGTGGATTGACCGGCTCTGCGTCCACATCGCTGTGAACGCGGCGATCAGCGCGAAGGGCAGCGCGAACACCGAGTGCTCGATCATCACCAGCCGCAGGAAGGCCCGAATCCTCCCGGGGGCCGGCGGCGGAGCGGTGATGGTCACGCCTCCGATCTTGCCAGCCATCCCCCTCGCTGCATTGTGCGACCCGAAACGACGCTATTACCCCGCAGATAGTGTCCTTTCGGGCCGCACAATGGCTGTCGGTGGGGCGAGCCAGCCGCTGGTCGCCGCCAGCGCCACCGCGGCCAGCTGCGAGGCGACCTCGAGCTTGGCCAGCACACCGCGCACATGGGTGCGCACGGTCGCCTCGGACACGAACCACGCCCGTGCGATGTCGTGCACCGAACGGCCCAGGCACAGCTGCCGCAGGGTCGCCGCCTCCCGCTCGGTCAGGCTGTCGAACGGCCGGTGCCGGCGGCTGCGATCCGCCTCGGCCGCGGCCAGTTCGGCCAGCAGCGACGCCCGGGTGTCCGGATCCAGCGGCGCCGGGCGCCCCGCCGCCGAGCCGACCGCCGCAAGGGCGCGGCGTACCGCGGCCAGCACACCGGCGACATCGACGGTCTTTGCCAGGTAGCCGATCACCCCGGCCCGGAAAGCGGCGGCGATCCTGAGCCGGTCGGTCACACCGGTCATCAGCAGCACCGGGATCGCGGCCGAACTGAGCGCCTCGATCAGGCTGATGCTGTCGGCATCGGCGCCGAGGTCGAGATCGAGCAGCACCAGCCTCGGCGTCAGTGCTCCCACTGCGGCCGCGGTTGCCTGCTCCGGCGGCAGCGCGCTCGCCGATACGCCGAGCACGGCAAGGTTGGCTGCCAGCGCCTCCGCGAGCAGCAGGTGATCGTCGACGATCGCAACGTCGGGCACGTCAGCTGGCCCGCAGCGCTGACGGTCCGGCCACCGCGCCGTCTGCGACGACAACAGTGGCGCCGTCAGCGCCAGCAGAGACGTCATCGGGAGGCTCTGCAGAAGGCTCTGCGGAAGGCTCTGCGGAGGGCTCCGCACAGGCGTCGGCGGAGGGCAAGCAGAACTCCACCCGCAGGCCGCCGAGCGGGCTGCGGCCCAGCAGCAGCGCGCCACCCATACCCGCTGCCGCCCGGCTCGCGTTGTACAGCCCCAGGCCGGAGCCGGCACCCAGCGCGCCGCTGCCGCGCTCGCCGCGACGGCCCAGCCTGCTCAGCTCCAACCCGGTGACCCCGGGGCCGTCGTCCTCGACCAGCAGCCGCACCTGCCCATCGACAAGGTCAGCGGAGATCGTCGCGGTCGCGCCGGGCGCGTGCCGCCGGATGTTGTCCAGCAGGTTCGCCAGCACCGTCGCGGTCGCGTTGCGCGGTGCACGGACCCGGAGCCGGCCGTCGCCTGCCACCGCGCTGCCGCCGGCCAGCCGGTGCGCCAGCAGCAGGGGCTCGACAAGTTCAGCCAGTGGGAACACCTCGATGGGATCGCCCAGTTCGGGATCGAGCGAGCAGCTCAGCCGGGACAGCTCCACCTCCATCAGCCGCAGCAACCGCTGCCTGCTGTCCGCGCTGGCCGGCGTGCTGAGCAGCCGGGAGGCGCCGAGCGCGCCCAGCACCGCCGACCTCGCGTCGTGCAGGCGCTCGGACTGTTCCTGCTGCACCGACCGCAGCCGCTCTGTTGCCGACGCCAGGCCGCCGGACATCAGGAACGCCCGGTAGCCGTGGTCGGCGTAGCTGGCACACAATTCCACCACCGCCGCAACCAGCAGCACGCCGGCACTGATCACCGACATGCCGCCGGCCACGAGCAGCAGCGAGCCCGGCACCAGCGGCGTGATGGCGCGAAGCAGCCGGCCGAGGGCCAGCAGCGCCAGGGCCGCGGCGATCCAGCGGGTGGTGCGGTGTCCTTGACTGCGCCAGCGACGCCAGCCCAGCCCGGCCAGCGCTGCCCACAGCAGCGCGGCCGTACCCTCGATCAGCAGCCACGCGACCGGGCGATTCAGCCACGCTCGGCGATCCGCCTGCACCAGCACAAGCACCAGCACGACGGCCGCGGCC
>DATAKO010000184.1:0-50174 GCA_036261575.1 Jatrophihabitans sp.
AGTCTGCAACCGGCCCCCAGCTCGTGTCCGCCCGCCCGTGTCACGTATCCACGCCGGCGACGGACGGCACCCTCTCAGCCAGCTGTTCTTGATTCATTCAAGATTATGCGCAAGACTCGGCGCGTGCCCGATCGCGTGCCCGACTACGAAGAGCTGCTGCGCTCGGCCGACCTGCGGGTGACCCGGCCCCGGCTGGCGGTGCTGTCCGCGGTCTATGACCACCCACACGCGGACACCGATACCCTGATCACCGCGGCCCGCATCCAGACTCCCGAGGTCTCGCACCAGGCCGTCTACGACGTGCTCAAGGTGCTGACCGGCGCGAACCTGATTCGGCGCATCCAGCCCACCGGGTCAGTGGCCCGCTACGAGTCCCGGGTCGCCGACAACCACCATCACGTGGTCTGCCGCGGCTGCGGGCTGGTTGCCGACGTCGACTGCGCCGTGGGCGACGCGCCCTGCCTCGTCGCAGCCGACGACCGAGGCTTCCACATCGACGAGGCGGAGGTCATCTACTGGGGCCGCTGCCCCACCTGCGCCGGCCAGGACGCTCCCACGAGCGGTTCCGTCGTCACGCCGGCCGGCGACGCCAGCAACACCGAGCTGCACACCGTCTGAGAAAACCCTTATCCCGGAAGGATTTGCCGTGTCTGACACGCAGAAGCCCGACGCCGAAGTCGGCGAGATGAACGAACCGGAAGCCAGCGCCGAAGAGCGCTGCCCGGTCGCACACGGCGGCCGGCGCCGCTACCCGGTCGCCGGTGGCAGCAACACCGACTGGTGGCCCAACCAGCTCAACCTGGCCGTGCTGCGCAAGCACGGCCAGGCGTCCAACCCGCTCGACGCCGACTTCCACTACCGCAGCGCGTTCCAGAACCTGGACCTGGCGGCAGTCAAGGCCGACCTGCGTGCGGTGCTGACCACCTCGCAGCCCTGGTGGCCGGCCGACTTCGGCAACTACGGTGGCTTCTTCATCCGGATGGCCTGGCACAGCGCGGGAACGTACCGGATCCAGGACGGTCGCGGCGGCGCCGGAGCGGGCATGCAGCGCTTCGCCCCGCTCAACAGCTGGCCCGACAACGGCAACCTCGACAAGGCGCGTCGGTTGCTCTGGCCGATCAAGCAGAAATACGGCCAGTCGATCTCCTGGGCCGACCTCATCGTGCTGGCCGGCAACGTCGCGCTGGAGTCGATGGGCTTTGAGACCTTCGGCTACGGTGGCGGCCGCGCCGACGTGTGGGAGGCCGACGACGACGTCTACTGGGGTCCGGAGCAGGAGTGGCTCGGCGACGATCGCTACACCGGTGACCGCGAGCTGGAGAACCCGCTGGCGGCGGTGCAGATGGGACTCATCTACGTCAACCCGGAGGGCCCGAACGGCAACCCCGACCCGCTGGCCGCCGCTCGCGACATCCGCGAGACGTTCGCCCGGATGGCCATGAACGACGAGGAGACGGTGGCGCTGATCGCCGGCGGCCACACCTTCGGCAAGACTCACGGCGCGGCCGACCCCGAGCAGTACGTGGGTCCGGAGCCGGAGGGCGCGCCGCTGGAGGAGCAGGGCCTGGGCTGGAAGCAGAAGTTCGGCACCGGCAAGCTCGGCGACGTCATCACCAGCGGCCTGGAGGTCACCTGGACCTCCACCCCGACCCAGTGGAGCAACGGCTTCTTCGACAACCTCTTCGGCCACGAGTGGGAGCTGACGAAGAGCCCGGCGGGCGCCAACCAGTGGGTGGCCAAGGATGCCGAGCTTACCATCCCCGACCCGGACGGCACCCCGAACAAGCGCAAGCCGACCATGCTGACCACCGACCTGGCGCTGCGCTTCGACCCGATCTACGAGCCGATCTCGCGCCGGTTCCACGAGAACCCGGACCAGTTCGCCGACGCGTTCGCCCGGGCCTGGTTCAAGCTGACCCACCGCGACATGGGCCCGATCCAGCGCTACCTCGGTCCCGAGGTGCCGCAGGAGGAACTGCTCTGGCAGGACCCGGTGCCGGCGCCCAGCGGCCAACCGCTGTCGGGCGAGGACATCGCCGAACTCAAGCAGCAGATCCTCGCGTCCGGCCTCAGCATCAGCCAGTTGGTCCGCACCGCGTGGGCCTCGGCCTCGACGTTCCGCGGCAGCGACAAGCGCGGTGGCGCGAACGGCGCGCGGATCCGGTTACAGCCGCAGGCCGGCTGGGAGGTCAACAACCCCGATGAGCTCGCCCAGGTGCTGCGCACCCTGGAAGGCGTGCAGCAGTCGTTCGGCAAGCCGGTGTCGCTGGCGGACGTGATCGTGCTCGGCGGCTGCGCGGCCATCGAGCAGGCAGCGTCGGCCGCCGGTCACCAGCTCACGGTGCCGTTCACGCCGGGCCGCACCGACGCCAGCGCGGAGCAGACGGACGCCGACTCCTTCGCTGCGCTCGAGCCGGCCGCCGATGGCTTCCGCAACTACCTCGGCAAGGGCAACCGGCTGCCGGCGGAGTATCTGCTGCTGGACAAGGCAAACCTGCTGAACCTGTCGGCACCGGAGATGGCCGTGCTGGTCGGCGGCCTGCGGGTGCTGGGCGCAAACTACGACGGCTCGTCGCTCGGGGTGCTGACCGATCGCCCGCAGACCCTGACGAACGACTTCTTCGTCAACCTGCTCAGCATGGACACCACCTGGCACCCGACCGATGACGACTCCACGCTGTTCGAGGCGCGGGACTCGGCCGGCAACGTCAGGTGGACCGGCAGCCGGGTCGACCTGGTCTTCGGTTCCAACTCCGAACTGCGGGCCGTCGCCGAGGTGTACGCGAGCTCCGACGCCGGTGAGAAGTTCGTGCGGGACTTCGCCGCCGCCTGGAACAAGGTGATGCAGGCGGACCGGTTCGACCTGATCTAGTTCAACCAGGCAACACAAGCTGATTCCGGGCCGGGCGAGCGATCGCCCGGCCCGGATCCATGTCTTCCCGCGATGCCGGTCAGCCCGGGTGCGCGGCGGCGCCTGCCTGCCCGTCGAGCGAGACCGCGCTGAAGGTCAGCGTGCCGTCCTCGCTGAAGCTGACCTCGTGGTACGGCGAGCCGAGCAGGAACCGTCCGCTCCAGCCGACGCTGGCGGGCAGGCTGGCTATCAGGGGGCCGTCGGCGAGCGCCCGCGGCAGCCGGTAGGCCTTGCCGTTCACCGTTACCCGCAGCGGACTGAAGCTCTTGTCCAGCAGCCTGCCGAGCCGCACCAGCGGTCCCGGCGCAACCGGCTGGAACGACATCAGCACGATCTGGCCGGATGCCGCTACCGGCACCGGCACCGGCTGGCCGGCCCGCACCCGGATCGGCGCAGCCAGCGCCGAGGCCCCACCGCACCTGTTGGCGGCCTTGTCGAGCAGCAGCCAGCGGGGATCGGCCAGCCGCACCCGGTAGTTGCACACCTCCGCCAGCACGTACCGCGGCGAGTCCCACAGCGCATTGCGGCCGGGGATCGAGCCGACCACCGAGCGCAGGATCTGTTGATCAGCAGGGGCGTTGGCGATCGCGCTGGCATTACGCCGGTCCAGGGCAGCGGTGTAGGCGACGAAGGTCTGAAAGATCGGCACCGGCCGCCACGGCACGTCGAACGCCCAGGCGATGCTCGATTCGACCGTGTCCACGGCGAGCGGGCGGCCGGCCAAGGCATCTTGCAGCGGTGCCGACAGGGCGTAGCGCGGCTGCATCTGCGCCCGGGCGGCGGCCAGCTGATCGGCGCGGTAGCGGCCGTCCGTCAGGGCCCGAACGGTGCGCAGCTGCCGGTGCAGCACGGTTCCCGGCGCGAGGCTGAGCGTCCACGGGCTGGTGCCGAGCAGCACCACCGCGGCCAGCGCCACTGCCCGCAGCCGGCGGCCGGAATCCAGTGCCAGGTAGCCGAGAAAGAGTGGCAGCACCAGCAGGTAGAAGTAGACGTCGTGCTCCACTCCGTGCTGCACGGTGGCTTCCTTGAAGCCCAGGTATGCGGCGAGCAAGCCGAGCGCGGAGACGGCCAGAACCGAGCCCCGCACCCCTGAGCCGCGAGGGGCCCGCCGGTACTGCCCGATGCTGAACGCAACCAGCAGGCCGGCCAGGGCAGCCATGATCAGGTAGGAGCGCCAGGTGGGCCCGACCTCGACCCCCATCGCCTCGGTGTAGCCGGCAGCCACCTGCAGCGCGCCGCCGAACCAGCGCGGATAGTCCGTGAGGCGCTGGCCGGCCGCCAGCCACGCCAGCGCCGAGACCACCAGCCAGCCCAGGACGACCTCGGCGAGCCGGCGCAGCCGGCGCTCGGGCGCACCGATCGCGCAGAGCGCCGCGATCGCGCTCAGGATCAGCCCCTCGGAGAACTTGGCCTGCGTCAGCAACGCCCCGGCGCCGGCCAGCGCCCCGGGCAACCAGGGCAGCCGGCCCGGCGCACGCCACGCCAGGTAGCTGAACCCGGCGGCAACAGCGGCCACGAGCAGCAGCGCGCTCTTCTCCGCCGACTGCATCCCGACGAGTACCAGCACCGTGCACAGGACTGCGGCGAGCCACGGTGCTGCCAGCCGTCGCAACAGGCGGTAGCAGACCCACCAGGCAGCCGCGGCCGCGACCAGCGCGACAACAGCCGCGACCAGCAGCAGCCGGCGATCGGTCTCCAGCGGGTAGTCGATGCAGCCCCACGGGCCGTAGGTGTAGAGCAGCTGCGGGCCGAACCGCAGGTGATACTGCCGGTAGGTGTTGAGGGCCAGTTCCCAGCTGGCGTCGGTGCCGTTGGTGGGGCGGATGGTCGGGAAGGTGGCCCGCAGCGTCACGGTCAGCACGAGCAGCAAGCCCGGCAGTCCTAGCAGCTCGCTTCGCTGCTGTCGACCCGCCGGCACGGTGGCAGAGACTACCCGGCCGCGCGGCCGCCCTCGCGACGGCGACGCCGGAAGAGGCGCCGACGCTCCCTCGTCGCCTGTACCGGTGCCGGCGGCGGGGTCAGCGATGCCCGGTAGGCGCGCCACTCTGCCAGGACCGGATCGATCGCCAGCATCTTGACCCGCATCGGCGGTCCTTCCGCCGGGCGGGCATGTGCCAGCCGGATCCGCTGATTCAGGTCCGCCAGGTAGTCGCGCACCGCGTTCTCGCTCCGCATAGTCCGGACCCGCTCGGGCACCAGCTCCGCCTCCCGGGCCAGCGCCAGCTGCGGCGGCAGCACGCTCAGCAGGTCGAAGTTCTCCGCGCGGAGCTTGGCCACGACCCAGCTCATCGGGTCGAGTTCGCGGTCCAGGCCCGTCAGCGGGCGGCCCTTGCCGGGCAGATCCTCAAATGCCCCGCCCGCCTCGGCCCGGCGGATCTGGCCCTCGACCCAGTCATCGACCGACATGTCTCGTGGCTTGCGCTCGGTCATCGTCGGCTCCGATCGTCTGGCAACAACGATCACCCCATGCTAGCCAGGCTGCCCCCGGCGACCGGTCGCCGGCGGGGTCCTGCCGGGCGGGCATCGGCCAGGCGGGATGATGGAGGCAGCACCCGCCCGCGTACCGAAGAGGACCACCCATGACCGAGCACCAGCTGGATCCCGACGTCGCCGAGTGGCTGATCCAGGTCCGCCCCGGCGATGTCGCGGTCAGCGTGGCGCAGGCCCGGATCCAGAGCAGGGAGGCCAACCTCGTCGCGCTCGCCAAGCTGGACCCGAAGCTGACGCCTGCCAGCGAGATCGACGCCAGCATCGACACGCCGCACGGACCGATGCCGATCCGGGTGCTGCGCCCCGAAACCTCCGGGCCGAAGCCCACCGTCGTCTACTTCCACGGCGGCGGCTGGGTGGTCGGCGACCTGGACTCGCACCTCGGCCACGCCCGCCGGATCTGCGTCCAGGCCGATGCGGTGGTGGTGTCGGTGCAGTACCGGCTGGCACCGGAACACCGCTTTCCCGCCGCGTTCGACGACGCGGTGCTCGCCACCCAGTGGGTTGCCGAGCGGCTGGCCGAGTTCGGCGGCTCGCAGGCGCTGGTGGTGGCCGGCGACAGCGTGGGCGGCCAGCTCGCGGCATCCGTGGCCGTTGCCCGGCGCGACGCGGGCCAGCCGCTGGCGGCGCAGCTGCTGCTCTACCCGGTGACCGACGTGGCCGGCCGCTACGCCGATCCGGAGGTCAACGCCCACTACATGTCGCGGGGCACCAGCCACCAGCGCTTCGGCCTCACCCTGGACGGCATGACCGCCTTCGCCCATCACTACGTCTCGGCCGAGGATTCGGCGGACTGGCGGGTGTCGCCGATACGCGCACTCGACTTGTCCGGCGTAGCGCCGGCCGTCATCCACACCTCGACGCTGGACGTGCTGCGCACCGAGGGCAACTTCTACGCCGACCGGTTGCGGGAAGCCGGCGTGCCGGTGATCGCGCGGGAGTTCCCGTCGTTGAACCACTCCTACTTCGGCCTGGGCGGCATCTCAGCGGTGGCCGACGCCGCCGCCGCGCAGGCCGCCGAGGACCTGCGGGATCTGCTCCAGCGCGACGCCGGTTGACGTTCCCGCCGCGGCCGCGCTCAGGCGTGCTCGACCAGCCAGCGCAACGCGGATTCGGCCGTGCTGAGCACGGAAATGTGGCCGTCACCGGGCTGCAGCCACAGCTCGGCGCCGGGTACCTGCTGTGCCAGCCAACGGCTGTGCGCGGCCGGCACGATTTCGTCCTGGTCGCCGTGCACCAGCAGCACCGGGACGCTGATGTCCGCCGGCGCACACCCCCAGGGCCGGACGTAGGCCAGGTCGTCGTCGATCAACGGGTCCGGACCGTTGGCCATACCCCGCCCCGCCACCGAGCCCAACCAGCGCCAGGGACCGCTGAACATCGCCACGTCCGCCTCGGTGAACGCCGGCGGCGCATCGGCGCTCGCCTCGTGCTCCTCCTTGGCGGCCCGGCCCGCTGCGGCCGCCGTCAAGCCGGCCACACCGGCCGGCGCCATGCCCGAGAACCAGTCCAGGCCGGCGGCGTCGAAGGGCGCCAGCGCCGCGACGCTCACCACCGCGCGGGTCTGCCCGGGCAGCCGGGCGGCGGCCGCCAGGGCGTGTGAGCTGCCACCGGAATGGCCCATGAACGCAAAGCGATCCAGCTCCAGCTCGGTGGCCACCGCCTGCACCCAGTCTGCCGTCGAGCCGAGTGTCCGATCCGGCTGCGGGCTGGAACCGCCGTAGCCGGGACGGTCGAAGGACACCCAACGCACACCGAGCCGCTGAGCTGCCTCCTCGAGCGGTACCGGAGGCTCACCCACGTTGGGCGTACCGTGCTGCCAGAACACCGGCAGTCCGCCGGATTCGCTGTCGTAGCAGTGCAGGGTGCCGCCGTCGGGCAGCTGTAGATCACGCTCGCGCATGCCGACACCCTCTCACGGCATCGGGCCGCCGGCTTGAGAACCACCGGCACCTGGCGCGCCTGGCTGTACGTCCAGCCAGCTGGTCGGTTCCAGCTCCTGCAGGAAGGGTAGATCATGGCTGGCAACGATCAGCGCACCCTGGAATGCGCTTAGCCCATCGATCAATTCGGCAACGCTGGCCAGATCCAGGTTGTTCGTCGGCTCGTCCAGCAGCAGCAGCTGCGGTGCCGGCTCTGCCAGCAACAGCGCGGCCAGCGTTGCGCGAAAGCGCTCGCCACCCGACAGGGTCGCGACCAGCTGATCGGCCCGTCGACCCCGAAACAGCAGGCGTGCCAGGCCGGCCCGCAGCCGATTCTCGCTGACGCCGGGCGCGAAGGTGGCAACGTTGGCCAGCACCGTCCTATTCGGATCGAGAATGTCCAACCGCTGCGGCAGATACCGCATCGGTACTGCCACGTCGACGCTGCCCGCGATGGGCGCGAGGCGGCCGGCAATCGTGTCCAGCAAGGTGGTCTTGCCAGCACCGTTGGGACCGGTCAGGGCGATCCGCTCAGCCCCGTACAGGCGTAGCTGCCACGGGCCGCCCGCGCGGGTCACCAGCTCGTCCAGGCTGAGCACCTGACGGCCTGCCGGAACGCCGGTCGCCGGCAGGCCGATCCGGATACTGCGATCGTCATGCACCTGCGCCTCGGCGGCGGCAAGCTCTCGCCTGGCCTCCTCGACCCGGTCCAGGTGCAGGTTGCGGTACTTGCCGGCCGACACCTGCGCGGCGCTGCGGCGGGCGTTCATGATGATCTTCGGTTCGCGCTTCTGCTCCCGCATCTTGCGGCCGTAGCGCAGCCGTCGGTTCAGCGCCGTCCGGGCTTCGACAAGTTCACTCTGCTGGCGCCGCAGCTGCTGCTCGGCGGCCCGGACCTGACGCGCCGCTGCTTCCTGCTCGGCCTCGACGAGGCCCTGATAGTCGCTGAAGTTGCCGCCGTACCAGCGCAGACTGCCCTCGCGCAGCTCACCGATCTGGTCCACCAGCTCGAGCAGTTCACGATCGTGACTCACCACGATCAGGCTTCCGCGCCAGCCGCGCACGACCTCGTGCAGTCGTTGCCGGGCGTGCCGGTCGAGATTGTTCGTCGGCTCGTCGAGCAGCAGCACCTCCGGCCGGCGCAGCAGCAGCGCGGCCAGCGCGAGTAGCACCGACTGACCGCCGGACAGCTGCCCGACCGGCCGGTCGAGCTCGGTCCCGGCCAGCCCGATATCGGCCAGCACCTGCCCGGCCCGCTCGTCGACATCCCAGTCTTCGCCCACCACCTCGAACCACCGCTGGTCGCCGTCGCCGCGTTCGATCCGGTCGATGGCAGCGCGAATCTCGGCGATTCCGAGCACCTCGGCCACGGTCCGTCCGACCTGAAGTTGCACGTCCTGCGGCAGGTAGGCCAGCGATCCGTTGACCGTGACCTGGCCCGAGGCCGGCCGCGCCTCGCCCGCGATCAGCCGCAGCAGGGTGGACTTGCCGGTGCCGTTACGGCCGATGAGTGCCGACCGTCCGGTGCCGAACATGCAGTGGAAGTCGGTGAAAACGGCGGTGCCATCGGGCCAGTTGAAGGAAAGCTCGCGGCACACGACCGCGCTGGATGAGGACATGCGGATGCTCCAGGAGAGGTAGACGCCATGATCGGGGCTCCTCAGCTGAGCAATGCACACGTCCTTCGGCCGGCAATGGAACAGCATCCACGTTAGCGCGGCCGGG
Source organism: Jatrophihabitans sp. (assembly GCA_036261575.1). GTDB lineage: Bacteria > Actinomycetota > Actinomycetes > Mycobacteriales > Jatrophihabitantaceae > Jatrophihabitans_A. The sequence continues at coordinate 9,049 of DATAKO010000184.1, forward strand.
CAACTGAATTCACCGACGATCTGGCCAGGGTTCTCGGCACCGCCACGGCGGCCAGGTGCAACGATGGGCAACTATGGGCAGCACCGAGCAGACCCGATCCGCTGCATCCGGCCGGCGCGGTCGCGGGCTGTCCGCCGAGCGGATCGCCCGCGCGGCCCTGGAGTTGATGGACGAGAGCGGTGTCGGCGCGGCGTCCATGCGGGCCATCGGGGCCCGGCTCGGCGTGGAGGCGATGTCGCTCTACAAGCATGTGGCGACCCGCGACGCGCTGCTCGACGCGGTGGTGGAACTCGTGGTCGCCGAACTGAACACCGACCCAGACGTGCAGAGCAGTCCGCAGCACGGCTGGCGGGAGTACCTCTCGCGGCTCGCGCACGGCGTGCGGCGCTACGCGCGGGCACATCCGCACGCGTTCCCGCTGGTGACCACGCGACCGGCGGAGGCGCCCTGGGTGAACCCGCCGCTGCGGTCGCTGCCCTGGATCGAATCGCTGCTGTCGGCACTGCTGGCAGAGGGATTCACCGACGATCAGGCACTGTTCGCCTACCGATCGTTCAACAGCTTCTTGCTCGGCTACCTGCTGATGGAGACCGGAGCGATGACCGTGCACGATCCGCAGCCCGGCGACGGGTCGTTCAGCGCGCCAGGCAACAGTGAGCCGGCTCCGGTGCCCGGCGGGTTGAGTCCGACGCGCACCGAGCATGAGCAGGCGAACCTCGAGGACGCCGAGAGCAAGACCGAGGTGCTCAACCCACAGGACGACATCGATCTTGACCGCTATCCGGTGATCCACCGGCTGGCCAGGGGGCTGGCCGAGGACCACTTCACCGAGGAGTTCGAGTCCGGGCTCACCGACATGCTCGATCGGATCGCGCAGCGGCTCGCAGCCAACCCGGCATGATCTGGGTTACAACGTAAGCCCGCCTTCGGATTACGTCGTAAGCTTGAATCGAGCGCGACACCGGGTCGCGCCGGAACGGGAGGTTCGAGATGAGCTTCGTGGACAAGGCCAAGAACGCTGCCGAGAAGGCCGTCGGTGAGGTCAAGGAGGCCGTCGGCAAGCAGACCGGCGACGAGCAGCTCGAGGCCGAAGGCAAGAAGGACCAGGCCACCGGATCGCTGAAGAACGCCGGCGAGAACATCAAGGACGCCTTCTCCAGCTGATCCCGGGGGACCGGGCGCTGCCGGCGGCGGCCGGCGGGAAACTCACCAGCGGTCCAGATGCAGCACCTCGTCCAGCGGCTGGCGCGCCGCGGGCGTGAAGGTCTCGCCGGTGTAGAAGGCCGTCGGGATCAGGGCCGCCTGATGCACATCCGCCGGCAGTTGCAGGATCCTCGCGACCTCCTGCTCATACGCCAGGTGCAGGGTGGTCCAGGCTGTCCCCAGGCCGCGGGCCCTGGCCGCGAGCGCGAAATTCCATGCCGCCGGCAGCAACGATCCCCACAGCCCCGCTTGGTTGCCCGAACCCAGCCGCCGCGCGCGCAGGCACGGCAGCACCAGCACCGGCACCTCGCCCATGTGCTCGCCCAGGTAGGCAACACTGTCACCGACCCGTCGCTGCACCGGAGCGCGATCCGGGTCGTCGGCGAACAGCTTGGCCGCTGATGCCTCGGAGGCGAGGTACTCGCGGGTCGCCCTCCGGTAGACCTCGCCGATCCTGGCCCGCTGGCCTGCATCGGTGACGACGAGCCACTGCCAGCCCTGCCGGTTCGAGCCGGACGGTGCCTGCAGCGCGATCTCCAGGCACTCCCGGATCAGCTCGAGAGGAACGGGGCGGGTGAGGTCCAGCCGCTTGCGGACGGTCCGGGTGGTGGTGAGCAGCTCATCCGGGTTCAGCTGGACGGTGTAGGCCATACCCTCATGGTCGCACCGTCGTCCCGGTCAGTCGCCGAGGCTGGACCAGGGGAAGTCGATCCAGCGGTCGGTGTGCTTCCAGACGTAGTCGCAGTCGACGGTGGACCGCGGCTTCTGGTAGATGACCGCGGTGCGCACCTCGGCCACCTTGCCGGCGCAGAAGTCGCGCACCAGTTCCAGGGTGGCGCCGGTGTCGGCTACGTCGTCGGCGATCAGCACCTTCGCCCCGGACAGGTCGACCGCCTTCGGCACCGGCGGCAGCATCACCGGCAGCTCCAGCCGCTGATCGATGCCGGTGTAGAACTCGACGTTCATCACGTGCAGGTTCTTGACACCCAGCGCGTAACCGAGGGCGCCGGCGGTGAACAGCCCGCCCCGCGCGATCGCCAGGATCAGGTTGGGCCGGTAGCCGCTGGCGGTGATCCGCTGCGCCAGCTGCAGGCTGGACTCACCGAACTGCGGCCAGCTCAGGCTCTCGTGCACGGTCACCGGCTGATCGTGCCATCCGCAGGTTGCCGCCAGGTATCGGCTCAGATGGTCAGGGGGCCTTGGAGCACGCTCTGCTTGTGCACCGGGCTGCCGTCGAAGTCCTGGGCCGATACGTCCACCACGTCATAGTCGCGAATGTCGACGCCCGGCGGCAGCACGAACTGGCCGGAACCAGCGGCGTCCAGCGCACCCACATTGATCATGTGGTTGATCTTCGGGTCATACACCCACACGGCGTAGTACCCGCTGCGGTACGGCAGGCTGTGCGTCGTCACGGTCAAGGAGTACCCGGCCGTGGTGTGCACGACGACGGCCGAGCCCGAGACGTTCTTCGGGCCGCCGGGCTGCTGCACCAGTGCCGCGCTGGCCGCGACCGAGCGTGCCTGAGGCGAGGTGTCACGCCCGAGCAGGTAGCCGCCCAGGCCGACCGAGAGCACCAGCACGGCCGCGATCAAGCCGAGCTGCCAGCGGGCCGCCCGCCAACGGCGACCGCGGCGGGACAGGCTCGGCACGCCTGCGACTTCGGCCTCGATGGCCTGCCACACCGACGGCGGCGGCGTGGCCTCCACCACCTCCCGGGAGGAGGCGCGGGCCAGCTGCACGGTTGCGGTGAGCTCGGCCAGCTCGGCTCGGCAGATCGGGCAGCTGGACTGGTGCTCGGCGAATCCGGGATCGACCGTCTCGCCCAATGCCATCAGGGCCAGGTTGTCCTGGCGGTCCAGCTCGTAGCGAGGGTCGTGCGGGTCAGTTGGCAAAGGCACCGTCCACCTCCCATCGGCGGCGTAGTTGTTGTAGTCCCCGTCTCAGATGACTTTTCACAGTTCCCAACGGCAGACCGGTGATCGCGGCGATCTGACTGTGGGTCAAGTCATCGAAAAACGCCAGCTCCAGGATCCGGCGCTGCGGCTCGGACAGCCGATCCAGCTCGTCGGCCACCACCAGCCGCTCCACGATCTCATCGCTGCGCTCCGCCTGCCTGGCCTCGGTCAGCGAGTCGTGCGCCAACTCCGCCGCGCGCTGGCCCGCCTGCTCCCTATTCACGGTGCGCAGGCGATCGATCGCGCGGCGGCGCACGATGCCGACCAGCCAGCCAGCAAGGCTGCCCGCGCTCGGGTCGAAGGTGGCGCGGCCCTGCCAGGCCGAGACGAAGGTCGCCTGCGTGACGTCCTCGGCGTCCTGCGGCGACCGGGTGATCCCGAGCGCGATCCGGTACACCAGACCGCCGTGCTGCTCGTACACCGCGCGCAGGGCGTGATCGGCGCCGGACACGAAGGCCCGGGCCAGCGCCGCCTCGGCGGGATCGACCACATCAACCTCCCTGCTTCGCCCATATCCAGCGGCCGGTTCACGGCTCTGTCGCTGTGTCTACGTCAACCGGGCGCCCCGCGGATGCAGTCCCGGAAATTTCTTTCGGGTGCATCCAGAACCCGCGGCAGCCGCGTAGTCCCGGCACACGAGTTCGGGACCCGACCACCTGCGGCGCACTACCAGCCCGGAAAGGATCACCATGCGTCCACCCATTGCTCGCGGCAGAATCCTGATCGCCCTGTTCGGCTTGCTGCTGGCCGGCTTCATCGCCAGCCCCGCAGCCTCGGCCGGCACCACCAACCATCGAGCAAGCCTGTCCGGCACGACCACGGTCAGCACTGCGCCGGGCATCGCCACCACCCTGCTGAAGGCAGGCATCCTGCCACTGCCCGACCCCGGCACCCGGCTGTCGCTCGGCTACCAGGACGGCCTGATCGTCCGCTACGGCTTCCCGATCACCGGCGGCAACCCCGATCTGGCCACCGGGACCGGCGACATCCTGCACTCGGGCGGCATCACGTTCCGGTCCTGGAAGGCTCGTCTGGACGTGGCTCGGTTCGACATCGACCTTGCTGCAGGCAAGGTTTTCGCAACACAGGTCAACGGAAAGCCGGCCCGGGTCGCCCTGCTGGACCTCGACCTGTCCGGGCTGAAGGTCGGCTCCAGCCACGGCCGCACCGTCCTGTCCGGCATCGGGCTCAAGCTCGACCCGGCCGGCGCCGGCGCCCTGAACGCCACCTTCGGCATCAGCCTCCCGACCGACGGCAGCCTGCTGTTCGGTTCCGCCACCGTCGCTCTCAACAGCTAACCGCCTTCAACAGCTAACGGAGAAGAGAACATGAAGCGCATCTACGCAGTCCTCGCAGGGCTGTTCCTGCTCGCGGCCGGCCTGTTCGCCGCCGGCCCCGCGCAGGCGGCCGGCACGGCCAGCGTCAGCGTCGTGCACGGCATCCCGAACACGCCGGTGAACGTGTTCGTCAACGGCAAGTCCACCTTGGCCGACTTCAAGCCCGGGACGGTGGCCGGTCCGCTGCAGTTGCCGGCCGGTACCTACAAGATCACGATCTTCCCGGCCGCCAACACCGCCGGCACCGGGACCCCGGTGATCTCCGCCTCTGCCACCGTGGCCGCGGGTAACAACGTGACGCTGGTGGCGCACCTGACGGCCGATGGCAAGCCCACGCTGACGCCGTTCGCCAACGACACCTCGGCGATCCCGGCCGGCCAGGCACGTCTGATCGTGCGCCACACCGCCGCGGCTCCGGCCGTCGACGTGCGGGCCAACGGCGCCGTCGCTTTCAAGAGCCTGACCAACCCCAACCAGGCGATGGCCAACCTGCCGGCCGGCAGCATCTCCGCCGACGTGGTCCTGGCGGGTACCAGCACGGTTGCCATCGGCCCGGCCACGCTGAACCTGGCTGAGGGCACCGACACCATCGTCTACGCGATCGGCTCCGCCTCGGACAAGACGCTTTCGCTGGTGGTGCAGACCATCGACGGCCTGGGCTCGGCCCCGGGCGGCATGCCGGCGGGTAGCGGCGGTCTGGCCACCACCGGTGGCGGCATCCCGATGGGTGTCTGGCTGCTCAGCGGCGCGGGCGCGCTGGTGGCTCTGGCCGCAGCAGGGCGGCGCGTGCGGGCGGTCCGCTGAAACCGCAGCGGCCGCGACCGGCCGGGCACGCACGGTGGCTCATCCCGTGCGTGCTCGGCCTCGTCCTGGCCGTCGGTGCCCCGCTCGGTTGGCACTTGGGTCACCGCCAGCCCGGGGCGCTGCGGCCGGGTACCGCCGTCGCACTGGCCACCACGCCACCCTCGACGGCCGCGAGCGGCGCGTCCGCCGGGTCCAGTGGCAGCGCCTCCGCCGGCTCCGGTGCGAGCGCCCCCGTCATGCCGCCGAGCCCGATCCCGATCCAGAGTCCCGCGGCGCAGAAGGCCTATCCGGCGCCGGTGCGGCTCAGCATCCCGACGTTGCGGATCGACGCCCCGGTCATCGCTGAGGGCGTCGCCCCGGACGGCCAGATGGCCATTCCCGACGACATCCACACGCTCGGTTGGTACAAGTGGGGGCCGGCGCCCGGCGCTCCGGCAGGCTCCGTGGTCATCGTCGGCCACGTCGACTCGGCGGTCGCCGGCACCGGAACGTTCTTCACCCTGCGCACCATCGCCGACCAGGCCGCCGTGCAGGTCCGCACCGCGGACGGCCGCACCCACACCTACCGTGTGCTGTCGCGCCAGGAGTTCCGCAAGACCTCGGTGCCACTGGCTGCGATCTTCGCCCGCACCGGGACGCCCCGGCTGACCCTGGTGACCTGCGGTGGCCCCTTCGACCGGGCCACCCGTTCCTACGAGGACAACATCGTCGTCACCGCAGTCCCAGCCTGACCCACCGTCCAACCAACCTCCCACTCACCCACCCCCGTCCGTCCGCGTTGTGCGGCCAGAAAGGACCCAAAAGTGGGCCGGACCGCGTCCTTTCGGGCCGCACAATGCGGGAAGGGGCCAGCGGGAAGGGGCCAGCGGGAAGGGGCCAGCCGTGGGCTAGCGGAGCTGCCGGACGGATGGGTGCGGCGCCACCGCGTCCGGGTGCAGGATCGCGGCGATCGCCTCGACCCCGTCCACCAGCCGAGGCCCCGGCCGCACCACGAGGCCGTCGGCATCGATCGCCCACACCTGCACGCCGGCGGGTAGCAGGTCCAGCACGCCGCCGCCCTGCTGCACCGCGGCATCCAGCTCGAACCCGCAGGGAGCGACCAGCACCACCTCGGGTTCGGCGGCGGCCAGCTGCGGCCAGTCGATCGGAACGGACCGGCCTCCCGCAGTTCCGAGCACCGAAATGCCGCCGGCCGCCTCGACCAGGTCCGGCACCCAGTGCCCGGCTTGAAAGGGCGGATCGACCCACTCCAGCACGGCCACCCTCGGTTGCGGGCGGCCGGCCACCGCGTCGCCGACGTCCACCAGGCGGCTGGTCAGTCCGTCCACGAAGCCCGCGGCGCGCTCCGCTACCCCGGTGCGCTGCCCGATCAACTCGATGCCCGCCAGCACCTCGTCCAGCCGCCGCGGATCCAGCGTCAGCACCTCGGCCTGGCAGCCCAACGTGGCCAGCGCCAGCTCCACCTGGCCGGCGGGCACCGCGCACACCTGGCACAGGTCCTGGCTCAGGATCAGATCCGGCGCCAGCTCGCGCAGCGCCCCGGCATGCAGCGTGTACAGGTCCTCGCCACTGGCCGCCCGCGCACGCACCAGCCGATCGATCTCGGCCGGCGCCAGCCCTGTGGTGTCCAGGCCGCCGACCACGACGGCCTTCTCGGTACGGGCCCGAGCGGGCTCGCTGCACTCGAAGGTGACACCCACCAGTTCGTCGTCCAGGCCGAGGGCGTACACGATCTCGGTGGCCGCGGGCAGCAGCGAAACGATGCGCACCCGGCAACTCTGGCATATTCGAACTCAGCCACACCCGCCCGATCGGCGGGAGCAGCACCGAGAGGGACGCCATGCAACTGCTCGACCAGGCCGGCCGCTTCACCGCACCGGATACCGGCCAGCACCGGCACTGGGTGGAGCACCTGCGCACCGCGGACCTGTCCGTCGGCACGTACTCGGTGCCACTCACCGGACGCGACGACCAGGAACCGCACACCGAGGACGAGATCTACGTCGTCATCTCCGGTCGCGGCGAGTTACAGACCCCGCAGTCCTCGGTCGCGGTGCAGCCGGGCAGCGTCATCTTCGTCCCGGCCCACGAGGAGCACCGCTTCGTGAACCTGACCGAGCCGCTCACCGTGCTCGTGGTGTTCGCACCCGCGGAGGGCAGCCGCGGGTGACGCGGCCGAGAGCGAGCCGCGCGGGCGCCGGGGCCATAGCGGTGGTGACGGCGCTGCTTGCTGTGGCCTGCACACATCGAACCCCCGCCACGCCGGCCCCGCACACCGCCGCCGAGCCCGCGGTCGCGCCTGCCCTGAGGCGTGTCCCCGCGGGCACGATCGTGGCGGTGGGCGCCGACCCGGAAGGGATCGTCTACGACCCGGTGACCGGACTGGTCGCAGTCGCGGTGCGCTCGCCGGATCGGCTGGTGCTGCTGGACGGCGCGAGCATGCGGATCCGCCGGGTGGTGCCGCTGGCCGGCCACGCCAGGCACCTGCAACTCGCCGGACCAGGCGGCCCGGTGATCGTGCCGGAGGAGGACAAGAACCAGCTCGCACTGGTATCGCTCACCGGAGCCGCGACGACGACCATCACGACCGGGATGAGCCCGCACGACGCGGCCGCCGTGCCGGGCGGGTACGTGGCCGGCAATGAGTTCGGCAGCTCCATCACGCTGGCCCGCACCGGCCAGCCGCCGCAGACGGTGGGTGGGGTGGAGCAGCCCGGCGGAGTGATCGACCTCGGCGCGGACGTGGCCATCGTCGACGTCAAGGGCTACACCGTGACGACCTACCGGGTGAGTGACGGGACGCGGCTGGCGTCGGTGGCAGCTGGTGCCGGACCGACGCACGGCGTACGGGCCGCCGACGGCACCCTCCTGGTCAGCGACACCCGGGGCAACCGGGTGCTCGACTTCGGCACCGATCCGCTGGCACAGCGTGGCCGGCTCGCGCTTCCCGGCTCGCCGTACGGCCTGGCCGCCGACTCGCGGCAGCCGATCGTGTGGGTCACCCTCACCGGCCGCAACCAGGTCGTCGGAATAGCGATCGCCGGCGGCAAGCTGACCGAAGTCGCCCGGCTGGACACGGTGCGGCAGCCCAACACCGTAGCGGTGGCGCCGGGATCGGGGACGATCTGGGTCGCCGGCAACGCCGACGGGGTGGTGCAGAAGCTCACCCGCTGATCGGACATGCTCAGCCCAGCGGATCGGGCCCGGGCAGCGGCGCCGGCGGCTCGGGGGCCGGTCCAGGGTCAGGTCCGGGCCCCGGCACAGGGCCAGGGCCCGGCCCGGGTCCAGGCACAGGCTCGGGCACAGGCCCGGGAGACGGGCTCGGCACTCCCGGCTCGGGCTCGGCGGGGATGGGCGGCACCACCGGGCTCGGCTCGATCGGTGGCGTGGTGGGTCCGGGCACAACAGGTTCGACCATGGCGGAACTCCTACGCTGGCGCGTCGGGCTGTCGGTCCAGCCGCCCCCGACCGTACCGAGTCCAGCCTGTGATGCAATCGAATGTCGATCCACCACCCCGGTCCGGTAAGTTCTCCCGGCTAGCCAAACGATTCAGGGGGACCGAGCATGTCCGAGCTGGACCTCGCGCAGACGTTCGCCGATCTCGCGCTCACGCTGGACGCACAGGTCTCGGTTGGTGACGCGCTCGACGAGGCCGTCCGGCTCGCCCTCGACACCGTGGACGGCGCGGACCTGGTCGGAATCTCCTGGCTCGTGCAGGGAAAGCCGATGTTGACACCGGCCAGCACCGACCCGCTGGTCGCCGAGCTGGACGGCATCGCTTTCGAGCTGCGCGAGGGACCGGGACTCGATGCCGGCGCCGAGCACAGCACCACCACCATCGAGGACATGGCGAGCGAGACCCGCTGGCCGGAGTTCGCCCGGCGCGCGGCCGAACGTGGCATCGGCAGCATGCTCAGCTGCGGGCTGTCCTCGCCGCGGCGCACCCTCGGCTCGCTCAATCTCTACGCCCGGAGCCCGCACGCGTTCACCGAGATCGAGGTGCAGATCGCCGAGATCTACGCCGCGCACGCCTCGATCGTGCTGGCCAGCCGGCAGCTCGAATCGGACCTGCGGCTGGCCGTCGACAGCCGCGGGCTGATCGGGCAGGCGATCGGAATCCTGATCGAACGCCACAAGGTGCAGCCGCCGCAGGCTTTCGACATGCTGGTCAAGGCCTCGCAGCGTCGGCACGTCAAACTGCGCGACGTTGCCTCCCAACTGGTCGAGACAGGCGTCGACCCGACCCGGTAACCGCTCATCGGCGGTGCGGCCAGCTCCGCTCGATCATGCTGCGCACCGCGGCGGCAACGTAGTCGGGATGCGTCAGTGGCAGCCAGTGCCCGGCGGCCACCAACCGGGTCTGCAGGTCGGCGACGAACGGGCGCGGCGTCTCGATCGCCATGTCCGGGCTGATGTAGGCGTCCCGGGTGGGCGCGATGACCAGCACCGGTAGCCGCACGGGTCGCGGTCGGGGACCGGACCGGGTGAGCAGGTTCGCCCGGTACAGCTGCAACCCGTTCAGCTTGTCCGGCAAGCCTCGCCGCGCAGGTGGTTCCCGCCGGGCGAGCACCCGATCGATCAGACCAGTGCGCCAGGCGAGTTCCGGCAGCAGCGGCATGCGGAAGAACGCGATGTAGGACGAGTGCGCGACCTGCCGCAGCACCGGTCCGAACTCCCGCGCGGCCAGCTTGGCTCGGATCCACGGCCGGAAGTAGGCCACGTTCGGCCCGGAGATAGAGGTGAAGGACGCAAACCGCTCGGCACTCTCCGACACCAGGTACCAGCCCTGCACCGATCCCCAGTCGTGCGCCAGCAGGTGCACCGGCCGTTCCGGGCTGTAGGCATCGAGCACCGCCCGGGCATCTTCGGCGAGCCGCTGCCACCGGTAGCTGGCCCGCGACCGCGGCTTGTCCGAGCACCCGGTCCCGCGCACGTCATAGCGCAGTACCCGGCACTGCACGGCCAGTCGCTGCACGACCTGATCCCACACCGAAGCGTTGTCCGGGTAGCCGTGTACCGCGAGTACGGTCGGCAATTCCGCACCCGCGGAAACCGCTCCGGAGGAAGCCCCCTCGGCGGCAGCCGCGTCAGGCGGGTGGGCATCGGATGCGGCCGAGGACAGGTAGACCGCGATGCGGGTGCCGTCCGCGGAGGTCACGAATCCCGTCGGTTCGGCCGGCATGACGCTGTCGGCCCGCTCGACCGAGCGGGCGCGGCTCGGTCCCGCGAGGTTGGGGACCGCACTCTTCCGGCCCGGTTGGCCCGGGCGGAGCTTGCTCAGACCCACACGAGGTGCCGCATGTCGCCTCCTTCCAGCATTCCGATCCCCCCTGATCGGACTCCGACCAATGCAGGCCGCGACCTATCGCCGTCCGCCTCGTTGGACTACCCGGTTGCTTTCTGCGCGCCCCGAGTCAATGTGATCTTGCCGTGATCGGCACACCGGGCGCCATAGGTGCATACTCTCATCCAAGATCGCGCCGGTACAGAAGCTGCCCTCTTGTCCGTTCTAGCCGATTCGGAGTGCCCCACACAGCTATGACCGCCGACCTGGACGTACCGGCGCGCAAGCGAACCGCCGGCCCCGTGCAGTGGCTGGCCGGCTGGAAGCTCTGGACGGTCCCGCCTTCCGCGCTGGCGCTCGTACTGACCGTCGAGCTGCTCGCGGTGGCCGGCTTCGCGCTCGTCCTGCGCGACTTCGACTGGACCACGGGTGCCGCGCTGCGCTGGCTGCTGCTCGTCGGGATGAGCGTGCTGCACGCCGAGCTGAGCGCTCGGGTCGAACGACTGCGGCGCTACCTCACCGCCGGCGTGCACGTCACGATGACCTCGGTGTGGGCGTTCACCGCGGTGTTGAGCCTGCCGGCCAGTTACGCCGCAGCCCTGGTGATCGTGCTGTTCGTGCATTCGAACTGGCAGCGACGCCAGCAGCGCAGCACGGTGGCGCACCGGGAGCTGTACAGCATCTCGGTCGCGGTGCTCGGCTCGCTCGCCGCGTGCGAGGCGCACCGGCTGGTGCTGGCCTGGCTGCCGCCGCTGGTGGGCGGCCTCGACGGCGCGCTGGCCGCGCTGGCCGCGCTGATCGTGTATCTGGGCGTCAACAGCGTGCTGGTGCTGACCACCATCTATCTGGTGGTGCGACCGGTGCCACTGCGGGACCTGCTGCCTGAGCGCGAGGAGCTGGCGCTGGAGGTGGGCACGCTGGTGCTCGGCATCTTCACCGCGCAGGCGCTGATCGCGACGCCGTGGCTGGTGCCGCTGGTGATCGTGCTGCTGGTGCTGTTGCAGCGCAGCTCGCTGGTCGCCCAGTTGGAGGTCGCCGCCGCGACCGATACCAAGACCGGCCTGTTGAACGCCTCGGCGTGGCAGGAGCTGGCCCAGCGGGAACTGGTCCGATCGCAGCACACCGGCTCGCCGTGCGCGTTGATGCTGCTGGATCTGGACCACTTCAAGCGGGTCAACGACACCCTCGGGCACCTGGCCGGCGATGTCGCGCTGCGGGCGATCGGCGATGCACTCAAGCGGGAGTTGCGCGGCTACGACGCGGTGGCACGTTTCGGCGGCGAGGAATTCGTGGTGCTGCTGAACGACCTGAACCTCGACGCTGCGGTGCTGGTCGCCGAACGGACGCTCAGCCGGATTCGTGGCCTGGAAATCGCCGGCAGCGCGGATGGCGCCAGCGGGCTGCGGCTGACCGCCTCCATCGGCCTGGCGGCACACCCGCAACACGGCCAGCACCTGACCGATCTGCTCGAGGCTGCCGACCTGGCGCTGTACGCGGCCAAGAGCGCCGGCCGCGATCAGGTGGGCTTGCCGGCGGCAGCCCGGCAGGTCGCCCGGCCGGCGTAACCCCGCTGCGAGCCTGCCGGACAGGCCATAATCGCAGCTGCGGCCAGGCACAGCGATCGCACAGATTCGCCCCGCAAGGTGGGGGCATGGCGTCGAACGACCACCCCGACCAGCCGCGCACCGGAGAGGCCGGGCAGCAGCAGCCAGTAACGGCCAGCTATCCCTCCGCGCCACGCTCGACCACCCCGTACCCGGTGCCGGGACAACCCACGGACAGCCGCGCCAGCGAGGGCTACCGGGGCGGCTACAGCACGGCGTGGTCGGGTCAGGGCGACTACGGCTCGGACCCCTACCGCCCACCGGCACCCGGCTTCGGGACCGGCGCCATCGGCAACCAGCCGACTCACGCTGCGCCCGGCGGCTTCCCCCCGGCGCCGGGCGCCCCTGCTTCACACGGCGGCTACCCACCGCCGGCCGGCGGCTACGGCCAGCCCGACTGGACCTCGCAGCAGCCGTCGGCACCCGCCCGAGCCGGCCGCCGGCCGCTGCTCACGGTCGCGCTGGTAGCGGCCCTGCTGGGCGGCGGAGTCGGCGGCGGCATCGTCGCGATCGCCGACCACACCAGCGGTCGTTCGGTCAACAGCGGCATCCGCGTGACCAACTCCCAGGCGGTGCAGCCCGCTCAGCTGAACGGCACCATCGGCGCCGCGGCTGCCAAGATCCGACCCAGCGTGGTCACGATCAACGTCGCGTCGGCGCAGGAGGCGGCCACCGGCTCCGGCGTCATCATCAAGAGCAACGGCACCATCCTCACCAACGACCACGTCATCGATCTGCAGGGCGGCAGCATCCAGGTGATGCTGTCCGACGGCCGTACCGCGCCCGCCAAGATCCTCGGCCGGGACACCTCCGACGACCTCGCGGTGATCAAGGTCGACGGCCTGGACAACCTCACCGCGGCCACCTTCGCCAAGTCGAGCACGCTCTCGGTCGGCCAGACCGTGGTCGCCATCGGCGCTCCCCTCGGCCTGTCAGACACGGTTACCAGCGGCATCATCAGCAACCTGGCGCGCCCGGTCCGCGCCGGCGACAACGACCAGGCCGTCTTCAATGCCGTGCAGACCGACGCCGCGATCAACCCTGGCAACTCCGGTGGACCGCTGGTCGATCTCAGCGGGTCGGTCGTGGGCATCAACGCCGCCATCGCCAGTGACCAGTCCGGTGGCGGGCTACAGATCCCCGGCCAGCAGAGCCAGGCCGGCAACATCGGCATCGGCTTCGCGATCCCGGCTGACGAGGCGAGCAGGATCGCCGGTGAGCTCATCGTCAACGGCAAGGCCACGCACGCGGTACTCGGCGTGACGGTCACCAACTCCAGCAGCAACACCCAGACTGCCGGGGTGCCGCTGCACAGCGTCACGGCGGGCGGTGTAGGCGACAAGGCGGGCCTGAAGGTGGGGGACCTGGTGACCCAGATCGACGACCAGCGGGTGACCACCGCCGACGCGCTGATCGCCGCGGTGCGCAGTCACGCGCCCGGCGACAAGGTGAAGGTGAGCTTCGTGCGCAACGGCAAGCCCAGTTCTGTGAGTGTCACGCTGGGTTCGTCGGACAGCTGAGCCCGCCGGGCGAACAGCCGATCCAGATCGCGTCGACAGCAACGCCTCAGGTAGGCCGGGTAGAACTGAGCACAACCGGACCTGACCGAACGGCAGCCGGGCCGCCACGGCGATTGCTCGCCGGCGCGGCCCGGCTGCAGCCACTTTCGGCGCCCCACACGAGCTACCGACGAGTAACCTCACCGCATGCCCACGCATGAGGTCAGCAACGTCCCGGCTGCCTGGACCGGCGCCAACCTCTACCTCCAGGATCGGGCACTGCTGCACGCCAGCGCAGCGCTGGACAGCAACGACCGGGCGCGGCTGGCTGAGCTCGGCGCGCGCGCCGGGACGCCGCAGGCCCAGGACTGGGGCCGGCTGGCCAACGAGAACGAACCGGTGCTGCGCAGCTTCGACAGGTACGGACACCGCATCGACGAGGTGGAGTTCCACCCGGCCTGGCACGAGCTGATGTCGGTCGCGGTGTCGGCGGGCTTGCAGGCGGCACCGTGGGCACCGGCTGCAGGCGAGCATGCGCACCTGGCGCGGGCGGCGGGTTTCTTCGTGTGGGGGCAGGTGGAGCAGGGCCACCTGTGCCCGATCTCGATGAGCTACGCCGTACTGCCTGCGCTGCGCCGCGCGCCGGAACTGGCCGCCAGTTACGAACCCGGCCTGCTCGCCACCAGCTACGACTTCGGGCTGCGGGCGCCGCTGGCCAAGCAGGGCCTGCTCGCCGGCATGGCGATGACCGAGAAGCAGGGCGGTTCCGACGTCCGGGCCAACACCACGCGCGCCCTCGCGCAGCCTGACGGCAGCTACCGGCTGACCGGGCACAAGTGGTTCTGCTCGGCACCCATGTGCGACCTGTTCCTCGTGCTGGCACAGGCCGAAGCCGGGCTGAGCTGCTTCCTGGTCCCGCGCATCCTGCCCGACGGCAGCCGAAATCCGTTCGCCCTGCAGAGGTTGAAGGACAAGCTCGGCAACCGGTCGAACGCGTCGTCGGAGGTGGAGTTCGACGGCACTGTCGGGTGGCTGGTCGGTGAGCCCGGCCGAGGCGTGCGCACCATCATCGACATGGTCACCATGACCAGGCTGGATTGCGTGATCGGCGCCGCGGCGACGCAGCGCGCCGCGCTCACCCAGGCACTGCACCACGTCCATGGTCGCGCCGCCTTCGGCGCCACCCTGGCCGACCAGCCGCTGATGCAGGAGGTGCTCGCGGACCTGGCCGTCGAGACGGACGCCGCCACCCACCTGGCGCTGCGGCTGGCCGAGGCGGTGGACCGGGGCGAGACGAGCCTGCTGCGGATCGCGGTCGCCGCCGCCAAGTTCTGGGTGTGCAAGCGCACTGCCACGGTCACCGCGGAGGCGCTGGAGTGCCTGGGCGGCAATGGCTACGTCGAGGAATCGCCGATGCCGCGCTACTTTCGCGAATCACCCTTGAACTCCATCTGGGAGGGCTCGGGCAACGTCATAGCGCTGGACGTGCTGCGCGCGCTCGGTCGCGAGCCGGCCGCGGTGGACTCGCTCGTCACGGAACTGGAGGTGACCGCGGGCGTGGACCCCCGGCTGGATGAGGCGGTACGCAGGCTGCACGGACACCTGGCCGAGGCCCGGCGGGACCCCGCCGCGGTCACCCGGCATGCCCGCCAGCTGACCGGCCAGCTCGCCCGGACGTTGCAAGCCTCACTGCTGGTGCGCTCGGCCGACGAGGCAGATCGGAGCCGGGTCGCCGAGGCGTTCCTGGACAGTCGGCTCACCGCGGAGCCGCCTGCGGTGTTCGGCGGCAGACCGGTCCCGGAGGCACGCCGGCTGATGCGCTACGCGAACTTGGCAAGCTGAGCCAACCGAGCCAACCGAGCCGGCTGAGCCAACCGAGCCACTGCCGGCTCGGCGCTACTCCTCGTCGGCCGGTGGAACCGGACTGATGTCGAGCTGTGGCGCAGCCTCTTCAAGCTCGTTCGCGTCCTCAGCGTCCTCGGCGTCCTGAGCGTCCTCAGCGTCCTCGGCGTCCTCAGCGTCCTCAGCGTCCTCAGCGTCCTGAGTGTCCTCAGCGTCCGCCGTATCGTCGGCGTCGGTGGCGTTCGGCTTGGGCCGGCCCTTCAGCGTGACCTTGCCGGAACTGAGATCGATGCGCTTGCCGCCGGAGGAATCCCCGATCTCCTGCCGGGTGGCTTGCAGCCGGCGCTTCTCCTCATCCATGTGCCGTTTGCCCGGATTGAAGAGAGCGTCGATGCCCCACTGCGTCATGACACCAGCCTACGCGGGAGGGCCCCCGCGGACCCGGCGCGGCCAATAGGCTCGACGATCGTGACCGACTGGCCGTTCGACCCGTCCCTGCTACGCCGCCACCCGGACATCGAAGCGACCAACCTGCACGCCGTCGACGCGACCGACCGGCTGCTGCTGGACACCGCGGCCGAGGCCATCGCCGCAGACCCGACCGGCCTGGTCGTCATCGGGGACAACTACGGCGCGTTGACGCTGGGAGCGGCG
Source organism: Jatrophihabitans sp. (assembly GCA_036261575.1). Taxonomy (GTDB): domain Bacteria; phylum Actinomycetota; class Actinomycetes; order Mycobacteriales; family Jatrophihabitantaceae; genus Jatrophihabitans_A. The sequence goes on from DATAKO010000184.1 coordinate 25,235, forward strand.
GCCCGCTTCGGCGCAACCGACATCAGGACACATCAGGATCTGCTCACCGGAGAGCAGGCGCTGGCCGCGAACGCGCGCCGGCTGGGGCTGACCGGCAGCTTCCGCTCCTGCCCACTCGAGCCGAAGCTCGTGAGCGGCGCACGCATCGTGCTGCTGCAAGCCCCGCGCAGCCTGACCGAGCTGGTGCAGCTCAGCCAGCTCGTCGCCCACCACTCCCACCCGAGCGTCCGACTGCTCGTCGGTGGCCGGGTGAAGTACCTGACCCACGCCGTCAACGAGGTACTCGCTGCCCGGTTCGGCCAGGTGCAGGCCGGCCTGGCGCGGCAGAAATCCCGCGTCATCACGGCTACCGCCCCCAGGGCCGACGCCGAACCGGTCGAGTTCCCGCAGCGGCAGTGGCATGCCGACCTCGAGCTGTGGGTGTGCGCGCAGGGTGGGGCGTTCGCGGGTACCGCCGTCGACATCGGGACGCGCCGGCTGGTCCAGTCGCTGGACCGGCTGCCGAGCGGTCGGCCCGCCCTCGACCTGGGCTGTGGCACCGGCGTGCTCGCCGCGCTGCTCGCCCGGCAAGGACGTCAGGTGCTGGCCAGCGACCGGTCCGCGGCTGCCTGCGCCTCGGCCGCAGCCACCGCGGCCGCCAACGGACTCATCGTCGCGGTGAGCCGGGACGACGCGCTGTCGCAGCAGCCGGCCGCCTCGGCCGAGCTGATCCTGTGCAACCCGCCCTTCCACCTGGGCGGCGCCGTGCATGCGGGCGCGGCGAGCAAGCTGTTCGCAGGGGCCCAGCGCGTGCTGCGGACCGGCGGCCAGCTGTGGACCGTCTTCAACAACCACCTGGGCTACCGCGCCCAGCTCGAGCGGCTGATCGGGCCGACCGAGCTGATACACCGCGACACCAAGTTCAGCGTCACTGCCAGCACCAGACGCTGAACTCAGCAAGCCCGCTTGATGAAGGCCTTGACGTAGGCGCCGGTCTGATACAGGAACTGGTAGGCCCAGGTGGTCAGCGACGGTCTGCCCGGGGCAGCCACCATCAGCACCCGCCCGCTCACGCACCGGTCGACGATCAGCCGGGCCCGGGAGATGTGGTACTTGGACGTCACCACGATGATGGAGCGCCAGTGCCGCTGTGCGGCCAGCCGGCCGATCTCCTCGGCCTCACCCTGGGTCGTCCTGGGCGAGGGCTGGAAGCAGATCACCTGGTAGTCGGGGTTGTCGTCGCGGCACGCCGACTTGGCGCGCAACTGGGCATCTGACTCGACCGACACGACAACGGTTCGGGCGTAATGCTGGCGGGCCAGCGCGAACGCCTCAGTCACCCGCCCGTCGACGTCCGGTGGCCCCAGCACCAGGATCGCGTCCGCCCGGGCCGGCCGGTTGACGGTGGGTTCGGCGACGACGAGGAAGCAGGCCGCCAGCCAGAGCACCAGCAACGCGAGCACGGCGCGGAACAGCCAGCCTCCCGGCCGCCACCGAGCCGGCCGGGAGGAAGCCGAACGCCGGAACCGGGACCGCGACGATCGAGACCGGTCCGTGGGCACCGCGCCAGCCTAGCCAGCACCCGGCGGCCGGCGGGCGATTCACCGTGCGCGAAACTCCCCGGCATTGTCGGCAGCGATGGTTAGGCTCGAAGCATGCCGGAGTTGCCGGAAGTCGAAGCACTCGCCGCCTTCCTGCGCGAGCATGCCACCGGGCGTGTGGTGATGCGCGCGGACGTGGCGGCCTTCAGCGCGGTCAAGACCTTCGACCCGCCGCTGTCGGCGATGTACGGCCTCACGGTCACCGGCGCGAACCGCTTCGGCAAGTTCCTCGACCTCGAGGTCGACGGCCTGCACCTGATCACGCACCTGTCCCGGGGTGGCTGGCTGCAGTGGCGGGAGTCGCTGTCACCGGTTCCGCCTAAGCCCGGACGGGGGCCGCTGGCCTTCCGCCTGCACCTCGCACCGGATCCGCAGGCGCCCGAAGCCGAGCCTGCGACAGCTGGCAAGGAGGGCACCGTCGCCGGCTTCGACCTGACCGAGGCAGGAACCCAGAAGCGGCTGGCGGTGTACCTGGTGCGCGAGCCACAGCAGGTGCCCGGCATCGCCCGCCTGGGTCCGGACGCGCTCGCGGTGTCATCGGCGGAATTCGCCGAGCTGCTGCACCAGCAGCGTGGCCAGCTGAAGGGAGTGCTGACCACACAGTCCGTCATCGGGGGCATCGGCAACGCATATTCCGACGAGATCCTGCACGCCGCGCGCCTGTCCCCGTTCGCCATCGCCGCCCGCCTCACCGACGAGCAGGTCAGCAGTCTGTACGAGGCGATGCGTCGCACCCTGACCGATGCCGTGCAACGCTCGGTCGGACAGCGCGCGGCCACCCTGAAGTCGGAGAAGCGCAGCGGGTTGGCCGTGCACGCACGCACCGGGCTGCCGTGCCCGGTCTGCGGTGACACGGTGCGCGAGGTTTCCTTCGCCGACAAGTCGCTGCAGTACTGCCCCACCTGCCAGACCGGTGGCAAGAGCCTGGCCGATCGACGGCTCTCCCGACTGGTCAAGTAGGCAGTCCGGCCGCGACGGCGGGTCGGCTGGCTGCCGGTTCGGTGAACGGGGCAGACTGGACATCGTGACGAGCTTCCGACCTGACCATGGGCCCAGCATCGCTCGCGAGCAGGTTGCGCCGGGTCAGGTGATCCTGGACGTCCGCGGCGAGGACGAATGGGCCGCCGGCCATATCGAATCCGCCGTTCACGTGCCGATCGACCGGCTGGCCAACCGGATGCTGTACGAACCGGGCGTGCTGCTGTCGGACGAGCCACTGGTAGTCACCTGCAAGGGCGGCGGTCGAGCGGGCCACGCCGTCAGCTGGCTCAACCACAACGGCTTCGATGCCGTCGTTCTGGACGGCAACATGCTCGGCTGGCAGGCAGCCGGCCTCCCGCTCGTCTCCGAGACCGGTCACGAGCCGGATGTGATCTAGCCGGAAAACCAGACCGGAAATCCAGTCCGAGGGACCCTGCCCATGGCTCGCCCATCGCTGCGGCACCGTCAGCGAAAGCCTCTACCGCGCTGCGACCGACCGCTCGTCATCGCGCACCGCGGCGCCTCCTACGACGTCGCCGAGCACACGCTGCCCGCCTACACCGCAGCGATCGCCGAGGGCGCCGACGGTCTGGAGTGCGACGTCCGGCTGACCAAGGACGGCCACCTGGTGTGCGTGCACGACCGGACGGTCAACCGCACCTCCAACGGCAGTGGCATCGTCAGCGAGTACGAGCTGGAGGCGCTGCGCCGGCTCGACTTTCAGTCCTGGCGGGAAGACCTGCCACCGAACGCCGATGCCCTGCTCGCCGAACCGCAGTATTTGGCCGGGGTGGCACCCGATCGGCTGGCCGCCGACTCGGCCCAGGTGCTGACCTTGGACGCGCTGCTCGGCGTCGTGCGCGACGCGGGCCGCCCGGTCCGGCTGCTCATCGAGACCAAGCATCCGACCCGCTACGGGGGTCTGGTGGAGAAGGAATTGGTCCGGCTGCTGCACCGGTTCGGTTGGGCCAGCACCGGATCGCCGGTCACGGTGATGAGTTTCGCGCAGGTGGCGCTGCGGCGGGTGCGGCTGCTCGCTCCGCAGCTTCCGCTGGTGCTGCTGCTGGAGCGGGAATCGAGCTATCGCCGCAACGGCTCGCTGCCCGTAGGGGTACATATCGCCGGGCCCGGGGTGAAGGTGCTTCGCGAGGACCCCAGCTTCGTGTCCCGGGTGCACAACGCCGGCAACCAGCTGTACTGCTGGACCGTCGACAAGCCAGATGACGTCGAGCTGGTCAGCCGGCTCGGCATCGATGCCATCATCACCAACCGGCCGCGAGAGGTCCGAGCGCAATTGGGCTATTCGTGACGCTGGTGCTGTATGCGGCCCAGGAAAATGTAACCGGGTTGTAGCGCCGCGCGGTTTACCGGCTTCACCCAGCGGGTACACACTCCGAGTAGTCGTTACCGTCGACGCGCTCAATAGCGAGACGTCACTGTGGAAGGGATGCAGGTGGCCACCTTGTGGGTACGGCACGCGCCCTCCAGTGCCGCCGTCGCCCGTCGCAGCGTGTCCGCCGCCTTCGAACGAGCCGGGTTGTCGGCGGAGCAGGCCTTCGACGCCGCCCTGATCGCCAGCGAGCTCGTCGGCAATGCGGTTCGACACGGCTCGCCGCTTCCCTCCGGCCAGCTGGCAGTGGAGTGGACGCTGGCCGCGGACGGCTACACCATCTCGGTCACCGACGGCGGCTCGACGGGATCCGAGATCGTCCCCCGCGAGGCCGACTCACTGGATCCGAGCGGCCGCGGACTGATGATCGTGGCCGCGCTGTCGCAGGACTGGGGCGTGGCCAGCGGTGACGGCCGTACCACCGTCTGGGCGCGCGGCGCGCTCAGCGCGACACAGCCCAGCCGGTCCCTGCACGGCGTCAGCTGACGCACCGCGCACTATCAGGTCGGCAGGCTGCGCATCACCCGCAGGGCCACCGACAGCGTCGCCAGGTCGATCGGATCGCGCGACAGCGCCTCCGAGAAGGTGGCTCGCGCCCGGTTGAGCCGCTCGGCGTTCTCGGTCGCCCACTGCGCCATCCGCTCGGTCGCGAGCAGGGACGGGTCGCTCTCCCGACAGACCGACGCGGTGATCGCCGCGAGTGCGGCGTACACGTCGTGCCGCATGGCGGCCCGGGCCAGTGCCGACCACCGGTCCTCGCGAGGCAGGTTGGTGACGGCGTTCAGGATGTCGTCCACCGACAGCTGCTCGGACAGCGCGAAATGCAGGTCGGCGATCTCGCTGGGATCGGCGTCGTTCACCCGCGAGATCTCGACCACGTCCAGCAGCAGGAAGCAGGACAGCAGGTTGGTGATCCGCATGGCCAGCTCGCGCGGCAGCCCGTGCCCGATCATGCGATCGATCTCGGCGTAGAAGTTTTCCCGCTCCCGGCCGCGCAGCAGGTCAGGAACGGTCGGTCCGAGCCGGTCGAAGGTCGGCTTGAACCGCTCGATCTCGGCGGCCACGTCACTGATGGGGAACCGGACGTCGACCAGCCAGCGCACCGCCCGATCGATGGTGCGACGGACCTCCCGGTAGCCGATGTGCTGGGCCTCGGTCGGCACCTGGTTGTCCAGCGCCTCCAGCTCTGCCCAGATCTCGGCCAGCCCGAAGACCTCGCGCACGACCGCATAGGCCCGGGTGATCTGTGCCGGATCGGCGCCGGTCTCCTCGTGTGCCCGGAAGACGAACGTGGTACCGCAGTGGTTGACCATCTCGTTCACCACGCTGGTTGTGATGATCTCGCGGTGTAGCGGGTGATCGGCCAGATGCTCGGCGAATCCCTCGGCGATCGGCACGGGGAAGTACTGCGCCAGCACGCCCTGGAACCACTTCTCATCCGGCAGGCTGGACTCGCTCAGCCGGGCCGACAGTTCGATCTTGACGTAGGCGGCCAGCACCGCCAACTCCGGCGAGGTCAGCCCGGTGTGCTCGCTCTCCCGGGCCGCAAGCTCCTTGTCCGACGGCAAGAACTCGATCTCGCGGTCGAGGATGCCGGCGGCCTCCATCTCGCGCAACAGCCGGCGGTGCACCGACACCAGCGCACGCGAGCCGTGCCGGGCAACCCCGAGCAGCACGTTCTGCTCGTAGTTGTCCCGCAGCACCAACTCGGCCACCTCGTCGGTCACCGCTGCCAGCTGCTGGTTGCGCTGCTCGACATCCACCTGGCGCGACCGGACCGCCGCATCCAGCAAGATCTTTATGTTGACCTCGTGATCGGAGGTGTCCACGCCGGCGGAGTTGTCGATCGCGTCGGTGTTGATCTTGCCGCCCTTGCGCGCGTACTCGATCCGGCCACGCTGGGTCAGACCGAGGTTGCCGCCCTCACCGACGACCTTGACCCGCAGGTCGCTGCCGTTGACCCGCACCGCGTCGTTGGTCTTGTCGCCGGCGTCCAGGTCCGTCTCGGTGGAGGCCTTGACGTAGGTGCCGATGCCGCCGTTCCAGAGCAGGTCCACCGGGGCCAGCAGGATCGCGTGGATCAGCTCGGCCGGTGACAGGCTCTGCGTGCCGCCGGGGATCCGTAGGGCCTGTGCCACCTGCGGAGTGATCGGGATGGCCTTGACGGTACGGGGGAAAACCCCGCCGCCGGCGGAGATCAGGTCCGGGCTGTAGTCGGCCCAGCTGGATCGCGGGAGGTCGAACAGCCGTCGGCGCTCGGCGAACGATGCGGCCGCGTCCGGCGTCGGGTCGAGGAAGATGTGCCGGTGGTCGAAGGCCGCGACCAACCGGATGTGTTCGGACAGCAGCATGCCGTTGCCGAACACGTCGCCGGACATGTCACCGACGCCGACCACGGTGAAGTCCTGGGTCTGGGTGTTGATGCCCAGTTCGCGGAAGTGGTACTTCACCGATTCCCAGGCGCCGCGTGCCGTGATGCCCATTGCCTTGTGGTCATAGCCGACGGAGCCCCCGGAGGCGAACGCGTCGCCGAGCCAGAAGCCTCGCTCGACAGCGATGCCGTTGGCGATGTCGGAGAAGGTCGCGGTGCCCTTGTCAGCCGCCACCACCAGGTACGGGTCGTCCCGGTCGTAGCAGCGGGTGGCGATGGGCTTGGCGACAGACTGCTTGCCCGCCTCGTCCCGCACCAGGTTGTCGGTGAGCTCGAGCATGGAGGTGATGAAGATCTTGTAGCAGGCGACGCCTTCGGCCAGCCAGGCGTCCCGGTCGACGGCCGGGTCCGGCAGCGACTTGGCCACGAACCCGCCCTTGGAACCGACGGGCACGATCACCGTGTTCTTGACCATCTGCGCTTTGACCAGGCCGAGGATCTCGGTGCGGAAGTCCTCGCGCCGGTCCGACCAGCGCAGGCCGCCTCGGGCCACCGAGCCGAAGCGCAGGTGCACGCCTTCCACCCGCGGCGAGTAGACCCAGATCTCGAACTTGGGCCGAGGCTCGGGCAGTTCGTCGATCTGGGCCGGGTCGAGCTTGACCGCGAACGCCGCCGGGCCGATGCCCTGCTCGTCACACTGGAAGTAGTTGGTGCGCAGCGAGGCGTTGATCAGCCCGAGCAGCGACCGCAGGATCCGGTCCTGGTCAAGGCTGGAAACGCCACCGAGAGCGGTGTCGATCTCGGCGAGCAGGCGAGCCTGCTCGGCCGCCGATTCGGCTTCCCGTTCGGGGTCGAACCTGGCTTCGAACAACGCCACCAGCAGTGTGGCGATGCCGGTGTGCTGGCTGAGGGTCTGCTCGATGTAACCCTGGCTGAAGTTCGTCCCGGCCTGGCGCAGGTACTTGGCGTAGGCCCGCAGCACGGTCGCCTGCTGCCAGGTGAGGCCGGCGCGCACCACCAGCGCGTTGAAGCCGTCCTGCTCGACGCCACCCTGCCAGAGCACCCGCAGCGTGTCGATCACCGCGGCCGACCGCTCCGGGCCGAAGTCGACGCCCTCGCCCAGCTTGAGACCGAAGTCGTACACCCACGCCGACGTGCCGTCGTTGCGCTCGATCTCGTAGGGACGCTCGTCCAGCACCTCGATGCCCATCCGCTCCAGCATGGGCAGCGTGCGACCGAGCGACAGCGGCGTGCCGGTGCGATAGATCTTGAGCCGGCGATCGGCCTCGTCGTCGGACGGCGGGGTGTAGACGTCGAAGCTCAGGCCGTCCAGGTCGGGCAGCAGCTCCAGCCGGCGCAAGTCGGCCACGGCCGTCGGTGCGCCGAAATCCTCCTTGTACGCCTCCGGGAATGCCCCGGTGTAGCGGCGCAGCACCCGGTCGGCCTCCTGCTCACCGAGCCCGACCTGCAGCAGATCGGCCAGGTCGTCGCTCCACCGCCGGGTGACCCGGGCGACCTCGGCCTCGACGGTCGCGCGGTCCGGGTTGGGCACCTCCTCGCCGGGGCGCAGCGCGATCAGGAACTGCATCCGCGCCATGTCCAGCTCGACGATGCGGTCGTCCCGCCCGATGATCCGGCCCGGCCAGTAGGTGAGCACGGTGTCCCGCACTCGCGCCCGGGTCTCCGGCCCGAGCCGCTCGCCCGGGAAGTACACCAGCACGGTGACGAAATCGCGGTTGAGATGCACCCGGGCGAACACGCCGATGCCCTTGCGTTCGGCGCGATCCACCACCAGCTGGGACAGCCGCAGCAGGTCCCCGGTAGGCGCCTCCAGCAACTCGTCGCGGGGTAACGTCCGCAACGCGGCCAGCAGCTTGCGACCGGTGTAGCTGTCTGCGCGCGCTCCGGAACGGCGCAGCACCTCGGCGATGCGCTGGCGAACCACCGGCACCCGACCGACGGTGCCGTCCGTCTCATCGGTGATCAGGCCGAGGAAGACGTGAATGCGTGCCTCGCTGTCACCGGGCTTGCCGGTGTCGCCGTCACGAGGCGCGATCACGGTCACGCAGTCGTAGCGGGTGGACCGGCGCACGGTGGAGACCATCGGCGACTTGAAGATCACCAGCGGGGCGCCAGAGCGGTAGGCGGGCAGCAACTCCAGCGCGGTGATGCTGGCCTCGCCGCGCAGCACGCCCTGCTCGACCGTGGCGGCCGACCGGGTCGGGTTGGTGAGCTCGTTGGCCGAGTAGGCGGCGTGCCCGAGGATCATGAAGTTGCCGTCGGCCAGCCAGCGCAGCAGGGCGGCGGCCTCGACCGAGGTCTCCCGGTCGAACTCACCCGGGTCCTGCTCGATCCGGTCGGCCAGTTTGCGGATCAGGGCGTAGGTTGCCGGCGCATCTGCCACCGCGTTGTGCACGTCCACCAGCACCCGATGCAGGTCAGCCAGCGTCTGCTGGTGTTCCTCAGCCGGGATCAGGGTGGTTTCGATGTGCATCCAGGATTCGGCCACCGCCTCAGCAGGCACCTCGGCCGTGTCGTCGAGGTCGAGCACCGCTTCGATCCGGCCCAGGCTGCCCGGGTCCTCGCTGCGACGCACCACGATCTGCGGGTGCAGCAGGTGCTCGATGAGATGCCCCGTGCGCTCCAGCTCGGCACGCACCGAGTCGACAAGGTAAGGCGCGTCCTTGGTGACCAGATCGATGGCCGTGGTGTCGCCGTCCAGGTCGTAGATGGCCAGCACGATCTGCTCGGGCTGCCGCACCAGCCCGGTGTGCAGGTGCCGGCCGGCGATGTCGTCGAGTTCGCGGGATTGGCGACCCGGAAGCTGGGTGCCGGCTCTGAGCAGGTACCGGCGGTGGAAGGTTTCGAGCGCGGCGGGATCGGTCAGTGCGGTCTCCGACGACAGGTCGGTCATCTGTTCGGTCACCTCGTTGTGACGACGTGCAAGCGCGGATGGGCGGGCGGGTAGAGCTGGACCGGCCGCCGTTGGCCGGCCCCGTTGCCAATGGAACCACAGTCGGGCCGGGGCGAACCATCACTGCAGCTACCGGTGAGTTCGATTCGGCGGCGCGACGCCCGGCCCGGACGTTTGCCAAGATGAACGGCATGTCCATCCCCGATTCCGCGCAGGCCCGGCCGACCCCGACCTCGGCGTCCTACTCGATCACCGTCCGGATCTATGCGCCGCCGGACTCCTCGGTGGTGGGCCGGCTCGCCACCGCGGTGTCGGAAGCGGGTGGCCTGGTCACCGCAGTGGACGTCTCGGAGTCACGGCACGACCGGATCACCATCGACCTGACCTGCTCGGCGGTGAACGGCGAGCATTCCGAGCAGATCGTGGCGGCGCTGCGCGCGCTGCCCGCCATCGAGGTGCACCGGGTGTCGGACCGGACCTTCCTGCTGCACCTGGGCGGCAAGATCTCGGTGGAGTCGAAGGTGCCGCTGAAGACCCGCGATGACCTCTCGATGGCCTACACGCCCGGGGTGGGACGGGTGTCGCTGGCGCTGTACGAGCGGCCGCAGGACGTGTCCCGACTGACCATCAAGGGCAACTCGGTCGCGGTCGTGACCGACGGCTCGGCCGTGCTCGGTCTGGGCAACATCGGGCCGGGCGCCGCGCTGCCGGTGATGGAGGGCAAGGCGGCGCTGTTCAAGCGATTCGCCAACATCGATGCCTGGCCGATCTGCCTGGAAACCCAGGACGTGGACGAGATCGTGGCGACGGTACGGCACATCGCTCCCGGCTTCGGCGGCATCAACCTGGAGGACATCTCGGCCCCTCGCTGTTTCGAGGTCGAGGCGCGGCTGCGCGAGCTGCTCGACATCCCGGTGTTTCACGACGACCAGCACGGCACCGCGATCGTGGTGCTGGCAGCGCTGACCAACGCGTTGCGCTGCGTGCGCAAGGGCCTGGCCTCGATCCGGGTGGTGGTGGCCGGCGGGGGTGCGGCCGGCACCGCAATCGTCGATCTGTTGCTGGCGGCGGGCGTGCGGCACGTGCTGGTGTGGGACCGCGAGGGCATCCTTTCGCCGACCGACGCGAGCTTGAACCCCGCGAAAGCGGCCCTGGCGGCGAAGACCAATCCGACCGGCGTCACCGGCGACCTGCACGATGCGCTGGTCGGCGCGGACGTGTTCATCGGCGTGTCCGCCCCGGGCGTGCTGCCGGCCCACTGGATTGCCGAGATGGCTGAGGACCCGGTGGTGTTCGCGCTGGCCAACCCCGACCCCGAGACGGACGTGGACGCAGCGCGCAAGTACGCCACCATCCTGGCGACCGGACGCTCGGACTACCCGAACCAGATCAACAACGTGCTCGCGTTTCCCGGCGTGTTCCGTGGATTGCTCGACGCGCAGGCCCGCGGGGTGACCGTCGAGATGCTGCTGCGGGCGGCATCCGCATTGGCGCACTGCGTCACCGACAGCCAGCTCAACCCCGCCTACATAGTGCCGTCGGTATTCGATCCGACAGTGCCGACGGCGGTCGCCGCGGCGGTCGCCGAAGCCGCCAGGCCGGCCGAACGGGTGGTCGGCGACCGCGGTATGGAGTAGCGGCGACGCAGCGATCGGTCGTTGGCGAAACTTCGGCGTGCCGTAGCTATGGATCTGCCACATACTTGAGGACATTCGGTAGCACTTCGGATACTCTGCCGTTGGTTGGCAGCTTCGGTTCGTCCAACCCTGGATGAACCGCAGTCAGACACTGGCGAGTCCAGCGGCTACCGGCTATCGCATTGTCGGGGCAGTCGATGTTGCAAGGGAAATTAGTTCCACTGGGTGTTACGCATGTGAATCACCTCCTGCCGGATTCATCGTCAGGTTCGAGGAAGGGTTGAGCGTTGCCAAGGCACATAACGACGTGGCGGCTGTTCCAGATGCGCCCCACGACGATTGTGCTGGTGCTGCTCACCGAACTCGCTGCCGTGACCTGGACGGTTCTCAGCCGTTCTCCGATCACGGGCAGTGACCTCGGGCTGGGTGCCCTTCTGCTGTCATTGTGTATCGCCCATTCGGTGTATTTGCAACGTTCCGAGGGTGTTCGCCACATGCTGAGCCGGCCGCGAATCGCATCGCTGTCGGACATGCTCGGTACCTGGACCTTTCCCGCCGCGGTGCTGCTGCCGGTGCCGCTGGCGGTGCTGCTGGTGATCATCGCCAGCGTGTTCCAGTGGCCCATCCGCAACTTCGACTCCCGCGCGGTGGTCTACCGCTACGTGTACAGCCAGGCGGCTGTCGTACTCGGCGTGTGCGTAGTGCACCTGATCGTGACCCGGCCGGGACCGTACGCGGCGCTCGTGTTGGGTGCGGCGGCCGCCTACCTGGTCGTCGGTCCGGTTCTCATCTGTTGTGCCGTCATCGCATCGAGCACGTTTTCGGACGGCTGGAAGTTTCTCACGTCGAGTAATCAGAGCAATGAATTGATTACGGTGGGAATCGGGCTCTGCGAGATCATTATGTGGCGGCTCGGCATCCCGCTGCTCTGGTTGTCGCTGCCTGCTGTGATCGGTATTCAGAGATGGGCGCTGCGTTCGGAGTCCTCGCGCAAGATCGACAATGCGCTACCCACCGTCATGACAGAAAAGGTCTGGAGCACCGTGGCTCGGGAGGTCATCCGGGCGTGCACCACAGCCTCGGTCATCCGGGTGGACACCGACGATCCTGCGGCGGCCCGGTCGATCGCGCAGATGCAGGCCGGCTGCGACGCCCTCGGAGCCGTCGGTGCGTCCGGGCTGGCCGTCTTGCTGGCGGATTGCCCCGGCACGAACGCCGAGTCGCTGGCGTTGCGGTTGCGCTCGGCACTGGCCAGCGGTGGCGTCACCGCGAGCGTGGCGGTCGCTGCCAAGCCGCGGGACGGTCAGGTGTTGGAGGACCTGCTCGCGGTCGCGGAGGCTGAGTTGATCACGAGGGACGCCGCGACCCGGTCGGCCAAGTCCCTGCGCCCGGAGGCGTAGAGCTGCTCGAGGTAGGACTGCACCTCCAGCTGCTCGGAGTCACTGAGATCGTCGCCCCCGGCGCCTACGGGGACGGGCAGCTCGGGCAGGTCGAGCTCGACCAGCTCGCGCTCGGCCTCGGCCCGCTCCAGTTCGCGGGCCACGGCATCGTTGCTGGCCACCGTGGCCTTGATGAAGGCCTCGAGTGCCTGCCGTTGCGCGAGAGTCAGCCGGTTCGCCTCGGCCGGCGGGATCCACGGCTCCTCGACACCGGCAGCCTGGCCCGCAGCAGCCCGCAATTCCACGACGCTGGCCTGGGGCAGCACTTCGGCGAAGGCCTGCAGCACTGACTCGCTGGGCCGGGCCGGGTGCTTGCCCGCCAGGTACTTGTACACAGTCGCGCGGTCGAGCCGGCCGTCGAGCGCATCCACCAGCCGAGGCTTGTTCCAGCCCTGCGGCAGGTGCTCGATCAGGTAGTCGGAGAGTGCGCTCACGGCTTGGCTGCTCCTTCGGCTGACGTGGACACGACACAGGGTAGCGCCTGGCGAGCCCGTCCGCGCATCTGCTTGCCAGTGCCGGATTTGGGCGGCTAGATTACTGTCGTTAGTCGACGGCGACGATAGATCGGGGTGGACGCATCTGTTCGGCGATGCGTGCGCACCGGAGCAGCGCCGGCTCATCCGGCCGGGGAGAGGACACGAGGTCGGTGTTGTTGCGCAGCCGGGACACGCTGGTCGAGTGCCTCGAAGCCGCCGGCCTGTCCGAGCGGCAGCTGGCCCGCTCCGCTCCGCTGGGTCACGCCACCGTCAACCACCTGGTCACCGGCCGGCGTAGCAGTTGCTCGCTCACCACGGCGCTGGCCATCGAGCGCGTGTTCGACGTCAGCCCGGGCACGCTCTTCTCGGCCGAGTCAGCCCCCGAGCGGGTCGCGCTGGCGGCCGTGCGTTCGAGCTGGCTGGCCGAGCGCTCGGTACGGGCGTGATCGCGATGCAGTTCATCGGGCCGCTGACCCTCGAGCAGCAGCGCTGGGCCGACGAGCTGCAGGCGATGGCCGCGGCCGCGGCTGTGTTCGAGCCGGCCGGTGACGTGCTGCGCCGGCATCGAGGCCGGGCCGAGGCACAGCTGCGGGCGGGTGCGGTGCGGTTCCTGACGGCTGAGCCCAGCGCCTGGCGGCATGCCGGCCGGGCGGTGGCGGAGCTGCGCGCGGTGGCCTGGCTGGCGCACACCGGCTGGCAGGGCGAGCAGGTGAGCGGCTCGTCGGGTGATCGTGGCGCCGCGGACCGGCCGCCGGACTGGCGCCGGTTCGGAGCGCGCGGCGCGGATTGACGTCCCCCGTCCTGAGCGCGTGGCGAGGTGGGGGCTTTGCCGCGGCGCGGACGGGGGTTCGGGGGAGGGAGTGGAGGACCGGTTTCTTGGGGGAGGCCGGTCCCTCCACTCCCTTGATGTCCGCGCGCCTACTCGGCTGTTCAGCCACGCGGTCCGCAGCGCTGCTCCGCCGCGCCGCCGGGCGTGCTGGTCAGCCACGCAGCTCGCCGGCGGCTGCCAGGAAGCGGTCGTTCTCGGCCTCCGTGCTGATGGTGACGCGCACCCCGGCGCCGGCGAACCCGCGCACGATCAGGCCGCGCTGCTCGCAGCCCGCGGCGAAGGCGGCAGCGGTGATCTCACCTGGTCCGCTGCCCCCGGGCAGCCAGACGAAGTTCGCCTGCGAGGCCGGCACCGCGTACCCAAGCTCGGTGAGGGCGGCCTGCACCCGGTCGCGTTCGGCCACCAGCTCGGCGACCCGCTCCGCCAGCTGCTTCTCCGCTACCTCCTCCAGACTGGCCAGTGCCGCAGCCTGGGCGATCGAGGTGATGGCGAACGGCGTCTGGGTCTGGCGCACCGCCATCGCCAGCGCGGGGTCAGCAGCGATGCCGTAGCCGACCCGCATGCCGGCCAGGCCGTAGGCCTTGGAGAACGTGCGCAGCACGATCAGGTTCGGGTAGCGCTCCAGCAGCGTCAGCCCGTCCACCACGGCGGGATCGGTGACGAACTCGCGGTAGGCCTCGTCGAGCACCACCACCCGATCCGCCGGCACCGAATCGAGGAACGCGACCAGCTGGTCGCCGTTCACCACGGTGCCGGTGGGGTTGTTCGGGTTGCACACGAAGATCAGCCGGGTGCGTTCGGTCACCGCCTCGGCCAGCGCGGGCAGGTCGAAGGTGTGGCCTGCGGTCAACGGCACCTGGACCGGGGTGGCCCCGCTGATCAGGGTCACGATCGGGTAGGCCTCGAACGACCGCCACCCGAACAGCACCTCATCACCCTCGCCGGCGGTCGCCAGCACCAGCTGCTGGCACAGCGACACCGAGCCGCAGCCGAGCGCGAGCTGCTCCTCGGCGACCCCGAACTTCCCGGCCAGCGCCTGCGCCAACGTGGTCGAGTTGGTGTCGGGGTAGCGGTTCAACCCCGCCGCCGCCTCGGTGATCCGCTCGAGCACGTGCGGCAGCGGGCCGTACGGGTTCTCGTTGCTGGCCAGCTTGATCGCGCCGGGAACCGAGCGGCCCGGGACGTAGGCGGGAAGCGAGGCGAGGGTGGCGCGCAGGCGAACGGTCATGGCACTGAGGCTAACTCGCGCCGCGCCCGGGTCGCCGCCGTGTCGCCCGGCTTGCCGACCGGCCGCCGCCCTAGGCTTGGTGGGATGTCTGAGACCCTGTCCGCGATCGCCCTGGTGCTGGGACTGATCGGTCTTGTCACCGGCACCCTGGCCCTGCGTACGCTCGCCCGGCTACGGCGATCGGTGGCGCTGCTGTCGCGCGGTTCATCCGGTCGCGAGACCATCCTCGAGGTGGCCGAGAAGCACATGGCCGCCAGCGTCGCGGTGCGCCAGGACATCCTGGAACTGCAGCGTGATCTGACCACCGCCCACGAAAGCATGCGGACCCAGTTGGCCGCCGAGCGGGCCGAGCTGAGCACGGCGGTGCAGGGCATCAACGAGACGGTCAACAGCGTGCTGCGGCGGGTCGCGCTGGTCCGCTACGACGCCTTCGACGATCTCAGCGGGCGGCTCTCGTTCAGCCTGGCGATCATGGATGACCGCGGCAACGGCATTGCGCTGACCTCCATCGCGGGCACGTCCGAAACCAGGCTGTACGCCAAGTCGATCACCGGCGGCGTGGCCGAGCACCAGCTGTCGCCGGAGGAGGAGCACGCCGTTCGCGCCGCGATGGCCGGCTGATCACCGCACCGCCCGGCGCGTCACGGCCGGTAGGGTGCAAGCCGTGCTGAACGCTGACGGAGCTCTCGCGTTTCTCGGGCCCGCGGGGACGTTCGCACACGCGGCCGCCCGCCAGCTGGTCGAGGCCGGCACCGAGTTGGTCCCCTACCCGACGGTGACGCACGCGATCGACGCGGTACACGCCGGCGACGTGGCGGGCGCGGTGGTGCCACTGGAGAACTCGGTGGAAGGTGCGGTGCCGGCCACGCTCGACGCGCTCACCGCGGAGGAGCCGCTGGTGATCGTGGCCGAGACGTTCCTGCCGGTCGTATTCGACCTCATGGGACGGCCCGGCACCGAGACCGGCGCAGTCCGCACGGTGGCCACGCACCCGCACGCAGAGGCGCAGGTTCGCCGCTACTTGCTGGCGACCCTGCCGGCGGCCACGGTCACGCTGGTCGGCTCGACGGCGGCCGGCGCCCAGGCGGTCGCCGCCGGCGTCTACGACGCGGCGGTGGCGCCGGTCATCTCAGCGGAGCTGTACGGGCTGACCACCCTGGCCCACGACATCGCCGACAACGCGGGCGCGGTGACCCGGTTCGTGTTGCTGACCAGGCCGCAGCCCGCACCTCCGCCGACCGGCAACGACCGCACCACGCTCGTCACGTTCCTGCGCGAGAACCACTCCGGAGCGCTGCTGCAGATCCTGACCGAGTTCGCCGCTCGCGGGGTGAACCTGACCCGGATCGAATCCCGCCCCACGAAGGGCCGGATCGGTCAGTACTGCTTCAGCATCGACTGCGAGGGCCACCTCGCCGATGCCCGGGTGGCCGATGCGCTGGCCGCCCTGCACCGGGTCTGTGCGGCAGTGCGGTACCTCGGTTCCTACCCGCGCCGCGACGGCCAGCAGGCTCCGCTGCCGGCGGGAGTCACCGACCCGGATTTCGCGGCTGCGGCACGCTGGCTGGCCGGGGTGCGGGAGCACGGGCACGGCTGAGGGCAGCGTGCTCGCTCGGCGCAGTGGCCGGCCGTCACCTAGAGGTAGAGCCCGGTGTTGGCCTCGATGCGCTTGGCCGCCACCGCGTGGATGTCACGCTCGCGCAGCAGCAGGTAGTCCTCGCCGGCGATCTCGACCTCGTGCCGGTCGTCCGGGCTGAACAGCACCTGGTCGTTCACCTCCACCGAGCGGACGTGGTTGCCGACCGCGAGCACCTCGGCCCAGGTCAGCCGCTTGGCCACCTGTGCGGTGGCCGGTATCAGAATGCCACCGGAGGAGCGGCGCTCGCCGTCCTCGGCGGACACCTTCACCAGCACGCGGTCGTGCAGCATCTTGATGGGCAGGCGGTCGGCAGTCGTCATGGCAGTTCCAGGTTACGTCGCGGGCCTACTTGGCCAGCACCGCCCACAAGCCGACGACAACCGCCGCGAGCACCAGCAGCAGGCAGCCGGCTGCCAGCAGCCGTTGCCCGACCGCGGCGCGGGGGTTCTCATCAGCCGTCACCAGCGCGCGCACGGCGACCGAGAACAGCACGGTGAGACCGACGCCGGCCACCAGCGAGATGATGACGACGTTGCGCAGCGCGTTCAGATCGACGTAGGAACCCATGTCAGCTCGCCTGCTGTTCGAGCACGGGCAGCTCCAGGTCACGGATCGCCCGGTCGGCCGGGTCGGCGATCTCGTTGACGTTCTCGGCAGTGATGCGGTGCTTGCGGGACCAGAGCCAGACGCCGGTGAGCGCCAGCGCCGCGATCACCGCGACCAGCACGATCAGCGGGGTCGACCCGTTGTCGACGATCAACCCGAGGCCGCCGGCCACCAGCCCGGCCGCCGGCAGCGTCAGCACCCAGGCCACCACCATCGAGCCCGCGACGCTCCAGCGGATCTTCGCGCCCTTCTTGCCCATGCCGCTGCCGAGCACCGCGCCGGAGGTGATGTGCGTGGTGGACAGCGGCAGGCCGCCCTGGGTCGCGGTCAGCAGCACGATGGCGGCCGAGGTCTGGGCCGCAAAGCCCTGCGGCGGCTCGATGTGGGTGAGCCGGTGTCCCATGGTCCGGATGACCCGCCAGCCGCCCAGATAGGTTCCCGCCGCGATCGCCAGCGCGCACGCGGTGATCACCCACACCGGCGGATCGGAGTGCGGGGCCAGCTCCTTGTCGGCGATGAGGGCCAGCGTGATGACGCCCATGGTCTTCTGCGCGTCGTTCGTGCCGTGCGCCAGCGACACCAGCGAGGCGGAGGCGAGCTGGCCGAGCCGGAAGTAGCGGTGGCTGCGCGGGCGCTCGTCCGGCCGGGCGGTCCGGTAGGCGAGCCTGGTGGCCAAGGCGGCGACCAGGGCGGCGATGATCGGCGAGAGCACCGCCGGCACGATCACCTTGGCCACGATGGAGTGCCCGTGCACGGCGGAGGCGCCGGCTGAGGCCATCGTCGCGCCGATGACGCCGCCGATCAGCGCGTGCGAGGACGAGGACGGCAGCCCGAACATCCAGGTCACGATGTTCCACACGATCGCGCCGAGCAGGCCGGCGAAGACGATCGGTAGCGTGATCACGTCCGCGGAGACGATGCCGCCCGCGATCGTCGCTGCCACCTTGATGGACAGGAACGCGCCCAGCAGGTTGAGCGCAGCGGACAGCGCCACCGCGGCCTTGGGCTTCAGCGCTCCGGTGGCGATCGAGGTAGCCATCGCGTTGGCGGTGTCGTGAAAACCGTTGGTGAAATCGAAGGTAAGCGCGGTGATCACGACGATGAACAGCAAAACCGCATCGTGCACAGCGCGAACGATCCACGAAGGCTTGTCCCTAAGCAAGTCCTAACCGGGATTTAACATTGCGGTGCCGCCGTGTGGACGCATCGTGCGGCGCCATCGGGCCGCTCGATATCGTGAAGCGGTGACCGAGCGATGATCGACCTGCGCATTCTCCGTGACGATCCCGAGCTCGTGCGCGCCTCGCAGCGGGCACGTGGGGCCGACCCCGGCCTCGTCGACGCGCTGCTCGCCGCGGACGAGCAGCGCCGCGCAGCGGTAGCTCGCGCCGACGGGCTGCGAGCCGAGCAGAAGGCGGCCAGCAGCTCCGTTCGGAGCGCGGCCCCGGACGAGCGACCGGCCATTCTGGAGCGGGCCAGGCAGCTGGCCGCCGAGGTGAAGCAGGCCGAGGTCGAACTGGCTCAGGCCGAGCAGCGGTTGCGCTCGGCCCACCTCGCGGTACCGAACATCGCCACCGGTGCCCCGCCCGGCGGCGAGGACGACTTCGTCACCCTGGAGCTGGTCGGCACCCCGCCCACCATCGCGGACGCGCGCGACCACCTCGAGATCGGAAACGGGCTGCACGCGATCGACACCGAGCGGGGCGCCAAGGTATCCGGCGCGCGCTTCTACTTCCTGACCGGGATCGGCGCCAAGCTCGAACTGGCACTGGTGAACCTCGCGATGGCCAAGGCGGAGGAGTGGGGGCTGACCGAGATCATCGCGCCGGCCCTGGTCAAGCCCGAGACCATGGAGGGCACCGGCTTCCTCGGCGCGCACGCCAGCGAGGTCTACCGGTTGGCTGACGACGACCTGTACCTGGTCGGCACCTCGGAGGTGGCCCTGGCCGGCTACCACTCCAACGAACTGCTCAACCGAGCGGAGCTGCCGCTGCGCTACGCCGGCTTCTCCTCCTGCTTCCGGCGCGAGGCTGGCTCGTACGGCAAGGACACCAAGGGCATCATCCGGGTGCACTGGTTCGACAAGGTCGAGATGTTCTCCTACGTACCGCTCGAGCAGGCCGAAGCCGAACACCAGCGCCTGCTCGCCTGGGAGCGGGAGTTCCTGGACCTGCTGGAGCTGTCCTACCGGGTCATCGACGTGGCGGCCGGCGACCTCGGCTCCAGCGCGGCCCGCAAGTTCGACATCGAGGCATGGTTCCCCTCCCAGGGTGCTTACCGCGAGCTGACCTCGACCTCGAACTGCACCACCTTCCAGGCGCGGCGGCTCAACATCCGCGCCAAGGGCGACACCGGCAACGAGATGGTGGCAACGCTGAACGGCACGCTGTGCGCGATCGCCCGCACCATCGCCTGCCTGCTCGATCACCACCAGCAGCCGGACGGTTCGGTCTACGTGCCCGTCGCGCTGCGGGCCTACCTCGGCGGCCGGGAGCTGCTGCAACCGGCCGCGGCAACCCGGTGAACCAGGTCCGGCTGTTCGCCAGCGATCTGGACGGCACCCTGCTGCGCTCGGACGGCACCGTCAGCCCCGCCACCACCGCCGCACTGGTCGAGGCGGAGCAGGCCGGCGTGGCCACCGTCTTCGTCACCGGCCGGCCGCCGCGCTGGGTGCACGAGGTCGCCGACGCCACCGGGCACACCGGGCTGGCCGTGCTCGCCAACGGCGCCGTGCTGTACGACCTGCACACCGAGCAGGTGCTGGCCACCCACGCGATCGAGCCGGACCTGCTGGTCGAGATCACCGAAACCCTGCGCCGGGAGATCCCCGCAGTGACCTTCGGGCTGGAGCAGGGCTTGAACTTCGGGTACGAGCCCGCCTACCTGCACGACTGGCAGCTGATTCCCACCCAGGACCGGGTCGGCCGGCCGCTGCCGACCGCCCGCGAGGCAGCCCTGGACGAACTGCTGCGCTGCGCCGACCCGACCGTCAAGCTGCTGGCCAAGGGCAGCGGCCTGGATCCGGACACCTTCATGGATCAGGTCGAGGCGCTGATCGGCGACCGTGTCACGGTGACCCGCTCGGGCCACTCCGCGCTGGTCGAGATCTCGGCGCTGGGCATCACCAAGGCCTCCGGCCTGGCCGGCCTGGCGGAGCAGCAGGGCATCGCCCAGGCCGAGGTGGCCGCGGTCGGCGACATGCCCAATGACGTGCCGATGCTGGTCTGGGCCGGCCGGTCCTACGCAGTGGCCAACGCTCACACCAGCGCCAAGCAAGCCGCCCACACGGTGCTGACCGAGACCAACGACGAGGACGCGGTCGCGCACCTGCTGACCAGCCTGCTCTGACGGCCTGCTCTGACGGCCTGCTCCGCTCCGCAGCTGCCCAGCGGGGCAGCGCGGAGAGCAGCGCGGAGGCTAGAGGTACTGGCCCGGGCCGTGCTCACCCTGCTCGCTGCCGGGCATCCCGGGCACGCCGGTGATGATCTGGCCCGGCCCGACGTGGCCCGGCAGAGCTCGGCCGCGCATCTGCTCCAGCTGCGCACGCGCGGCCATCTGCTGGGCGAACAACGCTGTCTGGATGCCGTGGAACAGGCCTTCCAGCCACCCCACCAGCTGCGCCTGGGCAATCCGCAACTCGGCGTCGCTGGGCACGTCGTCGGAGAACGGCAACGTCAGCCGGTCCAGCTCCTCGCGCAGCTCCGGGGACAGCCCCTCCTCGAGCTCCTTGATCGAGGACTGGTGGATTTCCTTGAGCCGCGCCCTGCCGGCCTCGTCCAGCGGTGCGGCCCGGACCTCCTCCAGCAGCTGCTTGATCATCGTGCCGATCCGCATCACCTTGGCCGGCTGCTCGACCTGGGACATCACGTCCTGGTTCGACTCCGCATCGCCCTTGTCCTGCTCGTCGCGCATCACGACCACGTCGTCCTGGCTTGCCCTGGGTGCCTCATCGGCCATCTCGATGTCCTGTCCTAGGTAGCGGCTCACTTGCTCGTACAGTTCGGCCTCGGTGGTCATTCGATGCTCAGCACCACCTTTCCGATGTGGTTGCTCTGCTCGACCAGCCGGTGTGCCTGCGCCGCTTCGGCCAGCGGCAGCACCTGATCGATCACCGGCCGCACCCGGCCCGCCTCAATGAGCGGCCAGACGTGCGCCACGGTACCGGCGACGATGGCGGCCTTCTGCTCGACCGGACGGGCACGCAGTCCGGCCGCGAACAGGCTGGCGCGCTTGGCGAGCAAGGCCCCCAGATCCAGTTCTGCCCGCCGGCCGCCCAGCATGCCGATAACCACCAACCGGCCACCCGTTGCCAGTGACCGCACATTGGCATCCAGGTACTTGGCACCGATCGTGTCGAGGATGACATCCACCCCGGCACCGCCGGTGTCGGCCGCGATGACCTCGGCGAAGTCCTGTTCGCGGTAGTTGATCGCCACGTCCGCGCCCAGCTGCTGGCACGCCGCCAGCTTCGCGGCCGAACCGGCGGTGGTGTAGACGCGCGCGCCCTGGGCGGCCGCCAGCTGGATCGCCATGGTGCCGATACCCGAGGACCCACCGTGCACCAGGAACCGCTCGCCGAGCGTCAGGTGCCCCGCCGGTGCGGCGTCGAAGACAGTGGAGAACACGGTGTTGGTGACCTCCGGCAGGGCTCCGGCACTGACCAGGTCGAGCCCGCGCGGAACCGGCATCAGCTGGACGGCGGGCACCGCCACCAGCTCGGCGTAGCCGCCTCCGGACAGCAGCGCGCACACCTCGTCACCCACCTGCCAGCCGGTCACCCCCTCACCGAGCGCGGCAATGCGGCCGCTGCATTCAAGGCCCAGGACCTCCGAAGCGCCCTTCGGCGGCGGGTAATTACCCTCCCGCTGATGCAGATCGGCCCGGTTGACCGCGGTGGCAGCTACCTGGATCAACACCTCGCCCGGTTGTGGCTGCGGGTCGGGCACCTCGGCCAGGTGCAGCTGTTCCGGACCACCGAACGCCTCGAGCACGATTGCCTTCATACTTCGAACGTAGCGTGTCCGCTCTGTGCACCAGCCGGGCCGCTCACCGGCGGCGCGCACGGGCCGGTCCCGTTGCGGGGTGCGGCCCGGTGGCATGGCGGCCCCGTTGCATGGTGCGGCCCCGCCGGCTCATACCTGGCGGGGCCGGCTCCAGTGTTGCCCGGGCCACCGGACCGCCGGGTGAGCGACACGCGACGCGAGGATGAAGCATGGCCGACGCCCAGGCAGTTGCTAGCGGGACGGGGCGTGGCATGACCCTGCGCTTGAGCTGCAGAGTCACATCCATGCCCGCACGTCGCAGTAATGCACTGCCGTAACGCGACACGCCGACGCACTCGAAAAGGGGGCCGAATACCCCTTGCCAACAAGCAGATTCCGCCGTAGAAATTGTCCTACGCGGCCCGCGAGGGCTGCGGGATCGGACGGAAAACGAGCATCCTGTCCGGCGGGAAACCGCCGCGCGGCCCAGTGATGAGGGACGGGGATCGTGACGGACCGCCCGTGAGATCGAGTGCGTCACCGCTCGGTCACACCGGAGGGCCTCGCCAACTCATACTTGGCGAGGCCCTCCACCTGTGTACGGCACCTGACTATGCGACTGCCACCAGCCGAGCCCGCATCCGGCCAGGGCGTCAGATCGCGGTGGAGAAGGCCTGTCCCCGCAGCGCGTCGAGTTCGGCGGTCAGCTCAACCACCCGATCCCAGTCGATGCTCGCACCGCAGCGTTGCAACCAGGTGGCCAGCATCCGGTGGCCACCCTCGGTAAGCACCGATTCGGGATGGAACTGCACCCCGTCGATCGGTAGCTCCCGATGCCGCAGCGCCATCACCACGCCGGACGGCGTGCGGCCCACCACCTCGAGCTCGGCCGGCAGGGTGTCCTCTCGGACCGCGAGCGAGTGGTACCGGGTGGCGGTGAACGGCTGGGGCAGGCCGGCCAGCACACCGCGCCCGTCGTGCTCGACGACGCTCGTCTTGCCGTGCAGCAGCTCCGGCGCCCGCTCGACCACCGCACCGAACACGGCCCCGATGGCCTGGTGGCCAAGACACACACCGAACAGCGGCAGCGTCCGGGCTGCCGCGGCACGCACCATCTCCATCGACACGCCGGCCTCCGCCGGTGTGCCGGGACCGGGTGAGATGAGCACCCCGTCGAAGCCGTGCAGCTCACCCGGGGTCACAGCGTCATTGCGGCGGACCACCGCCTCAGCGCCGAGCTGGCCCAGGTACTGGACGAGGTTGTAGACGAAGCTGTCGTAGTTGTCGACGACCAGGATCCGGGTCACACCGGCGAGCCTACTGGCCGACCGTGCCCGGGCCGGTGATCGGATTCGCGGGCAGCCGGGGCTCGATGATCGGGAAGATGACGAACAGCAGCAGCGCGCAGACGGCGGCGACCAGCAGCACCGCCTGCAGCAGCCTGAGCGCCGTCGGCCCGGGCAGGTGACGCCAGATCCATCCGTACATGGTTACAGCGTCCCTCCGGCCAGTTCCTTGGGCAGTGCGGTCCCCTTCGCCGCAACAGCGCGGGTGAGCACCGCGTGAACGACCATCCGCTGGTTGGCGGTGTACTTGGGGTGGCAGGTTGTCATGGTCAGCAGGGCGCGGGTCGGGCTCTGGCCGGGATGATCGGGAACGGGCGCGATCACCTGCACCGCACTCGGCGAGACGATCTCGCGCCCCGGCACGCCCTGCTGATCGGTCGCTGCCAGCGCGGCGGCGATCGCGTCCGAGCGGGCCGAACCGGTCAGCTTCAGCGCCGCCTGGTAGGCAGGTTGCGAGCCGAGCACGGTGTAGATGTACCAGTTGCTGGCCGTCTGCACGACGATCTTGTCGCCGGGCCGCAGCTGGTCCAGGTTCAGGAACGGCTCACCCTTGCCCACCCGGTGGCCGGCCAGCGCGAAGTTTCCGATCTGGCCGGGAACCTGGCTGCTGACGTAATGCCCGGGGCCACGATCGAGGTCCGCGTCGTCCGTGCCCTGGATGACGGTCTTGACGTAGTCCTTGCCGAACGCGGGAATGTAGAGGTTGGCGAAGCCGTCGCCGAGCGGCAGCACCACCTGCTTGCCGGCCGGCAGGTTCAGCTTGTCCTCCCCGTGCAGCGGATCCTGGCCGGTGTGCCAGGCCTGAGCCAGCTGCTGCTGGGCCTGGTGCTGCTTGCGATCGGCGAAGATGTTGGACACCCACACCTCGTAGACGGCGAACAGCACCAGCACCAGGCCGAGCGTGATCAGCGCCTCGCCGGTGCCGAACACGATCCTGCGGATGGTCTCGCCGGCGCCACCGCCCGGCCGGCCAGCCCGCCCGTTCGGGGTCCCGGCCGTCGCAGAGCCGTGCGGTCCTGCCCCGCCACCGATCGGGGAAGCACCGCCAGCGGAGAAGTCCCAGCCGCCGCTGCGCGTCTCGCTCATCCACTCGTTCCTGGGGTAGCTGGTCGGGGACTGCTGGTCAGATCATCATGACCGGCTCAGCCGCCGGGGGAGGCGTAACTGAGCGCGATCGGCGCATCGTAGGCGGGCACCGAGACGTGCTCCTGATCGTTCAGGTCGTATCCGAGCCCGTATGTCTTGGCGTCCTTGCGATACTGCTGCAGGTCGGTCGACTGGTCGAGCGCGGCGCGCATCGAGTCGGCCGGACCGATCGCAGCAATGCTAAACGGCGGTGAGTACACCCGGCCATTCAGCAGCAGGGTGTTGCCGACGCAGCGGATCGCGCTGGTCTGGATCAGCCGCTGGCCCATCACCTTGATCGCCTCCGCTCCGCCGGACCAGAGCGCGTTGACCGCTGCCTGCATGTCGGACTGGTGCACGACCATCGCATTTGCCTGGTCCGGATCGGTCGGCGGCA
>DATAKO010000185.1:0-8525 GCA_036261575.1 Jatrophihabitans sp.
CGGCCAGCAGCAGCAGGAGCAGCCACCGCCGGTGCGTCACACGGTCACCTCCTCGCCGGTCATGAACCGTCACCCCTACAGTACAAAGCTCTCGAGCGATGCCGGCCGGGATGCCGGGTCGTGCTGCCCGCACCCAAAGCCAAGGCGACATCCAGCGCCGGCCGGGTTGCCTCGCCTGCTCCTCCAGGAGGCCCCGTGAACCTCGTGCACCGGTACTACTGCCGTTCGGCCTGGTGGGGGCACCATCTGGCTCGGCTGTTGCCCTGGGCGACGGAGGGATTGCCGCTGGCGGGTGCGCGGGTCCTGGAGTTGGGCAGCGGGCCGGGCCGGACGACCGACTGGCTGGCTTCGCGGGTCGGTCACCTCACCGCGCTGGAATACGACAGTGCCGACGCCCGCGCCCTGGCCGCGCGCCGCCCCGACGTCGACGTCATCCACGGGGACGCGACCGCGATGCCGTTCCCGGACGGCGACTTCGATGTCGTCGTCTGCTTCACGATGCTGCACCACATCCCCACTCCGGCCGCTCAGGACCGGCTGTTCGCGGAGGCCCGACGAGTCCTGCGGTCCGGCGGCTCATTCGCCGGCAGCGACAGCCGGTGGGGGCCGCTCTTCGCGGTGGCCCATCTCGGGGACACCCTGACCCTGGTCGACCCGACCGCCCTGTCCGCTCGGCTGAAGACGGCCAGCTTCACCCACATCGACCGGCAGGTTGCCGGCCGCGCGTTTCGCTTCCGTGCCCGCGCATGACGGCGCCGGGGGGCTGAGGCTGGAGGGGTGGTTGGGACGAGCCACTCCGCGGTGGCCTGCACCGACTATCTGCTCTAGTAGACAAGCCGGAGCCAGTCCGCCTAGGGTCACTGCGATCCGGTCGGGGTTGTTCGGTCACTTCCAGAGGTGACGCCCGACGGACGCCGTCGAACCGGGCGCCGTTCCTGCGGCTCCGGGCCGGGGACCCACCGCGTCACTGGGGTGTAGCGGACGGCCACCAGGGCCCTCCGCCGGGCGACTTCCCGCCCGAACCCGTCAGCTAACTCGGTAGGCGGCTCGTGGAAGAAACGGAGAGCCGCCGTCGATGGCGTCACCTGCATCGCCCGGTCCCAGCATCCGCACCCAAACCGCCGGCCGGCACGGCCTCCTTCGTCGGCTCATCCTGGTGGCACTCCCAGCTCTGGCCGTGGTGGCCGCATCGCTGCCAGCCGACGCCGCCCCGACCACTCCCGCAGATCCGGCATCCTCCGCGGAAGCGGCGTCCCTGGTTGCCGCCAAGGGTCATGAACTGGAGGTGGTGACCGAGCGGTTCAACACCGCACGCGAACAGCTGCTGGCCAGGCAGGCCACCGCCCAGCAGGCCATGGCCGGGGTCGAAAAGGCCCAGCAGGACCTGGCCGCCGCACAGGACCGGGTCCGCGGCGTGGCCCGCAGTGCCTACACCGGCGGCAACCTGGGCCACCTGCAGGCGCTGTTGACCAGCTCCTCGGCCCGGGAGTTCGTCGATCGACTGGCCACCCTCAACAGCATCGCCGGCCGTCAGAACGAACTCCTCGCCCGGGCCGCCGCCGCGCAGGACACCGCTACACGGGCCCGCCTCCGCGCCGAGCAGGCGGCCCAGGCCGCCCGCGCCGACTACGACGCGGTGCTCAAGCAGCAGACCGACCTCCAGCAGCAGATCGACGCATACCGGGCCGCATTCAACCGGCTCAGCGCCCAGGAACAGCGCGCAGCCCAGGGGGCCGCTGGACACGGCGACTCCCGCGCCAGCCGCGCCGACCGCCCTGCCGCCCCGGCGACGAGCTCCGTGCCGGTTGCCGCCCCGAACGGTTCCGTTCAGACGGTGATCAGCACAGCCCTGGCCCAGCGCGGCAAGCCCTACGTGTGGGCCGCGGCAGGGCCCGATTCCTTCGACTGTTCCGGGCTCGTCCAGTACGCCTTCCGCGCTGCCGGAGTGAGCCTGCCGCACTCCAGCAGCATGCAGTCGCGGACAGGACGCTCCGTCTCCCGGGCGGAGGCACGGCCCGGCGATCTGGTGTTTTTCTACACCCCGGTCAGCCACATCGGGATCTACCTGGGCAACGGTCTGCAGGTGCATGCACCGACCTCTGGCGACGTGGTCAAGGTCGCCAGCATCGACGGCTTCGGCGACACGCCCCGGTTCACCCGCATCATCGACTGACCGGCTCCGTCCACGACGCACATGTCACCCGCAGTCGTCCGGGCTTGTGTCACCACCGGCGAGCCTGCGGCGATGTGCGGCCGTCCCGCGAACGGCATGAGCACGGGCGAACCCCGCCGACACCGGTCGGTGGTGCGAGCGACCATGTACCACCGTGGCGCGCTGGGCTGACTCGGGTCCCCGCTACTGCGACAGGGAAACGGGTCCTGGCCTCACTGCACGTAGGACAACACCGTCATCATGCCGAGTTCGCCGTGGTAGATGTTGTGGCAGTGGAAGGCCCACTGGCCCGGGTTGTCCGCCTGCAGGTCCACCGCCAGGGTCTGCATCGGCAGCACGTTGATCGTGTCCTTGCGCAGCCCTCGACCGCCTCCGTTCGCCACCGCGAACGTGTGTCCGTGCAGGTGCATGGGGTGGAACATCATCGACTGGTTGCTCATCACCAGCCGGACCCGCTCGCCGGCTTTGACGTCCAGTGGTTCGTGTTCGGCGAAGGTTCTCCCGTTGATCAGCCAGCTACGTCCACCGTTGGCCGTCGTGAGCCGAACATCCAGCTGGCGGTCCGGCTGCCTGTTGCCGAGCGTCACCTGCTCGGTGGGGGAGAGGTCGGCGTAGCGGAGCATCCGGCCGTTCAACTCGGTGGGGCGCGTTTGCGGTGAGGGAACGGCGCCCGAGGCGGTGCGCAGCACGGCGAATCCGGCAGGATCGGTCTTGCCTTCCGGCACGGCCACGATCGGAAACGCGCCGTCGGCCGTCGTGACGACGACGTCGTAGCGCTCTCCCTGCCCCAGGATCAGGGTGTCGACCTCGACCGGCTTGACGGGGAAACCGTCGGAGTGCGTCACGGTGAGCTGGTGGGCGCCGATCGCGAAGCGGTACGCGGTGTCGCTGCCGGCGTTGATGAGCCGGAACCTGATGCGCCGGCCGGGCCTGGAGTCGACCGTCACCGCCGCGCCCGGCACCCTGCCGTTGATGAGATGTGCCGGGTAGGCGACGTCGCCGGTGTCCTGTCCCAGGGGAGCGGCCGCGGTTGCACCCATCGGCATGCCGCCCATCGAGGAGCCGCTGCCCATGTCCATGCCACCCATGGAGCCGCCGCCCATCCCGCCCATGCCGTTGCGCCGCAACCCGGCCAGGAGGGCGTCCGGGGAATCACCCCAGCCGTCGGTCCAGTCGTCGAGAACCAGCACGACCTCCTGGTCGTATCCGCCGGGCTCGGCGGGGTCCTCGACGATCAGTGCGGCCTGGAGCCCGCGGTCGAGCTGGACGCCGACATGGGGGTGGAAGAAGTACGTGCCCGGGTGTGGCACGACGAACGCGTAGTCGAAGGAGCTGCCGGGCGCGATCGCGTCCTGGGTGACCGTCGGGACGCCGTCCATGTCGTTGCGGAGCGCGATCCCATGCCAGTGCACCGTGGTGGCGGCGGGCAGGTGGTTGGTGAGCCGCACTCGGAGCTCGTCGCCGGCGGCCAGGCGGATCTCGGGTCCCGGCACGGTGCCGTCGTAGGCCCAGGTCGATACGGTCCGTCCGCCGAGGTCCACGTCGGCGAGCGCGCTGTGCAGCTCGCGGCGGACGATGCGTCCGGTGGTCCGGCGAGCGGCCTCCGCACTGTTGACTGCCGCCGAACGCGGAGAGACGCGAGCGGTCTGGTCCAGCAGCCGGACACCGGCAATACCGGCGCCGACCAGAACCGCCCCGCCCGCGCCGAAGCCGAGGAATTGGCGGCGGCTGAACCTGCGTGTGGAACCGGCAGAGGCTTGTTCGGACACGGCTTTCCTCAGGTGTGAGCTCGGTCCCCCGCCCGGAGCGTCGGTGGCTGGGCCGCCGCATGGTACGGAGGCGGCAAGGGCGCTGGCCGCCCTGGCGCACTATCGGCCATAGTAGGTTCTGCGGGGTGTGGTGCTGCGACCTGCCTGGCACCGGGGTGTCGCCGCCACGTCGCACGTTGGCGATGTCCCGTCGCCGCCAGAGCTGATCTCAGGAGGATCCGATGGAGTACCGGCGCACGAGTGTGCTCAACCTGCCGTATCCGCAGGCCGTGGCCCGCGTCAAGGAGGTTCTCGCCGACCAGGGCTTCGGCATCCTGTCCGAGATCGACGTGCAGGCCACTCTCCGCGAGAAGCGGGGGATCGACATGGAGCCCTACGTCATCCTCGGCGCGTGCAACCCGGATCTGGCGCACCAGGCACTGCAGGCCGAACCCGGTGTCGGCGTTCTGCTGCCCTGCAACGTGGTGGTCAGCGAGGCGGGAGAAGGCTCGCTGGTCCAGATGCTCGCCCCGCAGGTAATGGCCGACCTGACCGGGTCACCGGCCCTGCAGCCCATCGCGGACGAAGCGAGTCGTCGCCTCGACGCGGCTCTGCACGAACTGACCGGCTGACGCGACCGCTGGTTCGCCGGCCGACCCAGCCGACACCCGGCAAAGGCCGCGGCGACGCAAGCCAGCCGAGGATTCCCTACGCGTTCAGAGGACGTCGCTGAACCACGGGGCATCGATCGCGGCCGTCGCAAGCTTGCCGGTCACGACGTGGCACCCAACATCTCTGCGGCACGGCGCAGCTGAAGGGCTCCGACACAGCAGGCGGGATGGCTCCGTGGCCCCGCTCCTGGAAATTCTTCTCGGCTGCGCCAGCGTGCCGCACTCCCCGTGTCCTTACTTTGCGTTCCTCTTTAGGGGACACAGGCCCACCCGCCCACCTGCGTGGTGGGGCCCCGATCTGGCTAGCCGTTCCACATTCACCGCAGGGAAGCGACCGCACGTATGACATGCATCAATCGGCGCATGGCCGCGATGGGCCTGCTCATCGCCGGCGCCCTGGCTGTTGCCGGTTGCTCCGCCGCTGGCAGCACCGGTGACAGCAGAAGCACCGCTGCCAGCGCAAGCAGCAGTTCCATCCATTCGGCACAGTTCAACCGAGCCGATGTCGACTTCGTCCAGAGGATGATCCCGCACCACCAGGGTGCGCTGGAGATGGCGGACCTTGCCGCCGGCCGTGGGCAGGATCAGCGGGTGAAGGACTTCGCGGAACGGATCAAATTCGCGGAGGATCTGGAGATCGAGACGATGACCGGATGGCTCGACGACTGGGGGAAGACGACCTCGTTGTCCGCCGACACGGGAGGCATGGATCTCTCGACCCTCCAGGCGGCATCCGGCCGAGACTTCGACCGCATGTGGCTGAAGATGCTGAGCGAGCATCACGTCAGGGCGGTGGCCATGGCAAACGCCGAGATCGCCAGCGGTGACAACCAGCACGCGCTTGCGCTCGCCACGCAGATCGTCGATACCCAGGGCGGCGAGGTCCAGGAGGTGCAGTCGCTGCTGACCGAGCTCGGCGGCTGACATCTGTGGTGGTGCTCTCGGTTGCCCAGGTGGTCACCGGCCCCCGGCCGTGCCTGCCTGGCCCATGGCCGCGGACACCGTGGTCTCGCCTCAGCCGAATACGACGCGGTCTCACGCGGGCGGTGAAGGACGCTCGATGACCCTCCGGCCGGGCAGCGTGCGGGCGCGAGGGCTCGCGGTGGAGATGGGTGCACCGGACGTCTCCAGTGATCCGTTGCCGGGCTGCAGCCTGGGCATGCGGCTCGTCGTGTCCGGGGGGCTGTGGTTTCACCCGAACTTGAGCCTACGGACCGCTGCCGACTGGGCCGCTGGCACCCACTGACCGGAAGCGGCGGGCCAGTGCCTACGGTCCCGAAGCAGTGTGCCTGATCATGCAGGGCCTGACGGGCCGGACGGCGCTGTATTCGATGCCAGGCCGGTCGCCCTGCCGGCAGCGGCCAGCGGCAGGGTGATGGTGAAGGTCGTGCCCGCCCCCGGCCCGGGACTGGCTGCACCGATTTCGCCACCTGAGGCTTCCACCAGAGCCTTCGCGATTGCCAGTCCGATGCCGGAGCCGCCGTGCGCCCGATCCCTGGCAGCGTCGACTCGGTAGAACCGTTCGAAGACATGCGGCAGGTGTTCGGCCGGGATGCCGGTGCCGGTGTCGGCCACCGTGAGCGTCAGCAGCCCGGTTGTGGCACGTGCCGAGACTCGCACCTCGCCGCCCGGCGGAGTGTGACGAAGAGCGTTGTCGAGCAGGTTGCCGAGTACCTGGCCGAAGCGATCGGGATCCACGTTGACCGCCGGAAGCGCGGGCGGGAGCTCGGCGCGAAGCGTGACGGCCGCGTCGGCATAGCGCCCTGCCACGGTGGAGAGGGCGCCTTCCACGATCTGCGCCGGAGTGACGACCGCCGGGTGCAGGTCCAGCTGGCCTTCCTCGGCCCGCGAGACGGCGGTGATGTCTTCGGCCAGCCGGGCAAGCCGGCGGGTCTGCGCGCGCAGCATCGAGGTGGTGTCGCCGTCCAGGGTGAGGACGCCGTCCTCGAGCCCCTCGAGGTATGCATCGAGTGTCGCAACGGGGGTGCGCATCTCGTGGGCCAGGTCCGCGAGTAGTCGGCGGCGGGTGCGCTCGACCGCCTCCAGCCGGTCTGCCATGGCTGTGAACGAGGCGGCGAGGGTGTCGAACTCGACACCGAGAGCTGGTGCGGGGACCTCGGCGTCGTACCGGCCGGCGGCAACTCGGGAGGCCACCGCCGCGAAGGCCTCGACCGGTCGTGCGATCCGGCGGGTGACGTAGGCGCTGACGGCGAGGGCCACGACCAGCGCGACCGCCAGCGCGAGCCCGAGGCTGACCGTACTGGCTGCGCTGAACGCCTCTTCGGCGTGCCGGCTCACCTCGGCTGTACTGTAGGTCTGCGTCATTGCTCGCAGATGCGCGCTGAAGATCGAGGGGCCCACCGTTCCGGCCAGCAGCCAGGCGGTGATCACCGCCGTGACGAGTACGAGCAGCTGGGCGGCCAGCAGGCGCACGGTGAGGCCGGTACGGCGACGCCTTGTCATCGTCCGTCGCCCATCCGGTATCCGATCCCGCGCACGGTTCGGACGAACCGGGGGTCGGAGGCGTCGTCGCCGAGCTTGCGGCGCAGGTGCGCGATGTGGACGTCGACCAGGTGCTCGTCGCCGACCCAGTTGTCGCCCCACACCGCGTCGATGAGCATGCCGCGCGTGAACGCCACGGTGGGTCGGGCGGACAGCGTGGCGAGCAGGTCGAACTCGGTGCGGGTCAAGGGGACCGGCTCCCCGTCGACGCTGGCCTCGCGGCCGGCGGGATCCACGAGGAGCGCGCCGAAGTGTCGGGCCGACGCCTCGATGGCTCCCGTGGTGCCGGTGGATCGCCGGGGGCGGCGCAGCATCGCGTGCACGCGCGCCACCAGTTCCCGGGGGCTGAAGGGCTTGGTCATGTAGTCGTCGGCGCCCACACCGAGCCCGACGAGCTTGTCCACCTCGTCGGTGCGTGCGGTCAGCATGAGTACGTAGCAGTCGGAGAAGGTGCGCAGGCGCCGGCAGACCTCCAGCCCGTCCAGTCCCGGCAGTCCGAGGTCGAGGACCACGACCTCGGGGTCGACCGTCCGGGCCGTTTCGACGGCGGAGATGCCGTCGCCGACCACGGTTACGTCGAACGCGTCCCTGGCGAGGTAGCCGGCGACGAGCTCGGCCAGCGGCGCTTCGTCGTCGACCACGAGGACCCGCTGTCCCTGGAGAAGATCGGCCGCATTGGTCATCTGTTGGCTCTCCCGCCCGTGCTCTGGATCTGCAGTGACGCACGGATCCCTGCCGGGACCCGACCAGGGATTCGGTGCTTCATCGAATCTTCGTCAAATGGCCAGGGTGATCTCCACGTCCGACGCCGATGGTGCCGCTGGTGGGACCAGGCGGTCCCGTGCATCCATCCAGGAGGTCTCGATGTTTGGCTACTGCGGCGGGATGGGAGCCGGTGGGTGGCTCCTCATGATCGGGCTGTGGGGTGGGTTCATCGCCGTCGTCGTCTGGGCCGTGACCCGGCTGTTCCCCTCGGAGCGGCGCCGGGAGGCCGACGACGTGCTCGACCGCCGGTTCGCCGCGGGCGAGATCGATGCCGACACCTACCGGCAGACGCGTGAGCAGCTGGCCGGAACGCGGCGCGGCTGAGCGCTGACGAAGGAGTTCTCGATGACGAATGGCAAGCACCTGAAGTACATGCTGCTCATCGGCGGTGGTCTGTTCGCGGTCCTGTTGGTGGCCGGCGTGCCGCTGAGCGCGGCACTCTCCTACGCGCTGCTGCTGGCGTGCCCGCTGATGATGGTGTGGATGATGCTCTCCATGCCGTCTCATGACGGCTCGGAGCACTCGGGACACGAGCCGGACAGCGAAACTCGTTCGGGCCGGGGCGCTTCGAACACTCACGAGGCGCTGTAGCGAGCCACGCGTGGGCGGCCTTGTTGAGAGCGCCACCTTGTTGGGAACGACTTGCAGCAACGCCTGGCCCGGCTT
>DATAKO010000002.1:0-29952 GCA_036261575.1 Jatrophihabitans sp.
GCCGAGCCACGCAACCAGGCGCGGGCGGTGCTGCAGGCGATCGCGACCGCCGAGACGCTGAGCCCGAGGGATGCCGACGCGGGGCCGGCAGCTGAGCCGGCGCGGCGCTGATGGACGGCGAACCGGCCGGGCCGGCCGCCGCGGTGAGCGAGCCCGGCCGGGAAGGGCCACCCGGCGGCCGCGGCGAGCTGTACCTGATGGTGGCGCTGCTGGCCGCGGCCTCGGGTGCGGTGCTACTGCTGGCGAACCGGTCCTGGCTGACCGTCAGGGCAGCCAGGCCGGCGCCCTTCGGCCCGCTCAGCCTCGGGGTATCGGGGCGGCACCTGTATCCCGCGCTGACCGGTCTGGCAGTCGTCGGGCTGCTGGCCGCGGTGCTGGTGCTGTTCACTGGCACGCTGGTGCGGCGGCTGCTCGCGCTGCTGGTGCTCGCCGGTTCGGTGTGGGTTGCGGTCACCTCGGTGCGCTTTCTGAGCGATCCGACCGGCTACGGCAACCGGGACCTGATCGGGGATCGGGCGGGCCTGGGTACCCACACCGAGACGGTGCTGCGGCACCCGGTCTGGTCGGTGCTGACCCTCGCCGCCGCCGCGCTGGCCCTGCTGACCGCTGCGCTGCTGGCGGCGCGGGCGCCACGCTGGTCGGGCGGGCTGTCCCGGCGCTACTCGGCACCGGCCGAGGCCGCCCGGTCGCAGGACCCGTGGCGGCAACTGGACCGCGGTGAAGATCCCACCATCGGCGACGGTTAGCATGAACCGCAGATGGTGTGCCCCTCGAGCCAACGATGTGCGGTGCGCCGCATCCGCGTGACCCGCAGCCAGCGAGGGGAGCCGAGGTGAACGTCCTCAGTGACATCGTCGACGGTGTCCGCGAAGATGTCGCCGCCCGGCAGGCCCAGGTGTCGCTCGATGCGGTCAAGGCCGCCGCGCACCAGGCCCCGCGTGCGCTGGACGCGTACGCCGCACTGTGCGAACCGGGCGTCGGAGTGATCGCCGAGATCAAGCGCAGCAGCCCCTCGCGCGGCGCGCTGGCCGACATCAGCGCACCGGCGGAGCTGGCCGGGCACTACCAGGCCGGCGGCGCCCGCGTGATCAGCGTGCTGACCGAGCAGCGACGCTTCTCAGGCTCCCTGGCCGATCTGGACGAGGTGCGCGCCGCGGTCGACATCCCGGTGCTGCGCAAGGACTTCATCGTCAGCTCCTACCAGGTGCACGAGGCCCGCGCGCACGGTGCCGATCTGGTGCTGCTGATCGTCGCCGCGTTGGAGCAGAACGCCCTGATCGGATTGCGCGAACGGGTCGAGTCGCTCGGCATGACCGCCCTGGTCGAGGTGCACGACGAGGACGAGGCGAGCCGCGCCCTGGACGCCGGTGCCCGCGTCATCGGCGTCAACGCGCGCAACCTCAAGACTCTGCAGGTGGACCGCTCGGTGTTCGAGCGGATCGCACCGGGACTGCCCAGCAATGTCGTGAAGGTGGCCGAATCCGGCGTGCGGGACGCCCACGACCTCATCACCTACGCAGCCGCCGGTGCCGATGCGGTGCTGGTCGGCGAGGGTCTGGTCACCTCGGGCAACCCGCGGCAGGCGGTGGCGGATCTGGTCACCGCCGGGGCGCACCCGGCGACGCCGCGCGCCGGTCGATGGCAAAGCTAACGAGCCCTTCCAGCCCTGTTAAGCCTGCCTATTCAGCGGAGTCTCACCATGAGCAGTTCTGCGATCGACCTGTCCAGCATTCCCGACGCCGGGGGCCATTTCGGTGCCTACGGCGGTCGATTCGTCCCCGAGGCGCTGGTCGCCGCCCTGGACGAGATCGACACCCAGTTCACCGCGGCCCAGGCCGATCCTGGCTTTCAGGCGGAATTGACCCGGCTGCTACGCGATTACGGCGGCCGTCCGTCCCCGCTGTCGGAGGCGGAGCGATTCTCCGCCCACGCCGGCGGCGCGCGCGTGCTGCTCAAGCGCGAGGACCTGAACCACACCGGTTCGCACAAGATCAACAACGTGCTCGGCCAGGCGCTGCTCACCAAACGCCTCGGTAAGACCAGGGTGATCGCCGAGACCGGGGCGGGGCAGCACGGAGTTGCGACCGCGACGGCGGCGGCGCTGCTGGGCCTGGAATGCGTCGTCTACATGGGCGAGGAGGACACCCGGCGGCAGGCGCTGAACGTGGCCCGGATGCGGCTGCTGGGCGCCACCGTCGTGCCGGTCACCACCGGCTCGCGCACGTTGAAGGACGCCATCAACGAGGCTTTCCGGGACTGGGTCGCCAACGTCGAGACGACGCACTACCTCTTCGGCACAGCGGCCGGACCGCATCCGATCCCGAGGATGGTCCGGGAGTTCCACCGGGTCATCGGTCAGGAGGCGCGAGCGCAGGTGCTCGAACGCGTCGGGCGGTTGCCGGATGTGGTGACGGCCTGTGTGGGCGGCGGTTCCAACGCGATCGGCATCTTCTACGACTTCATTCCCGACGCGGGGGTGCGGCTGGTCGGCATCGAGGCCGCCGGCGACGGGGTCGCCACCGGCCGGCACGCGGCCACCATCACCGGTGGCTCACCGGGCGTGTTGCACGGTGCCCGCTCCTACTTGCTGCAGGACGAGAACGGCCAGACCATCGAGTCGCACTCCATCTCCGCCGGCCTGGACTATCCCGGAGTCGGCCCGGAGCATTCGTGGCTGCACGACATCGGTCGCGCCGAGTACCGGCCGGCCACGGACGCGCAGGCGATGGAGGCCTTCTCCTTGCTGTGCCGCACCGAGGGCATCATCCCGGCGATCGAGAGCGCGCACGCGCTGGCCGGCGCGTTGCAACTCGGACGCGAGCTGGGCGAGTCCGCGGTGATCCTGGTCAACCTCTCGGGCCGGGGCGACAAGGATGTCGAGACCGCCTCGAAGTACTTCGGGCTGGTGTCCGATGACCAGTGAGCAGAGCACCATGACCGGAACCAGCGCGCTGGCGCGTGTGCTGCAGGGCACCCGGCAGCAGCAGCGGGCCGCCCTCATCGGGTACCTGCCGGTGGGGTTCCCGGACGTGCCCACCTCGATCGAGGCGATGCGGGCGATGGTCGCCGGCGGCTGCGATGTGATCGAGATCGGCGTGCCGTACTCCGACCCCGGCATGGACGGACCGACCATCCAGGCCGCGGTGGAACCGGCGGTGCGAGCCGGCGTCGGCATTCGTGACGTGCTGTCCGCGGTGGCTGCAGTGGCTGCGGCCGGGGCCGTGCCGGTGGTGATGTCGTACTGGAATCCCATCTCCCGCTACGGCGTAGCTCGCTTCGCCGCGGAGCTCGCCGCCGCCGGTGGTGCCGGTGCGATCACGCCCGACCTGATCCCGGAGGAGGCCGGTGAGTGGCTGGCCGCGGCCGCCGAGCACGACCTGGACCGGGTGTTCCTGGTCGCCCCGTCGTCCACCGACGCCCGGATCGTGTCGACGGTGGCCGCCTCGCGCGGTTTCGTCTACGCGGCGTCGACCATGGGGGTGACCGGGGTGCGGGCCGCGGTCAGCGGTACCGCCACCACGCTGGTCGGGCGGATCCGCCGGCTGGCCCCGGACATCGCCGTGTGCGTCGGCCTCGGGGTGTCCGACGCCGACCAGGCTGCCGAGGTCGCCGCCTTCGCCGACGGTGTCATCGTCGGGTCCGCGTTCGTCCGCAAGCTGCTGGACATGCCGGATGCGGCCGGCGTGGCCGCTGCCGGCGAGCTGGCCCGGGAACTCTCCGAGGGCGTGCGCCGCCGCTGATCCTCCAGCCCCGCACCGGCCGCCGATCGGGCGGCCGGTGCTGCGATCAGGGGATCAGCAGCAGCTTGCCGGTGGTCCGCCGGCCGAGCAGGTCCTGATACGCCTGCCGGGCCTCGGCAATCGGGTAGCGGCCGCCGATCTCGATGCTGAGCGTCCCCTCGCCGATCGCGGTCAGGATCTCCTGGCCGCGAGCCAGCAGCTCGTCGCGGGTGGCGATGTAGTGGGCCAGCGTCGGGCGGGTCACGAACAGCGAGCCGGCGCCGTTGAGCCGTTGCAGGTCGAAGGGCGGCACCTGGCCGCTGGCGGCTCCGTACAGCGCGAGCAGGCCGCGCCGGCGCAGCGAGGCCA
The DNA here is from genome assembly GCA_036261575.1 of Jatrophihabitans sp. GTDB lineage: Bacteria > Actinomycetota > Actinomycetes > Mycobacteriales > Jatrophihabitantaceae > Jatrophihabitans_A. Next base: position 4,089 of record DATAKO010000002.1, read on the forward strand.
GCGATCCCTCGAAGGTGTCCCTGCCGACGCCGTCGTAGACGACCGCCACGCCGCGGCCACCGGTGAGCTCGCGCACGGCGGCGGCGACGTCGGGTTGCTGCCGGTACTCGATGACCTCGTCGGCGCCGAGCGCCCGGGCCTTGGCCGCCTTGTCCGGCGTCGAGACGGTACCGATCACCCGGCCGCCCTTGGCCTTGACGAGCTGGATCAGCAGCTGGCCGACGCCGCCGGCCGCGGCGTGCACCAGCACGTCATCACCCGCCTGGACCGGGTAGGTGTCGTTCACCAGGTAGTGCGCGGTCATTCCCTGCAGCATGGCTGCCGCGGCCAGCTCGATCGGGACGCCGGCGGGCACCGGCACCGCACGTTCGGCCGGCACCAGCACGTAACCGGCGGCGCTGCCGGGCGCATCCGTCCAGGCCACCGGATCGCCCACGGCGAAGCCGCTGACCGCAGCACCCACCTGCTCGACGACGCCGGCTCCCTCGGCACCCACCACGTAGGGCGTCGGTACCGGGTAGGTGCCCTCGCGCTGGTAGTTGTCGATGAAGTTGATGCCCGCTGCCGCCACCCGGACCAGCAACTGGCCCGCTGCCGGCTCGGGCACCGTGACCGGCTGCACCTGCAGGACGTCCAGGCCACCATGCTCGGTGACCACCAGCGCTGTCGTGTCCATGCCATCGAACCTACTCAGCTGCCTGAACTAGCGTATGCAGCCGTGCAGATCATCGAGGCCGCGATTCCCAGCCCGACCATCAGCGTGCTTCACCTCGGCCCGATCCCGGTGCACATCTACGCGCTGTGCATCGTCTCCGGCATCCTGGCCGCGCTCTGGCTGACCAACCGGCGCTGGCTGCAGCGCGGCGGCCGGCCCACCGATGTCGGTGACATCGCGGTCTGGGCGGTGGTCTTCGGCATCGTCGGCGGCCGGCTCTACCACGTCATCACCGACCCCGAGCTGTACTTCCCCAAAGGCAAGCACCCGATCGACGCGCTCAAGATATGGGACGGCGGTCTGGGTATCTGGGGGGCGATCGCCCTGGGCGCGCTCGGCGTCTACATCGCCTGTCGACGCCACCGGATGAACTTCGTCGCTTTCGCCGACGCGGCCGCGCCCGGCATCGTGCTGGCGCAGGCCATCGGGCGGTGGGGCAACTACTTCAACAACGAGCTGTACGGCCGGCCGACCTCGGTGCCGTGGGCCTTGCACATCCACGCGATGGACGTGGCGACCGGCAAGGCGGGCCCTTCGCTCGGCTACTTCCAGCCGACGTTCCTCTACGAATCCATCTGGAACCTGCTCATCGCCGGCTTCCTGGTGTGGGCCGACCGCCGGTGGAAGTTCGCCCGCGGCCAGGTCTTTCTCGGTTACGTGATGGCCTACACCGCCGGCCGGTTCGTGGTCGAGAACCTGCGCAGTGACACCGCCAACCACATCCTGGGAATGCGGGTCAACAGCTGGGTGTCCATCCTCGTCTTCCTGCTCGCGCTCGCGTTCTTCCTGCGGCAGCAGGGCAAACCGCGCAGCCGGGCAACCGACGGCCAGCCCGACGAAGGTGCAGAGGGCGCCGCCGACGCATCAGCCGAGGCGCACGCCCAGCCGGAGGCGGACGCTCGGCCGGTGTCCGAGGCGCGACCGGGCACCGAGCAGGCCCAGCCGGCGTCAGCTGGGCCGTCGCCGGAGCGGGAGTCACCGAGCGCGGGATAGTGCAGCTGGCCGCTGCGGCTGCCTCACAGCGCAGCGGCCAGTGCGGCCCGCACGTCCCCGTCGGTGGTCAGCTCGGCTGCCGTGCGGCCGTCGTCGGTGGTCAGGGCCACGTCGGCACCGGCCGCGACCAGCGCCTGCACGCTGGCGGCGTCACCGTTGGCCGCGGCCGCGTGCAGCGCCGTCCAGCCGCCCTGCTGGCGGGCGTCGACCGGCGCATCCGAGGCGATCAACAGCCAGACCAGCTCGGTGTGCCGGCCGGCCGCCGCCGAGTGCAGCGGGAAGACCGCCTGCGTGCTCCGGGATGCTTCGGTGACCGGTGCGTCCGCGTCCAGCAGGGTCCGGGCCGCCTCGACCCGGCCGAAGAAGGCCGCCAGGTGCAGCGGCTGCCAGCCGTCCGCGCTCCAGGCCGAGACCAGCTCCGGCTGCCCCCGCAGTAGCGCTGCCAGCCGGTCGATGTCATCGAAGGCGGCCGCCTCGAACACCGACAGCTCGCCGGCCCGGGCGGCCAGCTCGTCGGCGAGCTGGACATGGCCGTGATAGAGCGCGGTCAGCGCCAGCGATTCGCCCTGCGGGCCGGCCGCCCGCAACAACAGCGGGTCGAGATCCAGCGCGGCCCGCACCGTGTTCACCTCACCGGCCGCCACCGCGGCGATGAAATCCGCTGGAGCCGGGCTCGGCGCAGGCGCCGGGAAATCCGCGCCGTCCCGCTCGTGGGACTGCTCGGTCTCGTCCTGGTGTCCGGTCACAGCCTCAACTGTGCCAGTTGGCGCCGCGACATGGCTCACAGCGATTGCCGTTCGCTGGCGCGCGTCACCTGCCGGTAACCTGTACGAGCGCTCGCCCGGCGAGTCGCAGCCTCCAGCGCCGGAGGCACCGACCGAGCACCACAGGGCCGACGCTGTCCCCGCTCGCACCACGTGGTCCGCCCGCGCCATCGCGCGCCGGCAGGCCCCGACAGCATGGACGGCCTGGTGTCCGCACCGGCCCCGGACGAAGGGGAACCGAATGCCTTCCTCCCGCGTGCCCGAACCGCGTCTGCCGTTCTCGGCCCTGCCCGCCAAGCAGGGGTTGTACGACCCGGCCGCCGAGGCCGACTCCTGCGGCGTGGCCTTCCTCGCCGACCTGCAGGGGCGACCCAGCCACAAGCTGGTGCGCAATGCCCTCATCGCCCTGCACAACATGGACCACCGTGGCGCCGCCGGCGCCGAACCGTCCAGCGGCGACGGCTCCGGACTGACCGTAGCCATCCCGGACGGCTTCCTGCGCGCGGTGCTGGACTTTCCGCTGCCGCCGGCCGGTCAGTACGTCACAGGTATCGCCTTCCTGCCGACGGACGCGGCGGTGCGTGCCCAGGTAGAGCAGCTGATCGTGGACACGGCGGCGGACGAGGGACTGCGGGTGCTGGGCTGGCGCGAGCTGCCGGTGGACGCGAGCGGCATCGGGCCGACCGCGCTGTCGGTGATGCCGGCCTTCAGGCAGCTGTTCCTGGCCGCCGAGCAGGACGGCGCCCAGCCGGTCGACGAGCTGACCCTGGAGCGCCGGGCCTACGCCCTGCGCAAGGTCAGCGAGCGGGTGGCAGCCGAACGCGGTCAGCAGCTGTACTTCCCGTCGCTGTCGGCCCGCACCCTGGTCTACAAGGGCATGCTGACCACCGCCCAGCTGGCGACCTTCTTTCCGGACCTGTCCGACGAGCGTTTCGCCACCGCCATCGCGCTGGTGCACAGCCGCTTCTCCACCAACACGTTCCCGTCCTGGCCGCTGGCCCAGCCGTTCCGGATCATCGCGCACAACGGCGAGATCAACACGATCGGCGGCAACCGGAACTGGATGTACAGCCGGCAGGCGCTGCTGGAATCAGAGCTGCTGGCCCCGGCCGGCAAGCAGCTGTCCCGGCTGTTCCCGATCTGCACCCCGGGGGCCTCCGACTCGGCGACCTTCGACGAGGTGCTGGAGCTGCTTCACCTCGGTGGCCGCTCACTGCCGCATGCGGTGCTGATGATGATCCCGGAGGCCTGGGAGAACGCCGAGCAGATGGACCAGGCGCGGCGGGACTTCTACTCCTTCCACGCCTCGCTGATGGAACCATGGGACGGCCCGGCGTGCGTGACGTTCACCGATGGCACCGTGATCGGTGCTGTGCTCGACCGCAACGGGTTGCGGCCCGGGCGGTGGTGGCGAACCAGCGATGATCTGGTCATCCTGGCCAGCGAGGCCGGTGTGATCGACATCGATCCGGCCACCGTCGTTGCCAAGGGCCGGCTGCAACCCGGCCGGATGTTCCTGGTCGACACCGCGGCCGGCGAGATTCGCGACGATGACGAGATCAAGGCGGCGCTGGCGGCCGAGCACCCGTACGGCGACTGGCTGCACGCCGGCCTGCTGCACCTGGACACGCTGCCCGACCGCGAGCACATCGTGCACACCCACGAGTCGGTGGCGCGCCGCCAGCAGCTGTTCGGCTACACCGAGGAAGAGCTGCGGATCATCCTGAAGCCGATGGCCAGCACCGGCGGCGAGCCGCTGGGCTCGATGGGCACCGACACCCCGCTGGCGGTGATGAGCAAGCGGCCGCGGCTGCTCTTCGACTACTTCGCCGAGCTCTTCGCCCAGGTCACCAACCCGCCGCTGGACGCGATCCGTGAGGAGCTGGTCACCTCGATGGCCGGCACGATCGGGCCGGAGCAGAACCTGCTCGCACCCTCGCCGGCCTCGTGCCGCCAGATCGTGCTGCCCAGCCCGGTGATCGACAATGACGAGCTGGCAAAGATCTGGCACGTCAACGCCGACGGCGACCTGCCCGGCTTTCAATGCGCCCTGATCGACGGCCGGTTCCGGGTGCACGGCGGCGGTCCGGCGCTGGCGGCGGCGCTGTTGCGGGTGCAGGACGAGTGCTCGGCGGCGGTGGCGGCCGGGGCGCGCATCCTCATCCTGTCCGACCGTGACTGCGACGCCGACCACGCGCCCATCCCGTCACTGCTGCTGACCGCGGCGGTGCACCGGCACCTGGTCCGCACCGGCCAGCGGACCAAGGTCGGCCTGGTGGTGGAGACCGGCGAGGCCCGCGAGGTGCACCACATCGCGCTGCTGATCGGTTACGGAGCGGCGGCGGTCAACCCGTACCTGGCCTTCGAATCGATCGACGACCTGATCGAGCGCAAGGTGATCACCGGCCTCGATTCGGCAACGGCGATCGCCAAGTACATCAAGGCACTGTCCAAGGGCGTGTTGAAGGTGATGTCCAAGATGGGAATCTCCACGGTGGCCTCCTACACCGGCGCGCAGATCTTCCAGGCCTTCGGCCTGTCCGAGGAGCTGGTCGACAGCTACTTCTTGGGCACGCGGTCCAGCCTCGGTCGCGTGGATCTGGAAACGCTCGCCGACGAAGTGCTGGCCAGGCACGAGAAGGCCTTCGACGCCAACCCGTCCTCGCTGGCCTACCGGCGGCTGGAGGTGGGTGGGGAGTACGCGTGGCGGCGCGAGGGCGAGCTTCACCTGTTCAACCCGCAGACCGTGTTCAAGCTGCAGCACGCGACCCGGGCCAAGCGCTACGACGTCTTCGCCGAATACACCGAGGAAGTCAACCGGTTGAGTCGGGAGGGCGCCACCCTGCGCGGGCTGTTCGAGTTCAGGTTCGGCCACCGGCCACCGGTGCCGATCGACGAGGTCGAGCCGGTGTCCGAGATCGTCAAGCGTTTCGCCACCGGGGCGATGTCCTACGGTTCCATCTCCGCCGAGGCGCACCAGACCTTGGCCATCGCGATGAACCGCATCGGCGGCAAGTCGAATTCGGGTGAGGGTGGCGAGGACGCCGATCGCTTCACGCCGGACCCGAACGGCGACCTTCGCCGGTCGGCGATCAAGCAGGTCGCGTCAGGACGGTTCGGCGTCACCTCCCACTACCTGGTCAATGCCGATGACCTGCAGATCAAGATCGCTCAGGGTGCCAAGCCGGGCGAGGGTGGCCAGCTGCCCGGGTACAAGGTGTACCCGTGGATCGCCCGCACCCGGCACTCGACCCCGGGCGTCGGGCTGATCTCGCCACCGCCGCATCACGACATCTACTCGATCGAGGACCTCGCCCAGCTCATCCACGACCTGAAGAACGCCAACTCAGCTGCCCGGATCCACGTCAAGCTCGTTGCTGAGGCCGGGGTGGGCACGGTCGCGGCCGGGGTGTCCAAGGCTCATGCCGACGTGGTCCTGATCTCCGGCCACGACGGCGGGACCGGTGCCGCCCCGCTCACCTCGCTCAAGCACGCCGGCATGCCGTGGGAGCTGGGTCTGGCCGAGACGCAGCAGACCCTGCTGCTGAACAACCTGCGCGACCGGATCGTGGTGCAGGTCGACGGGTCGATGAAGACCGGCCGGGACGTCATGATCGCCGCACTGCTGGGTGCCGAGGAATTCGGTTTCGCCACCGCGCCGCTGGTGGTGTCCGGCTGCATCATGATGCGGGTCTGCCATCTGGACACCTGCCCGGTAGGGGTGGCGACGCAGAATCCGGAGCTGCGCGCCCGCTTCTCCGGCCAGCCCGAATTCGTCGTCACCTTCTTCGAGTACATCGCCGAGCAGGTGCGGGAGCTGCTGGCCGAACTCGGTTTCCGCAGCCTCGCCGAGGCCATCGGGCACGCGGAGTTCCTGGACACCCGCAAGGCGGTCGAGCATTGGAAGGCCGACGGCATCGACCTGTCACCGCTGCTGCAGATGCCGGCTCCAGCGCCCGGCAGCGCGCTGCACCAGCGAGTGCAGCAGGACCACGGCCTGGATGCCGCGCTGGACAACACCCTCATCCAGTTGTGCGAGGGCGCGCTGCTGGACGGCTCACCGGTGACGCTGGAGCTGCCGGTGCGCAACGTGAACCGGACGGTCGGCACCATGCTCGGCTCGCTGGTGACCCGGCGCTACGGCGAACAGGGTTTGCCGCGCGGCACGATCGACATCGCGCTGCGCGGCTCGGCCGGACAATCGCTGGGCGCGTTCCTGCCGCCGGGAGTGCTGATCCGGCTGCGCGGTGACGCCAACGACTACGTCGGAAAGGGCCTGTCCGGCGGCGTGGTGGCGATCCAGCCGGATGAGAGCTCGCCGCTGATCGCGGAGGACAACGTCATCGCCGGCAACGTCATCGGCTACGGCGCCACCTCCGGCGAGCTCTACCTGCGCGGGATCGTGGGGGAGCGGTTCTGCGTGCGAAACTCCGGTGCCACGGCCGTTGCCGAAGGCGTCGGCGATCATGCCCTGGAGTACATGACCGGGGGCGTGGCGGTGATTCTCGGGCGCACCGGGCGCAACCTCGGCGCGGGCATGTCCGGCGGCGTCGGCTACGTGCTGGAGCTGGACGAGCGTCTGGTCAACCGGGAACTGGTCGACGTGGAGACGGTCGCCGGCGAGCATGCCGAGCAGTTGGCGGCCATCCTGCGCAGTCACCTGGAGCTCACCGGCAGCGCCGTCGCTCGCCGGCTGCTCGGCGACTGGCCGACCGCGCAGCAGCGATTCTCGCTGATCATGCCGCGCGATTACCGACGGGTGCTGGAGGCGACCACCCGCGCTCAGTCCGAGGGCCGGGACGTCGACGAGGCGGTGATGGCCGCGGCCCGGTCCTGACGTGCAGGGCGCAAGCGGCCGACGGCGACATCGGTGATCGCCCACAACGCAGCCGCTACCAATACATCCAGCAGGTAGTGGTTGGCGGTACCGATGATCACCGCTGCCGTGAGCACCGGGTAGCCGATCGCCGCCAGGCGCAGCCAGCGAAGGCCGGCCTGGCGGTAGACGGTGACGCCGCACCAGAGCGCCCATGCCAGGTGCAGCGACGGCATCGCGGCGTACTGGTTCGCGATGGCGGCTGCCCCCGCCGGGACCGCCGGATCGCTACCCCACCACCCCCAGCCACTGAAGATGGCAAGCGTGTCGTGAAAGCCCGCGCCGGTCAGCAACCGTGGCGGGGCGGTGGGGAACTGCCAGAAGCCGATCAGTGAGATGCCGGTGACGAACACGAGCACGGTTCGCGCCGGCCGGTAGGCGGCAGGCCGGCGGTGAAACAACCAGATCAGCACGGCCGGCGTGACGATGAAGTGCAGTGTGGCGTAGAAGTAGCAGGCGGGCACGGCGAGGGCGCTGAGCCGGCTCAGGTTGTCGTTGAGCCAGTGCTCGGGATCGAGGTGCAGCACCTGCTCCAGGTGCAGGATGCCGGCGCCGTCGCGCTCTGCCCGGCCGGTGCTGCCGGCGATGAAGCCCCGGATGAGGTCGTAGCCGGCATACAGCAGCGCCACCACGCCCAGTTCCTGCCACCAGGCGGTGCCACGCACGCGCCGGAGCAATCGCTGCGACGTGGTCATGCTGCCGAAGCGTTGCGCTCACTCACCGCCGTGGGCTGAACTCCGTGGCCGGTCCGACGTTGGTAGCCGACCAGCCCGATGAGCAGCAGCGTCAGGGCCAACGCTACCGGTCCATCACCCAGCCCCAGCCCGTGCCCGAAGGAGGCGGGCTTGCCCAGCCAGTCCGCTATCGAGGCACCGAGTGGCCGGGTAAGCACGTAGCTGGCCCAGAAGCTCGCCACCGCGTTCCAGCCCCACCGCCACCAGCCCACCGCGGGGACGACGATGAGAACCGCGAACAGCGCAACGGAACCGGCGAAGCCGAGGCCGAACGTGGTGGCGGTGAGGTCGCCGATGGCGGTTCCCATCGCGAAGGAGGCAAGCACCGCCGCCCAGTAGAACAGCTCCCGACGGGTGGTCGTGATGCTGTGGATGGACAGCGTCCGCTGCGAGCGTGACCACCAGCCGAACACCGCGGCCAGCACGAGCAGGCAGCCGATCGTGCTGGTGAGGTAGGAGATGTGGAAGAGGATGTGCAGTGCGTCCGCGGCCATCGTGCCGAAGACCGCAACCATCGCGACGGCGAACCAGTACACCGTGGCGCGGTAGCTTCGGCATCGAAATTGCAGCACCATCGCCGCAATGAACGCCGCGCTGCCGACAACGGCGGCAAGCACGATGCTCACTCCGGCGAGGTAGTCCGCGGCGGCTTCGCCCATCGCTGTAGTGACCAGCTTGGTGATCCAGAACAGCACGGTGATCTGCGGAACTTTCGCCGCCACCGGTGCCGCCGGAAAACCGCGCCGGAATGGCGAGCTCGGCATGAAACCTCCAGCCTGGTCGGACCGTGTGCCTAGAACAGCCCGAACCGGAGGACGCTGATGCCGCCGGCCAGCAGGCAGTAGATCGCGAAGGGATACAACGTCCTGGTCTTGAAGTAGCGGGACAGGAAGATCACCGCGAACAGCGAGGTGGCGGCCGCTGCGATGCTGCCGGCAATCGCCTGGCCGCGGATGCCGGCCCCGAGCGGGCCGGTGAGATCGCCGATCTTCAGCGCGCCCGCGGCCAGGATGACGGGGGTGGACAGCATGAAAGCGAACCGCAACGCGTCCTCGCGGGTGAGGCCGCGAAAGAGGCCACCGACCATGGCTACACCCTCGCGGCTGATGCCGGCAAGCAGTGCCAGTGACTGGGCCGCGCCGATCCAGAACGCGTTGACCACGCCGATCCGCGACAGCGCCTCGTCACCCTCAGTGGCCGGGATCGTGCCGAGCAGGCCACGGCCGTGCTCGTCGGAGCCTGCCGCGGCCTCGGCCCCGGCTGCTGTCGCGGTCGCTGCGTAGGACTCGCGGACTCGGGCCCGGCTGTGCTGGGTGCCGGTCCGGCGGTACCGCTCACCGGCGAGCAGGATGAGGCCGTTGACGGTCAGGAAGATGGCCGCCGCCAAGGGCTTGGCGAACAGCGTGCGGAACAGGTGTTCCAGTCCCAGGCCGAGCGCGCCGACCGGGATGGTGGCGATGACGATGAGCCAGGCCAGCCGCTGCTCCGTCGTTTCCACCCGCCTGCGCGCGATGCTCACCACGAAGGCGCGGATCAGCCGTATCCACTCGCGCCAGTAGAACCCGAGCAGCACGATCGCGGTTGCCAGGTGCAGCCCGACCACGAAGGCGAGGTACGGGCTTTCCGCGCTGTTCTCCTGGCGCACCAGGGTTGCCCAGCTACCGCCCAACCAGGACGGGATGAGCACGGTGTGGCCGAGGCTGGAGATCGGGAACAACTCGGTGAGGCCCTGGATCAGACCGATCACGATCGCCTGCAGGTAGTTCATGTGATAGATCGCCGGGTTCACCGCGACATCAAGCCTTCCTGTGTGCGGCCTCGGAGTTCGGCGCCGCGGTTGCTCCTACGGTCATGTAGGTGTTCTCCTACGGTACTGTAGGTGACCAGAGCCGGACTTCGGCACCGTTCCAAGGGAGTTCACAGTGCGAGGACGTCGCGGCGCTGGCGACCTGGAATCGGAGGTGCTGGCGGCGCTCTGGGCGGCGGATCGGCCGCTGACCGCAAGCGAGGTCGTCGGAGCGGTCGACGAACAGCTCGCCTACAACACAGTGCAGACCATCCTGGCTCGGCTCTACGCCAAGGGCGCGGTCAGCCGCGAGCAGGCCGGTCGCGCGCACGCATACACGCCCGTGCTGGATGACGCGGGCCGGCTGGCGCACCGGATGCGCGCGGTGCTGGACGCCGGCGATGACCACACCGCGGTGCTGACGCACTTCATCGACACCCTGTCACCGGAGGAGGAGACCGTGCTGGTGCGGCTGCTGGGCCCCGGCGAACGGCGGGAACGATCCCGGTGAGCGTGACCGTGTACCTGTGCCTGGCCCTGGTCGCCGTATTCGGCGCCGTCGCGCCGAGGCTGGCCCGGCGGCTGCCGCCTGTCGCAGCGGTCTGGTTGCTCAGCGCCGGTGCTGTCGCAGGCGCCGCCGCGGGCTGTGCCGCGCTGGTACTGCTCAGCCTGCCGCTCGTCGGGCAGTTGCCCCAGATCGCGCAGCTCGGCGGCTGGTCCAGCTCCGTGCTGGCCCTCGACGATCCGGTACGGACGCCGATCGCGGTCGGGGCTGCCATCCTCTTCACGGCCGGAGCGCTCCGCGCTGCGCGGGCCGGTGCAGTCGAGCTGAGTTCCCGTCGGCGCAGTCGCGAACTGGCCGGCGAGCTGCCCGCCGGCGACGAGCTTGCGGTAATCGACGACCCGGGCCGCCGCTACGCCTTCGCGCTGGCGGGCCGACCCGGTCGCATCGTCGTGTCGAGCGGGATGCTGCGCGCGATGCAGCCGGCGCAGCGGCGCGCGCTGCTGGCCCACGAGCGTGCGCACCTGCGCTACCGGCACGACCTGCACCGCGCAGTCGTTCGAATCTGTGCCGCCGCCTGCCCATCGTTATATGCCCTGCCGGCCGCCTCCCGGCTGGCCTGCGAGCGGTGGGCGGATGAGGCCGCGGCGGCGCGGACCGATCGGGCCGCGGTGGCCGCGGCCCTCACCGTGGCTGCGCGCTCCCAGACGCGCGCACCACTGCAGCCCATGGTCATGGCCATGGCTGTCGAGGCCGTCGCGCTGCGGGTGCTGGCACTGCGTGCGCCGCAGCCGCGGCTACGGCCGTGGCTGATGCTGGTGCCGGCTGCCCTGCTGGTAGCCGTTGCCGCCTGCGACGCAAACGCCCTGCTCGAATTGCATCGGATCTTCCAGCGGGCGCACGCCGCGCTGGCCGCGCGCTGACATGACCGTCCTGGCGTACCTGCCCAGCCCATCCATCAATGGTGTCCAGCTGGGCCCGATCCACATCCACTTCTACGGCTTGATGTACGTCGTGGGCATCCTGGCGGCGCTGTGGCTTGCCAAGCGGCGGTGGCAGGCACGTGGTGGCGACCCGGCGTTGATCGAAGAGGTCGGCCTGTGGGGAGTGCCGGCGGGAATCGTCGGCGGCCGCATCTACTTCGACATCACGACTCCCAGTCAGATGCCGCACCACTGGTGGGGTCCGTTCGCTATCTGGGACGGTGGCATGGGGATCTGGGGCGGAATCGCGCTGGCCGCGGTGATCGCCCTCTGGCGGGTACGCCGGCGTGGTCTGCCGTTCGGGCCCGTGATGGACGCGGTCGCACCGGCGCTGCTGGTTGCTCAGGGCTTCGGCCGGGTCGGCAACTACTTCAACCAGGAACTCTTCGGCGGCCCGACGAAACTGCCCTGGGCCCTGCGCATCGATCCTGGCCACCGCCCTCCCGGCTTCGAGCACTACACCACGTTTCATCCCACCTTCCTGTACGAGTTGCTGTTCGACTTCGCCTGGGCCGGCGCGATCGCCTGGCTCGGCAACCACCGAAACATCCGACCGCCGGGGCTGTTTGCGCTGTATGTGATGGGCTATTCCGCGTTTCGCATCTTCGAGGAGTCGTTGCGGGTGGACTTCTCCGTGCACATCCTGGGCCTGCGGCTGAACACGTTTGTCTCCGCCGCGCTCGCGCTGGCCGGCCTGATCTGGTTCGTGGCCAGCCAGCGTGCGCCCCGGCAGGACTCGGCAGCTGAGGCGAACGAAGAGCCACTGAACACCGCCCCGCGCGGCGGCTGAGTGGTTGCTTCCGGGCCTGCCCGGCCGTCCCGATAGAGTCGGGCCGGCAACGTCGCCGCGCGCCCGGTGACCGGGCGATGACCGGTAGTTCCGCGCAAGCGTTTAAGGTTGGCGAATGTGACCCGTCGCGCAAAGATCGTCTGCACCCTCGGCCCCGCAACTGACCCGCCGGAGCGGATGCGCGCTCTGGTCGAGGCCGGCATGGACGTGGCCCGGCTCAATTTCAGCCACGGCGAGCACTCAGATCATGCGGCCCGCTTCCACCTGGTGCGGTCCGCGGCGGAGGCGGCCGGCCGCAACGTCGCCACGCTGGCCGACCTGCAGGGACCGAAGATCCGTCTCGGTCGTTTTGCCGACGGCCCGGTGATGTGGGAGACCGGCGAGCGGATCCGGATCACCGTCGAGGACGTCGAGGGTGACCACGACCGGGTCTCGACCACCTACAAGGAGCTGGCGCAGGACGTCCGGCCGGGTGACCGGCTGCTGGTCGACGACGGCAACGTGGCGCTGGTGGCGGTCGCAGTCGAGGACGGCACGGATGTGGTCTGCGACGTCAGCGAGGGCGGCGTCGTCAGCAACAACAAGGGCCTGTCGCTGCCGGGGGTGAACGTCAGCGTCCCTGCGCTGAGCCAGAAGGACATCGACGACCTGGAGTTCGCGCTGCGGCTCGGTGTGGATTGGGTGGCGCTGTCCTTCGTGCGCTCGCCGGATGACATCAAGCTGGTGCACCAGGTGATGGACCGGGTCGGCGTGCGGCGCCCGGTGATTGCCAAGATCGAGAAGCCGGAGGCGATCGATCGGCTGGTGGACATCGCGCTGGCCTTCGACGGGGTGATGGTCGCCCGCGGTGACCTCGGGGTGGAGTGCCCGCTGGAGCAGGTGCCGCTGATTCAGAAGAGGGCCATCGCGATCTGCCGCGACAACGCCAAGCCGGTGATCGTGGCGACCCAGATGCTGGAATCGATGATCAGCCACTCCCGCCCGACCCGCGCCGAGGCGTCCGACGTCGCCAACGCGGTGCTCGACGGCGCCGATGCGGTGATGCTCTCGGGCGAAACCAGCGTGGGCACCTATCCGGTGCAGACGGTGGCCACGATGTCGCGCATCATCACCGAGGTCGAGAAGTCGACCGTGGATGTCGCCGCCCTGCTGCACGACCCGCGCACCCCCGGCGGGGTCATCTCCAAGGCGGCCAAGGACATCGCGGAGGCGCTGGGCGCCACCGCACTGGTCGCCTTCACCCAGAGCGGTGACACCGCGCGCCGGCTGGCTCGCCTGCACGCGCACGCCAAGGTGCTGGCCTTCACGCCGGAGGAGACCGTACGCCGGCAGCTCGCGCTGTCCTGGGGGGTGCAGGCCCATCAGGTGTGGACGGTGCAGACGACCGATGAGATGGTGCGCCAGGTCGATTCGGCCCTGCTGGCCCAGCGGGTCTGCCGGCCGGACGATCTGGTCGTGATCGTGGCCGGCACGCCACCGTCGACCCCGGGCAGCACCAACACCATCCGGGTCCATCACATCGGAGACATCCTGCAACGTGACCGCTGACAGCTCTGGTGCCGCGTTGCGCGGCCAGATCGTCGTCGACGGCCTGGTCGCCCTGCTCGATCTGGAACGGATCGAGGAGAACATCTTCCGAGGGCTGAGCCCGAATGTCTCGCTGCAGCGGGTGTTCGGTGGCCAGGTCGCAGGGCAGGCGTTGGTGGCAGCGACCCGGACCGTGGAGCAGGACCGCCGCGTGCACTCGCTGCACTCCTACTTCATCCGGCCCGGCGACCCGGCCGTCCCGATCGTCTACACCGTCGAGCGGGTCCGCGACGGCCGGTCGTTCTCGGTGCGGCGGGTCAGCGCGGTGCAGCATGGCCAGGTCATCTTCACCCTGTCCGCGTCCTTTCAGCTGGAGCAGGGCGGTATCGACCACCAGCGGGAGATGCCGGCGGTACCGGCACCGGAGACGCTGCCGACGATGGCGCAACGGCTGGCCGGTTTCGACGACCTGGCAGAGATGATGCGCCGCATCCCGCAGGCTTTCGACATTCGCTACGTCGACGACCCACCGTGGATCCAGCGCGGCTCCGGCCCGCGGGAGAACCGGCCGCACCGGATCTGGATGAAGGCCGACGGCGTGCTGCCCGACGACCCCACGCTGCACCTGTGCGTGATCACGTTCGCCTCGGACCTGAACCTGCTCGACTCGGTGCTGATCCGGCATGGCATGGCGGCCAGGCTGGACCCGATCACCATGGCGTCGCTCGATCACGCGATGTGGTTCCACCGGGCCGTGCGCGCCGACGAATGGTTCCTCTACGAGTCGTCCTCACCGTCGGCGTCCGGCGGCCGCGGCCTGGCCACCGGCCGGTTCTTCGCCCGTGACGGCCGGCTGCTGGTGAGCGTGGCCCAGGAGGGCCTGATCCGGTTGCCCAATGCCTGAGCCGGCGGACGCCATGCCCTCGCCCTACACCCGAGCCTTCCTCGACTCGATCCGGGCAGCCGAACTCGGGGGCCGGTTGCCGGCTCCCACGGCCGAGGTGCTCGGCTCGATCTTCCCGTTCGAGGCCGACGGGCTGCAGGTGGTGGCGGTCGACGAGCCGGTGTGGCCGGAGCCCGACCGCAGCGGCGTCGAGCCGGCCGACTGCTTCTCGTGCCGGCGGCCCGACGCCGACTACGACTGGACGGATGAGCGCTGGCGGTTCGAGCAGGTCACCTCCAAGCAGGGCCTCGGGATTCACACGTTCATGCTGACGCCGCGGGTGCATGTCGACATCGACGGCGTGGACAACGATCTGGCCGCCTCACAAGGGCAGCTGCTGGTGCGGGTGGAGCGTGCCATCCGGGCCGGCATCGATTCGGTGGGGCGGGTGCACATCTACCGATGGGGTGATGGCGGAGTGCACCTGCACTGGTGGTTCATCGCGCGTCCGGCCGGCATGCTGCAGTTCCGCGGTTCAGGCATGGGGACCTGGCTGGACGTGCTGCCGCCGCTGCCGGCCGAGCTGGTTCAGGCCGACACCGCGCGGGTGGTCGCCCACCTCTAGCCGCCAGAACCCAGCTCCCAGAACCTCGGCCCCCGAGTTGGGTCACGGAACCTCGGCCCCCGGGTTGGGTCACGGAAGCCGGACGATCGAGCATGGGGGCGGCGCGCCCGTCCGACGCGCCGCCGGCACACCGATCAGGCCAGTTCGATCTCCGGGTACAGCGGGTGCGCGGCGACCAGCTCCGCGGCCCGAGCCAGCACGGACTCGCGCACGGTGCCCTCGAGCTGGTACTTGACCTTCGACGGGGTGCCGGAGGCCGTGCTGGCCACCGTCGTCGCGCGCAAGACCTGGTCGATCAGGGTTCCGACCTCGCGCAGGTCGTCCTCGGTGAAGCCGCGGCTGGTCAGCGCCGGCGTGCCGAAGCGGACGCCGGAGGTGAACCACGCCCCGTTCGGATCGTTCGGGATGGCGTTGCGGTTGGCCACCAGACCTGCCTCGATCAGCGCGGACTCGGCCTGCCGGCCGGTCAGACCGTACGGGCTGACATCGAGCAGCACGATGTGGTTCTCGGTGCCGCCGGTGACGATCTGCGCGCCGGATTTGAGCAGCCCGTCGGCCAGCGCCGCGGCATTGTCGACCACCCGCTGGGCGTAGTCCTGGAATTCCGGCTTGGCCGCCTCGGCGAAGGCGATCGCCTTGGCCGCCATCATGTGCGACAGCGGGCCGCCGAGCACCAGCGGGCAGCCTCGGTCGACGAAGGGTGCGTACTCCTCGGTGCACAGCACCAGGCCGCCACGCGGGCCGCGCAGCGACTTGTGGGTGGTGCTGGTGACGATGTGGGCGTGCGGCACCGGGTCGAAGTCACCGGTGAAAACCTTGCCCGCGACCAGACCGGCGAAGTGCGCCATGTCCACCAGCAGGGTGGCGCCCACCTCGTCGGCGATCTCGCGCATGATCCGGAAGTTCACCTTGCGCGGGTAGGCGGAGTAACCGGCTACCAGGATCAGCGGCTTGAACTCCCGGGCCTGCGCGCGCAGCGCCTCGTAGTCGACCAGCCCGGTCTCCGGGTCGGTGCCGTAGCTGCGCTGGTCGAACATCTTTCCCGAGATGTTGGGCCGGAAGCCGTGCGTCAGGTGCCCGCCTGCCTCCAGCGACATGCCGAGCATCCGCTGATTGCCCAGAGCCTGGCGCAGCTCGGCCCAGTCCGCGTCGTTGAGTTCACTGACGTTCTTGGCGCCGAACCGTTCCAGCGCCGGCGCCTCCACCCGCTTGGTGAGGATCGCCCAGTAGGCCACCAGGTTCGCATCGATCCCCGAGTGCGGCTGCACGTAGGCGTGCTCGGCGCCGAACAGTGTGGCCGCGTACTCGCTGGCGATCTGCTCCACGGTGTCCACGTTCTGGCAACCGGCGTAGAAGCGGTGGCCGATGGTGCCCTCGGCGTACTTGTCCGACAGCCAGTTGCCCATAGTCAGCAGGACGGCAGGGGAGGCGTAATTCTCGCTCGCGATCAGCTTCAACGAGTTGCGCTGGTCGTGCAGCTCCGACCGGATCGCGCCGGCGATCCTGGCATCGGATTGCTCGACGACCTGCAGTACCGCGTTGAACGCCTGCGAGGTGAGGTTGCTCGGGTCTGCTGCCGTCATGCTCGTGCCACCTTCGTGTGCCGGAACTGGGCGGAGGGCCGGTCCGGAGGGCCCGCGGTCATCCTAGCCAGCGGCGCGGGGCACGCCGAGCCGCGCCCGGAGGCGCCCCGGCCGGCGTCCGATGTCCGAAAAGGCGGCAACCTGTGAGAACGTGTAGATCAAGGTCTGCATATCGGTAGGCAACGATATGACTGCAGGGAGAACGACGATGGCAGCACGCAATGAGCTGCATGACGGTCTGCGTGATGTGGTCCGGCGGCACCTGCGCCCGGTCGCCGAGGGCGTGTGGTCTGTCCCGTCCGGTGCGCCCGTCCGCCGCTTCATCGACGAGCTGTCGGCCAGCACGCGCGAGCGGGTGATCACCCTGAACCCGGGCAACTTCCCGCCCGGTGAGTCGATGTCCAAGGGCGCGGTGTGGGACGAGCGCTCGCTGCAGCGCGGCATCGAGCACCGGACCGTGGTCGGTGCGCCGCGCAGCTTCTCCGCCGATGACCGGCAGTACTGCAGGTGGCTGACCGAGCTCGGCGCCCAGGTGCGCTGGAACCCCGCGTGCTCGGCGCGCATGATCGCGGTGGACGGCTTGCTGGCGATGGTGCGTGCGGTTCCCGACGAGCCGGCCTCCGATGCCATCGTGCTCACCCATCCGAGCCTGCTGGTCGCCTGCCAGGACCTCTTCGATGCGCTGTGGCGGGAGTCCCGGCCGCTGGAGGACGGCTTCCTGGCCGAGCCGGACCACGACGACATCGACCGGGCTCTGCTCCAGCTGCTGGCCGCCGGCGCCACCGACGCCCAGGTTGCCCGTGCCCTGGAGATGTCGCCGCGCCAGGTCGGGCGGCGCATCGCCCGGCTGGCGGCCGAGCTCGGTGCGGTCGGCCGGTTCGCGCTCGGTGCCGCTGCGCAACGACGCGGTTGGTTAGGCTGATAGGCCGCCGAATCCCGTCGGTGCAAGGCGAAACGGCTCTCCGCAGGTGTGCCCCCGGTGGGATTCGAACCCACATGCCTTTCGGCAACGGTTTTTGAGACCGCCATGTATGCCAGTTCCATCACAGGGGCGTGACGCTCGACGGAGTCTAGCCGGATAGGCTTTGGCTCCGCGCGCCCGGACATCTGCGCACCGAAGCGCGCACAGCGACGACGCAGCGAGTGAAGGTAGTGATCAGCAGTGAGCAAGCCGGTCGAGCAGGCCCCTTCCGCTGGTGAGGCATCGAGGCCTCGACGTGTTCTGATTGCAGAGGACGAGGCGCTCATCCGGCTCGACCTGCGCGAGATGCTCGCCGAGGAGGGCTTCGAGGTTGTCGGCGAGGCCGCCGACGGCGAGAAGGCGGTTCAGCTGGCCACCGAGTTGGTGCCCGACGTAGTCATCTGCGATGTGAAGATGCCGAAGATGGATGGCATCACCGCGGCCGGCCAGATCACCGAGGCGCGGATCGCGCCGGTGGTCATCCTGACCGCCTTCAGCCAGCGCGACCTGGTCGAGCGGGCTCGGGACGCGGGCGCGATGGCCTACCTCATCAAGCCCTTCCACAAGCGCGACCTGCTGCCCGCCATCGAAATGGCCACCAGCCGGTTCGCCGAGATCCGGGCTCTGGAGGCCGAGGTCACCGGGCTGCAGGACAGGCTGGAGGCGCGCAAGCTGATCGAACGCGCCAAGGGCGTGCTGATGGCCGAGCACCGGCTGTCCGAGCCGGACGCGTTCCGCTGGATCCAGCGGGCCGCCATGGACAAGCGGACCACGATGCGCGCAGTAGCCGAGCTGGTACTCACCGAAACCGGCCAGATGCAGCGCTGACCGGTCGGTCGAAGGACCGCTCCCGACGAGCCGTGTTTCGCCGGGGGATCTCGATTCGGGCAAATGCATGCGTCTGTGTTACGTCCGTGCACGCTACGGACGCGATTTGGTTACGACGTCGGCCTAGCCGCGGCTGTTCGTATCCTGACCCGCGCTCGCGCAGTAGCGTGCTCTCGATCACCCTCGGCGGCACAGCAACGTCGCACGCTCGCCGAGCAGCAACGTCGATTCTCAGAGCGAGGATCGAAGACGAAGGAGGAAACGTCAGTGCGGACTCTGTCCCTGGCGAAGATCGCCGTAATCGGCGCAGTGGGCGCCCTCGCCCTCAGCGCCTGCTCGAACAGCAGCTCGGGCAACAGCAGTGGCCTGACCAACGGAGGCGGCGGCGGTTCGAGCGCCAACTCCAGTGGTGGCACCTACACCATCGCGTTCCAGGGCCCGCTGTCCGGCGACAACCAGCAGCTGGGCATCAACGAGGTCAACGGCGTCCAGCTCGCCATCGACCAGGCCAACAAGAGTGGCAACCTCGGCTTCACCCTGAAGCTGCTCAAGGCTGACGACCAGGGCGACCCGTCCAAGGCGCCGGCCGCGGCGGCCCAGGTGCTGCAGGACAACACCGTCGTCGGCGTCATCGGCCCGTCGTTCTCCGGCGCCACCAAGGCGGTCGGCAAGACCTACGGTGCGGCCGGCGTCGCCATGATCAGCCCGTCCGCGACCAACCCGTCGCTGTCGACGCTGGGCTTCCAGACCTTCCACCGCATCATCCCCTCCGACAACGTCGAGGGCACCCAAGCCGCGGACTGGCTGGCCAAGAAGACCAAGAAGATCTACGTCGTCGACGACCTGTCCGATTACGGCAAGGGCGTGGCGGACGCGGTGCAGAAGGAGGCTCAGACCAAGGGCGTCACCGTGGTGCGCACCGGTGTCGATGCCAAGACGACCGACTACAGCGCGGCCGCCGCGGCGGTCAAGGGCTCGGGTGCCGGCGCCCTCTTCTACGGTGGTTACGACGCCCAGGCGGCGCTGTTCGCCAAGGCGCTGAACGCGGTCGGCTACACCGGCATCAAGATCGGTGGTAACGGCATCAAGTCTTCGGTGTTCACCAAGCAGGCCGGCACCGCCGGCAACGGCTGGTACTTCAGCTGCGGCTGCCTGGACGCCACCACCGCGCCCGCGGCCAAGGACTTCGCCGCTGCCTACCAGGCGGCGTTCAACACCCCGCCGTCGACGTACTCGCCGGAGGCCTACGACGCCACCAACGCCCTGATCGCTGCGATGAAGGCGGCCAAGTCGAAGGGCTCCATCACCAAGTCCTCGGTCGAGGACGCGGTCAACAACCTCGACTACCAGGGCATCACCACCGAGGTGAAGTTCGAGAGCAATGGTGAGGTCGTGGCGACCGCCCAGACGGTGAACCTGTTCACCCAGAAGGACGGCAACATCGTGCTCATCGGCAACATCAAGGACCAGAACTGATCCGGGCTTGCCCGATCCGATGATCTGATGCAAGGGCTTCGTCGACCACCCGGTCGGCGAAGCCCTTGCCTTGCCTGCAGTTCTTCTTGCTGAACCCGAGTTGGAAGGTCGTCGATGTCCGACTTCTTGAATTACCTGATCATCGGGCTCACCCGTGGCTCGATGTATGCGCTGATCGCGCTCGGCTACACCCTGGTCTACGGCATCCTGCAGCTGATCAACTTCGCCCACGGCGAGGTGTTCATGTCCGGAGCCTTCGGCAGCTACATCATCGTGCACGCCATCGTCGGCGATAAGAACAACACCGCGTCGTGGATGGTGCCGTTCGTCTTCATGATCGGCCTGCTCTCCGGCGCGGTGGTCGGCGCCGCGGTGGCCTGGTCGTTGGAGCAGATCGCCTACCGCCCGCTCAGACGAAGGGGTGCGCCGAAACTCGCCTTCCTGATCAGCGCAATCGGAATGTCGTTCTTCCTGCAGCAGTTCGCCGGCAAGCTGTTCAACCGGTTCAGCAACAACCAGTTCCCGAACTACTTCGCGGTGCACCACCACCTGTTCAAGATCGCCGGTGCGCCGGTGGAAACCATCCAGGTCACCATCATCGTCGCGGCGGTGCTGATGATGATCTTCCTGGACCGGCTGGTCTCCAAGACCAAGCTCGGGCGCGGCATCCGCGGTGTCGCCGAGGACGCGCCGACCGCGGCGCTGATGGGCATCAACATCGACAAAACGATCTCGCGCACCTTCATCATCGGCGGTGCGCTGGGCGGTGCTGCCGGCTTCATGTTCGGCACCGCGTTCGTCTTCTCCAACACCATGGGCTTCGCCGCCGGCACCAAGGCCTTCGCCGCCGCGGTCCTCGGTGGCATCGGTAACATCCGCGGCGCCATGCTCGGTGGCTTGCTGATCGGCGTCGTCGAGAACGTGGTACCGACCGCACCCTGGAACGGCAGCACGCAGTGGATCGGGTTGCAGTGGGTGGACGTGGTGAGCTTCATCGTGCTGGTGCTCGTGCTGATCTTCCGGCCCACCGGCATCCTCGGTGAGCGGCTGGGGCGTGCCGCATGAGGTTCACCAAGATCGAAGCCAAGCGCCTGGTCGCATGCCTGGTGGCAGGTCTCATGCTCGCCATGATGATCGGCAACCAGGAAGGCGTGCAGAACGACTTCGGATACGGCTTCCGGCAAAGCCTGAAGTTCCCCCGGGTCGCGATCTTCCTGGCGATCGGGCTGGTCCTCTACGTGCTGATCACGCTCTTCGACCGGATCCGGCCCTACCTGTTGCGGCCGGGCATCCGCCCGCTGTTCGCCGGGCTGCTGTCGGTGCTGTCCTCGTTCCTCCTGCTGCACTGGACCGACAGCGCGTCGGTGGGTGACCAGAAGTTTGGCACCATCTCCAGCAAGGCGAACGCGACCAAGGGTCTGGCCACTTCGGCCAAGCTGTACTTCGGAAGTCACCTCGGCTGGATCCTGCTCATCGCCGCTGTCGTGCTGTCCGCGCTGGCGATCATTCTGTCCAACAAGGTGATTGCGATCGCGGGGGCGGTGGTGGCGGTTGTCGGCGGCTTCTGGGGTTACTTCGCGCACGGCCTGCTGTCTGACTTCCTCGGCGTGCCCGATCACTCCACCGGTGCCTGGGTCGCGCTGCTCGGCTTCCTGTCCATCGGCGCGGCCGCACTGTTCGTGGTGCTGTCCAAGGAAGACGTCGCTCAGACCCGGTACTTCGCGAACCGGCTGATCAACTGGCGCCCGGGGCTGCCGCTCGTGGTTGCGGGCCTGATCATCGGCCTGATCTCCCTCATCCAGTCGACCTGGTTCGCGCCGAACAGCCGCAACGCCACGCTGATCGACACGCACAACGCGTTCCGCGGTACCGGCCTGGCGCCGCTTGCGGTGCAGTACCTGATCTGGCTCGGCTGGTTGCTGTTCATCGTCACGCTGCTGGCAGCCGGCGCGGCCAGCTACCTGCGAATCCGGGCGCTCGGTCTGGTCGCCGCGGTGATCGGTGCGGCGTCGATCCTGATCACGCTGGTCACGATGTACGACTTCTCCAAGGTCGCGGCCCAGGCGGGCGTCGACGGCGCCACCGGGCCCTGGCAGAACCTCGGCGTCGGTGGCTGGCTGGCCTGCACCGCCTTCCTGCTGATCGGCGGCGGCGGATACCTGGCTGCCAGTCCCGGCCGGCGCCCGGCAACCGCGGTCTCCTCCGACGTGCTGGGTTCGGCCGAGCCGAAGCAGCGGCAGGTGGCGGACACGAAGGCGGCCATCTCCACCGGCCTGGCCAACGGCCGCACCCTGCTGTTCGTGGTGCTGGCGGTCGCCCTGTTCTACCCGCCGATGGCCAACGGGTTCTGGCAGAAGGCCCTGGTCACCGACATCGGCATCTACGTGCTGCTGGCCGTCGGGTTGAACGTCGTCGTCGGCTGGGCGGGCCTGCTCGACCTCGGGTTCATCGCGTTCTACGCGATCGGCTCGTACATGACCGCCTACCTCACCTACGCGCTGCCGCACCGGCCGCCGTCGTGGTTACACCTCAGCCCGCTGTGGGCGATCCCGTTCGCGATCGTGGCCTGCCTGATCGCCGGTGTCGCCCTCGGTGCGCCGACGTTGCGGTTGCGCGGTGACTACCTGGCGATCGTGACGCTCGGTTTCGGTGAGATCATCAGGCTGTTCGCGGTGAACAACCCGGGCAACATCACCAACGGTCCCAAGGGTGCTTTCGGCATTCCGAACCCGGTGATCCACATCGGGCCGCTCAAGCTCGTCTGGGGCCAGAACCAGTTGCAGTACTGGTACCTGCTGCTGGTACTGGTGGTCATCATCGTGGTGCTGTTCAACCGGCTGGAGAACTCCAGGCTCGGCCGGGCCTGGGCCGCGGTCCGCGAGGACGAGGTGGCCGCGCAGGCCACCGGTATCAACACGACCCGGGTGAAGCTGCTGGCCTTCGCCATCGGTGCCTCGACCTCGGGTGTCGCCGGTGTCTTCTTCGCCAGCCAGATCGGCTACATCAACCCGGACAACTTCGTGCTGAACAACTCCTTCCTGGTGGTCGCCTATGTCGTCTTCGGCGGGATGGGTTCGCTGCCGGGAGCGATGGCCGGAGCCGCGGCTCTGACCTGGTTGCCCGACTTCCTGAAGGATCAGGTGCCGGCCAGCGACCGCTACATGTGGGTCGGTGCCATCCTGGTGGTCATGATGATCTTCCGCCCCGAGGGCCTCATCCCGGCCCGGCGGCGGCGGGCGGAACTGTCCGGTCTGGACGCTCCGGCCTCGGCCGAGGCGCGCGCCGTGCCGGCTTCGGAAGGGTTGTGATCGGCATGACTGCAGCCGCTCGTGACGTCGTCTACGACGTCGACCATGTCACCCTCCGCTTCGGTGGTGTCACCAGCCTGAACGACGTCTCGCTGCAGATGTATCGCGGCGAGATCCTCGCCGTGATCGGGCCGAACGGTGCCGGTAAGACGTCGCTGTTCAACAGCCTCACCGGGGTCTACACCCCGCAGCAGGGCTCGATCAACCTGGCCGCCCGGGTCGGGGACGCCCCGCAGAGCGTGCTCGGCGCCAAGACCCACGTCGTCAACCGGATGGGGGTGGCCCGGACGTTTCAGAACATCCGGCTGTTCCCCGCGCTGACCGCGCTGGAGAACGTGAAGGTCGGTGTGGAGACCCGGCAGAAGTCCGGCCCGGTCGCCGCCATGCTGGGCATGCCCTGGCAGCGGCGGGAGGAGCGGGAGAGCACCCGCCGGGCCTATGACCTGCTCGCCTTCGTGGGGCTGACCCACCGGGCCAACGAGCTCGCCGGCTCATTGGCCTACGGCGAGCAGCGACGGCTGGAGATCGCGCGCGCGCTGGGCACCAATCCCGGTGTGATCCTGCTCGATGAGCCGGCCGCGGGAACCAACCCGGCGGAGAAGCGGGAACTGGCCGAGCTGATCAAGCGGATCAACATCGAGGACAACGTCTCGGTGTTGCTGATCGAGCACGACATGAAGCTGGTGATGTCGATCGCGCACCGGCTGGTCGTGCTGAACTTCGGCGAGAAGATCGCCGAGGGCACGCCGGAACAGATCCAGAAGGATCCGGTCGTCGTCGCGGCCTACCTGGGCAGCTCGACCGAAGAGGCTGCCGAGGAGATGGCCAGCCACCCGCACGAGGCGCCGGCCAGCCTGATCGAGGATTCGCCGGCCGCCCCCGGTGGCCGGCCCATCGATATCGGCGACGATCCGATCATCGCTGAGGACGAGTCGTTCCAGACACCCCCGCCGGGCGCGGCCGGACCGGCCGCCGACGGCGATGAGCACGGAGGCCAGCATGCCTGAGGTGATGCTCGAGGTCGACGACATCGAGGTGCGCTACGGCGCGATCAAGGCCCTGAAGGGCGTGTCGTTCACCGTCAACAAGGGCGAGGTGGTCGCCCTGCTCGGCGCCAACGGGGCGGGCAAGACCACCACCCAGCGCACCGTGTCGGGCATGCTGCGGCCGACGTTGGGCCGGATCAGCTACGAGGGCCGGCGGATCGACGGCATCCCGGCGCACGAGCTGATCAGCCTGGGCATCTGCCACGTCCCCGAAGGGCGGCACGTGTTCCCGCGGATGACCGTGGCCGAGAACCTGGAGATGGGGGCGTTCCGGTTCAAGAAGCCGGATCAGCAGGTGCTCGACCACGCGCTGGAGCTGTTCCCGCGGCTCAAGGAGCGGTACAAGCAACTGGCCGGCACCCTGTCCGGCGGCGAGCAGCAGATGCTGGCGATCGGCCGCGCGCTGATGGGCAAGCCCCGGTTGCTGCTGCTGGACGAGCCGTCGATGGGGCTGGCGCCGCTCATCGTGAAGCAGATCTTCGACATCGTCCGCGAGATCAACGGCGAGGGTGTCACCGTGCTGCTGGTCGAGCAGAACGCGGCCCAGGCGTTGGCGCTGGCCGACCGCGGCTACGTGCTGGAGACCGGCGAGATCGTGCTGGAGGGGACCGGTTCCGCGCTGCTCGCCGATGACCGGGTCCGGGCCGCTTACCTGGGTGAGGAGATCGCGTCCTAGTATTTGAACCACGGCCAATTAGGCCGGAAGTTCAGCGCTGTGTGAACAGGTGATCACCGGTCGTCTCGGGCGCACAACCGGCCCGAGATTGCCCCTGTCGCCGGGGCACGCGGGCGCGATATGGTGCGGCGGGGTTTTGAATGGGCGTCCAACAAAACCTGTCCGTTTCGGTAGGACTTCGGTAGGACTCGGGTAAGACCTAGCGCCGGGAGTGGATGTGTCGAGGGGCAACGTTCGGGTACGACCCGCCGGTACCTCTGATATTCCCGAGTTGATCGCTCTGTCCGAGGACAACGGTGTGGTCGAGCACGCGATCCGTCGCGGGCGCTCGAGCCGGGCCGATCACAGCCAGTCGCTGGCCGAGCGCTACCACGCGCTGCTGTCCGACCTCGACCGTCTGGTGCTGGTCGCGCTGGACGAGGCGAGCGAGCAGATCGTCGGCTTCGCGGTGCTGCTGGAAGAGCGCGTCGGGGTGCTCGCCCCGACCGCCACGCTCTACATCTCGCACCTGCTGGTAGCGCCCTCGTTCCGCAAGCGGGGAGCAGGCCGCGCGCTGCTGACCGGAGCGGTCCGGCACGCCGAGGATCGCGAGATCGACCACGTGGTGGTGGGTGTGCAGGCCGGCGCCCGTGACGCCAACCGCTACCTGGCCCGGCTCGGTTTCGCGCCGCTGGTGGTCCGGCGCATCGCGTCGGTGGCCACGCTGCGCCGGAGCCTGGGTATCGTGGAGTCCGCGGACCGGGTCGCGCTGCGCCGCCGCCGCACCGTGCGCGGCGTGCTGCCGAGCCGTGTGGTAGGCAGAGGGGCA